>JAOTUB010000127.1 GCA_029864095.1 Gammaproteobacteria bacterium | reverse complement strand
GGCCGTGCTGAATGGAATCGTTGGCTTCGTGATGTTCTGGCTCGCCTACCGCTTTCACGGTAAACAGCATGGCGTTGTGCCGGACATGTGGGGCGTGAAGATCAGCGGCAAGGACCTCGCACGGACCGTTGGGCTGGCTGTCACTTTGTTCGTCCTTTATTTCCTGTTGCTGTTTACGGTGTATTACTTTTTTCACGTCGACTACCGCTTCCTGTTCATGGGTGTGCGCATTTTTCGACCGGTCGAACTCGTGCTGCTAGTGGTGTATGCGCCGTTCTTTTTCATCTTTTTTCTGTCCAACTCGCTGCGTGTCAATGGCGCGATGCGCACGCAAGGGCAGGCCGAACGGAAGAGTATGCTCATTGCCGGAATTGGCAATTCGCTCGGACTCATGCTGATTGTCGTCGTCCAATACCTGACGTTTGCGATAACCGGAACCGTCTACTGGACGGACGGCTGGCTGTACGTCAACCTGCTGTTTGCCGTTGTGCCGATGATGTATGTGCTGCCCTACTTCAATCGCTACTTTTTCCGTATGACGGGCACGATTTACCTTGGCCCGATGGTAACCTGCCTGGTGTTCATCATGATCCTGCTGACAAATACGGTGGTCTACCTGCCGTTATAGCAAAGGTCGGTGTGACCGACCCTGTCAATGTATTCCCTGCGCGATCTGATCGAGACCGGTGACATCCACGAGACGGACATTTCGACGATCGACATCGACCAGGCCCAGACCGTGCAGTTTTGCCAGTAGGCGACTCAGGGTCTCGGGGCTAATACTCAGGTAGCTGGCAATGTCTTCGCGCGACATGGGCAAGCGAAAGACGTCCGTTGTGGAATCAGGCTGGCGTAAGCGCGAGCAGATATTTACCAGGAACGCAGCAACTCGCTGCGTTGCGCCATATCCTCCGCGGTTCCGCAGCTGCGTCGCGAACTCGTGGCTCATCACCCGAATTAGCTGCCGCTGCATACTCGGAACGTCCTGGCTGAGCCTGGTAATGTCGCGATACGGGATGACACACAGCGAACAGGATTCGAGAATCAGCGCGTTACAACAATGTCGGTCCGGGTAGACGGCATCGAAGCCGAGCATTTCGCCACGCAGGTGAAAGCCGTGCACGAATTCGTGCCCACCGCGATCGACCGTATAGCTCTTGATACAGCCCGAGCGCACGGCGTATATAGCTGTGAACTCATCGCCGACTCGAAACAGATGGCTGCCGCAGGGCAGGACATCAGTGTGCCGGACCATGGACTGCAAACGTTGCAAATTAGAGGCGTCCAGGCCCCTCGGCCAGCACAATTCGAATAGTGCGCAATACTCGCAGGCGCTCCTGACGCCACCAAGCTGCAGCGGGCTAGTGTGGGCATGTGCATGCACGGAACAATTCCTCAAGCAGGGCTAATTGTACCGGCAGTGCGCGCACGAAAAAATCGTGGAAGTTACTAACGTGAACTGACAAATGTCAATGCAAGCGTCGAGCACCTGTGCTCCAATATTAGCCGCGATGGGCTTTGCGCGCCGGCAAATCGCAAGGATGTTCAGGCGCGAGTACCATTTAGACGATAAGGAGACAGTCATGTTTGTTCGTCAGGTCAATGCGCACTTCAAACCAGGAAAATTTGATCTGCTGAATCGACGGCTCCAGGAAGAGGTCATTCCGTTACTCAAGAAACAAAAAGGATTTCGTGATGAATTGTCGTTCTACGACAAAGACAAAGACGAGGCCTTCGCCATGAGCTTTTGGGACACCCGGCAGGATGCTGAAAAATACCAGCGGGACGTCTATCCCGAGGTATCCAAGAAGATGAAAGACGCCATTGAGGGCACCCCGACGATTCGGTCATTTGAGGTCAATAACTCAACCTGGTACGACATTCACGCTGCCTGATAGCGCGAACGTCAATAGAGGTGGGGGCGGCGGCCCTGGCTGCCGCCCCCTTTTTAGGAGCCCGGTTTGATCTCGGCCTGGTCGAGATCCTGCTGCAGGGACGCCGCGAGCATCCTGGATCCCTTCAGGAAGAAAAACCCATATAAATAGCCACTTACACCGCCTGCGACGTGGGCCAGCACGTTGATCGCGCCATGATTATCCGAGGCGAAGAGTTGATACATGTCGCCACCGATGAACCAGGCCGCGAGTATCCATCCCGGCACGGCGACAGATCCGAATAGTATGACAAACCAGTAATAGCAGCGGATCTTGCCGCGCGGCAATAGATAGGCGAACAGACCCATCATGCCCATCACGACGCCGGAAAGCCCCAGCGTCCAGTGGTGACCGTCAATCAGCTCGGATACGACTGAATCCGTGACGCCAATAATTAACGAGTTGACGAAGACAAAAATCACGAATGCAATCGGGCCAACAAGTGCTTCGACGGTTGCTGCGAACGCGAAGAAGAATATCAGGTTGAAGATGATATGACTCCAGTCGCCGTGCGCGAAGTTCGATGAAATCATGTGCAAGACGTTCCACGAGCCAGTGTAATAGGCGAGATTGTGATCCGGATCGTCGGGCACGATCGACCGGAAGTATCGCAGCTCATCGGTCAGCATCTGCGTCACATACGTGCGTGAGTCCTCGGCGCTAAAGCCTGAGAGCGGCTTGAGGTCGCTGACGATCTCGCTGATTTCCTTCGCCTCGTCGTCCGAAATACTCAGTACATACATCACCTCGCCGCAAGACTCCGCATTCCTGATCGCTTGAACTTTCGCCATCACCATTTTGGTCAGGTGACTCTGCGGCTTCATGCAATAGCGCTGCGCGGCAAGGTTGAACTCGCGCCAATCGCTCGCTTGTTTGAGAAAAACGCCAAAGCACACGAGGCAGACGAGGACGGTAAACACAGGCCACTGTTTCAGCTTGAAATCGGCTTTTACCGGGATGAACATGTCTGAAAACTAGCACAAGCCTCGGCAGCAAATGTCGACATGGTTCATGTACTGGTAGACCCTGTAATAATTGATGAACAGCGCCGGTCAGATACACAAAGCCCCTTCCTATTCGGAACAATCGACCGATGCGACTATTGGCCAACACATTTGCACTCGTCTTACTGGCCTCGGGCACGGCGCTGGCACAGCCGGCAACTACTGCGCCGGACTGGAGTCTGGAGTCGGCGGACGGCGAGATGGTTCGACTTGGTGACGAAATCCAGCAACAGCCGGTAATTTTGTTTTTCTGGGCGACTTGGTGTCCTTACTGCAAAGCACTGATGCCGCACCTGCAGAGCTTGCGCCTCGAGTACGCTGACGAGGTGAAAATACTTGCTATCAATTTCAGAGAGAATGGGGACCCGGTTGCCTTTATTAAGGACGCCGGTTACGACTTCACGGTGTTGCCCGACGGAGACGAGGTTGCTGCAGACTACGGTGTCTTCGGAACTCCCGGCGTGATCATCGTCGATCAGCATCAGATTATTCGGTTCGACTTGCGTGCTTTGCCGAAGCTCGAATTACCGCCATCGGACAAGCCAGCCGGAAATAGCAGGAAAGCCGCGTACCTTGCACCTTACTGGGCTGCGGCGATTCGCGTTAGCATCGATCAGGTGCAAAGCGAGTCGACACAATGACGAATGTGCGCATCAGCTACGGTTCATCGGGCACCGTGTTGGCGGATGGCCCACTTGGATGGGGCATTACGCCATTTGAAGGCAGTTTCTATATTCGCAGGAAGTTTCTCAAGACCAATCGGTTTCGAATGAATTATATTCCGGGACTTTGCCCATACAAGTTCTTGTACGTTTGGATGGACCTTCATCTCGACGAGGGTCGGCGCGTTCGCAACCTGGCGTGGATGTACTGGTTGCCGAATCCGCTACTACCATTCATCTGGTTTCGCGTGGCATTGCCGCGAGAACACCCGGAAATAACCGTAGAAGAATACTGATTCGTGAAGCGCGTCACAAGTAGCGCGCTCCGTTTGCGATATACCATAATCGTACTAGGAATCAATGATATGGGTAATCGACCGAATCATGATCGTGTAGTGCCGGTTCACAATCTTCGTGACTACTTTCGCGCGTCGATCGAAGACGTTGTCGAAAAGCAGGGCGTTGAGGTCGACCCGCATGCCACCCACTATGTCGTCAACCTCATGACGCTGTTCTCGCGCTCTGAAGAGCTGTATGAAGACGACGGCGAGACCTACGGTCTGAAACCGCTGGCACTGATGCTGGCCGATGCCGCCGATGCGCCGAGTCCCGCGCAGCGAAATCAATACCTGCAACGCATCGGTGACGTCGCGCTGTTTATCAGCGGTTTCTTTATGGAAGGCCTGGCGGCCAAGGCAGTCGATGTCGATTACTACATCCACATGGGCGAGAATGCCTATGGTTCCCTGTCCGAAGAGATACGCGGCACATTCCGCGGCAATGCCTTCGCCGACGTATATCGGGAGCTTGCCAGGAAGTTTCAGATATTGATCGACGTCCTTAACGAAGTTCGTGATGGTGCAAGCACGGCGTCCGACGTCAATGTGCTGCGCATGTATGAAGTCTGGCTGAAGACTGGCAGCCGGCGTGCCGGGAACCTGCTGCGCCAGCAGGGTATCGTGCCGATTTCCGACGCCACGAACAAACGCCACTAAATGCTTCGCCAACTGCAACGTCAGCTGAGCGATATCTACCAGGTCGGACGAACTCATGACGTGCGGGATTATCTGATCACCGATCCAACGCTTGCGAAAGTCCTTAGCCAGGACGCGGTGTTGAAAAACACTGACGAAACGCTACTCGTCTCTCACGACGATGAAGGCCTGGCGCTGTCGCTGTTCCTCGATGCCGGGATGATCGGCCGGCTTGAATCGTCAGATCCTTTGACCTCTCTGCGTGCCGAATGCCTCGATGACCTTTGGAAAGTGCTCGAAGGCATCAGTCATTTTAATTGTGTCGTGTGGAAGGCTACGCAAGACCGCACCGTCACATTGCTGGAACTCGAGCTTCAGGGTGAAATCGACAAGTTCGTTACGACGATGATGCTGGCCCTCGATCAGGCAGACACGGAACTGCTGAACCGTCTGCACGGCTGGTTGTTCGATAACGTCAGCTTCCACGCCGAACTCGATGAGGAGCAATTGGACCGCTATCGATCCGCCAACGATTATGCGGCACGATTCTGCCACGGGCTCCGGCAGCAGATGATCAATGACGATCAGCTGGCGCTGTCCGAGCTACGACAGTTCTTCCGCCTGCAGATGGCAGATAAGATCAGTCATATCCATTCGCAGGCCTGGTCAGCGTCCTGATTTCCGTCTGGATGGCGTAGGCGGCCGCGGTCCAGTAAAGTTGGAGTCAGTCCAAATCACCGCAGACGCCATCATGCGACTTCTAAAATCCGCACTATTACTGCTGACAGTGGCCCTGTCAGCGGCTTGCACAATGACACCGATCGAGGAGCCGGCTCCCGATCCGCGTGTTATAGCGATACACAGTCAGACCGTATTTGCGGACATGCATGCGCATCCAAGCCGTTTTCACCGTGCAAATGTCGAATCGATCAGCGCCGCGGAAATCGAAAACTATCGCCGGAGCACGATGGACATCGTGGTCGCCAGTATCAGCACCGACATGGCGTATGACGGTCAGTACGTGAATCGTGACGGTACGGAAGTCAAGAAGGGCAAGTACAAGCCGGCTGCCGGAGACGTGTATGCCTTGTCGGCCGACCGGTTGTCGCGCTTGCGCAAGACTATCGATCTTGGTTACGCCGTGCATGCGGATACGCCCGCCGCCGTGCTCGAAGCACGCGACCGAGGCCAGGTTGCCATCCTGCCGGCACTCGAAGGTGGTGACGCGCTGGAAGGTGATATCGAAAAGCTGCGCGAGATGCACCGGAACGGTCTGCGCCTCATTCAGTTGGTTCACTTTCGCAACAACGAAATTGGACACATACAGACCTGGCCATATTCACCAGGTGGCTTGACCGCGTTTGGGCGCGAGGTCGTGCAGGAGGCCAATCGCTTAGGCGTCATCATCGACATGGCACACGCAAACAACGAAACGATGATGGACGTTTTGGCGCTGTCGAAGCACCCGGTCTTGTTCAGTCACGGCGGCGTTCGTGAATATACCGATCATGATCGCGCAGTAACGGATGACCAGATCCGGGCGATCGCACAGAACGGTGGGGTGATCGGTATCTGGCCGCACGGCCGACACATCTCCACGGTCGCGGAAATGGTCGATTACATCGAACACGTCATAAAGATAGGCGGTATCGACCATGTCGGTATCGGATCGGATTTGCGAGGCATATCCAAGTATGTTGACGGCTTTGACGAGGGCGCCAATTTCCATGCAATCGCGCTCGAACTGCTGGACAGAGGGTACAGCGACGAAGACGTGGGTAAGGTCATGGGCGGGAACTTCTTCCGTATCTGGGTAACCGTGTCAGAAATCTGAGTCTGGGCATCACTCTTGGCAACGGAGTCAGAACGGCCGCGGCAACTCTATCTCGTCTTCGGTGCGAGCGGCTACATCGGCAGCAATCTGACGTCTTTCTTGTGCAAAGAGGGCAGAGTCGTGCGCGCAACGTCCAGGAACGTCGAAGTCCTCGAAGCGCGCGGTTGGCAGGATGTCGAGCTATGCCAGGCCGATGCGCTGCAGCCCGAGACGTTGGACGCCGCTTTGGCAGGCGTCGACACTGCCTATTATCTTGTCCATTCGATGGCAGCCGGCAAAGCGTTCCCGGAGCTGGATCTGGTCGCGGCGAAAAATTTCGCCGACGCGGCTGCACGTCAGGGTGTTCGACGTATCGTCTATCTGGGCGGACTGATTCCGAAGGCGCCGCGTTCAACACACTTGCGCTCACGACAGGAGACCGGCGACGCGCTCCGCGCAGGCAGCGTGCCGGTCACGGAGCTGCGGGCCGGCATGATTATTGGTCCGGGCTCGGCCGCCTGGGAGGTTATTCGCGATCTTGTCAACCATTTACCGGCCATGATTACGCCGCGCTGGGTATTCTCCCGATCAACGCCTATCGCACTGACCAACCTGCTGCGTTATCTCGCCGACATCCCCGAGTACGATACAACCGCCAATCAGACGTATGACGTCGGCGGACCGGATGTTCTGACATACGCCGAGATCATGCGACGTTACGGCGCGATTGTCAGTAAGCGGCCGCTGATTATTCCGGTGCCAGTACTCACGCCGCGCCTGTCGTCCTACTGGCTTAGGCTGGTAACCTCGGTTCCGACAAATGTTGCACGCGCACTTATCGACGGCCTGACTCAGGACGTCATTGCAGAAGATGATCGGCTCGCGGCGCTGATACCGCAGGAGCTGCTGAGTTTTGATGAAGCCGCGACCGAGGCACTGGAAGCCGACGGCCAGCATGCCGTTCCCGCGCGCTGGGTGGATAACGCGATCGCTTGTCGCAGTTTTAGACCAGAATACAGTTTCTACGCGAAACAGACTGAAGGCAGCGCAACAACCGAGGCCTCGGCTGCAGATGTTTGGGTTGTGCTTTGCCGGATTGGCGAAAACGGCGACTTTTTTTACGGCCGAGTGCTCTGGTGGCTGCGACGCGCGCTGGACTGGATGGCGGGAGGACCAAGTTTTCGGCGCAGCCGCAGACACCCCGATGAACTCCGGGTGGGCGACGTTGTCGATGCCTGGCGCGTCATTGCGATCGAGCCGCAGGAGCGTCTGACACTGTTGATGGAGATGAAAGGACCGGGCGCCGGCGTCCTCGAGTTCACTCTGAATGACGGCGAGCCGCGCAGCATTCGGATGAGTGCCTACTGGCATCCGGCTGGCGTCTGGGGCTTGCTGTACTGGTATGCGCTATTACCGATTCACGCGCTTATTTTTCGCGGCACCACGCGCGAGATCGCGCAGCGCGCGGCCAGGCTGACGCGATTACATAATGGATAGCGATGTCCGCTGAAAAATTGTGCCGGCGTCGATTGGCTCTGCGCAACGGGCATGCTAGCTTTCGTTGTATGAATCTGTCTTGCAACGCATGCATTGCCTTGAGTTGGGCCGTACTCTGCGGCTGCAGCAACACGTCTTCGGAGAATGTAACGACGCAAGGCATCCACGCCGATATTGACGTGATCGCCGCTGGCTCTGGTGCAACCGTTGTTACTGCAGAACTGGAAGTTGGCACCGACGGGTTTGGGCGAACCAGCCTCGAACTGACCGGTGGTGACTCGCTTACGGTGCTGGCCAACGGTATGCAAAAGACAATGACTGAGGACTCCTCAGTCATTGGACGATTCAGCTATTCGGCCAGCTTCGACTTCGACGATGCGGATACGATTTTCACGGTCGCGTTCAATCGTGACAATGGCGTCAACGCACCTAATTCCAACGTCGCGTTACCGGCCGGTTTCACCGTCGCATCGCCATCGAGCAACGATGTGTTTAGCTCGACTGACGATATTCCGATCTTATGGATGCCGTCTGGTAACTCGATCGTACCTTCGATTCACGTAACTTTGTCCTGCACGTTGACGAACGGGCTGCCTATCTCCGACGTCGAAACGGTGTCGCTTAGCAGCGATAGCGGTGTCGTCAGTCTGCCGGTTGCCGCCGTGATACCGCAGGGCAATTTGGATGCGACGCGGCTTTGCGAAGGTAATGTTGATCTGTCGCGCTGGCGTCGTGGCAACCTTGATCCCAATTACGGCGAGGGCGGCGAAATAACTGCCGAACATTACGAGGACGCGCAATTCTTCGTCGACCTCAGCTTGTAGTCGCGTGCGTGGACTGGTTTGCGAGAAGGCCACAGACTTCAACGTCTGCACCTAACTCAGGTTGAACTCCCCAGTTTGGCGTTCTGCGCTGCTAAAACAGTGCGCGGGCCAAGATTTCCTCGGCGACGATCCCGATACTCCACGACAGCAAAGGCAATAGCGCGTATAGAAAGAGTCGAGTGTATGTCGAGGACGTGAACGGCCATTCGGGGACGTTTTCTATCAGAGCCCGGTAAGCGATCAGGTCCGCCATGCCACCGTCTCTTAGCTCCGTGTTTGAGTCTTCGAACGCGTTTCGCCGTCTCGAGATTTCCGCGTTGACCCAAGCAAGCGACTTATTCTTGGCCTGATTGATTCTCGCATGCACTCCCCGTAGCGGGAATATCATTGCAAGCGCAATCACGGTCAGCGCGATGCCACCGTTCAGGATCGTCAACTTCTCGAAACCCGTCTCAATCATCATCAGGCTCGATATGGAAAGCAGTCCGACCAGCAGCAGTGCATTGGTGAGCCCCTGCTGCGTGAATGGGGCGAGCGATGAAAGATCCAGAAGGTCAATCTGGCCGAGCTTCTTGGCAATACGTGACAGGCGCAATGACACGATGACGACCGCGTAGCCGAGCCACCAGCCGAAGAGCCCTATCGCCGGGCCGAGGATTCGGTGCCACATGACTTCCGGGCTCCAGGTCGCCGGGTTCCAGGGAGATTCCGGTACCGGCGGCACCATGTACGGGCCGGAGAAAGACAGCGCCATTCCGATCAGGCCAAAGATCACAAGACCGCGTCCGCTGAGCCTGACCGATGCCGCCAGGATCTCGCATTCTTCGCGGGAACAAGCCAGCGCCTCCTGCAGCAGGAGCACGGTCCGCCGGCCGCTCCGCAGTGCGTGCAGGAATGCCGCCGGCAGGTATCCGACCAGCAGGCAATGCACGACTGCGAGTCGGACATCGCGCAGGACGCCGCTTGAAACCTTGGCCAATGCATCGAATTCGCCGTCAATCAGGAGTAGCCCCCATCGACCGAGC
>JAOTUB010000001.1 GCA_029864095.1 Gammaproteobacteria bacterium | reverse complement strand
ACGTTAACAATTCCTCGCGCGTCAGTTCCGATTCGGACATTTCAGCGCTGGTCATGTCGACATCATCGAACACATCCTGCCCGGCGGCTTGATCGGTATGAAAAAATAGAGTCCCGCCGACCAATAGCAAGCAAAACGCGTTACGACACGAAGCCATCATAAGCTCTCAAGCCTGAATGAGTGTTGATTATATGTGGATTCATTCGTTGACAGCAGGTGGTGATTAATATCTTTAAATTACAGCCACTTAGATTTTGCCGAAGCGGTTTGCTCGGTTATTTCGCCAAACTGTGATTCGCATCACAACTTTGCCGTATTTGATGTGTGTATCCGTGCGGTAGGCCACGGCATGCAGCGCGGGTTCCAAGCAAACTGTATCGCAAGAGCGGCCGTTACGGGCCACAAGGATAGGCCTGTCGGCGGCCGCATCAAGTTGAAGAGTAATACGGCTCTCAACGTGAGTGTGGTAAGCGATTATGGAGTACGAATCCATTTTGGCGATTCTTCTTAGCTGGGCAGCTCATCTGTCTGGCTATCCCATACCGGTGGACACGCCGGACGTCCAATTCGAGAAACATGCATTCTTTGTTGAGAACGTCTGCGGCGGCAAGGAGTGCAATGTCGTTGGTTGGTACAACGACGCGGACATCGTTTATATCGATGAACAGTATCGCGACGTTGAAAATGGATTCGCTTCAGGTTTGGTCGTGCACGAATTCACCCACTACCTGCAACATAAGAGTGGTGCCTTCGACACACTGTCGTGCGAGGATAGCGTTGCGCGCGAGCGCGAGGCCTACGACGTTCAGAATCGCTATAATATCGGCACACTCGGCTCGGTCACTCTAATCCTCCCGGCCCCAACGTCCTGCGCCTATGCCAACGCGGGAACGGATGAACAAACAAAATAGTTGCTTAAGCATCCTTTGGTCTATTGTCGTTGGCCAATTCCACTAATCTTATCTTGTCGCACTAACGCAAGGACAGGCTAACCTTCCGCGCGTCCTGTGTATTCGACGGCGGTCGACTGCTCCGTGGAGCTGCGCGACGCAAAGTATTCTTTCAGTTGCTGCACTTGTTTGCCTAATCTATGATGGTTCTAAATGATGTGGTCTGCAGTCGCTCGCGTACAGCCAATCGATGCGTAACGAAATCAAGCTAACTGAATACAGTCATGGCGCCGGTTGTGGCTGCAAGATCTCTCCCAAGGTGCTGGACGTGATCCTGAAGGGCAACGTTAGCGGTACTGATGCACGACTACTCGTGGGCAACACTTCCCGGGACGATGCAGCTGTGTACGACATGGGCAACGGGCAGGCGGTTATCAGCACGACCGATTTTTTCATGCCGATTGTCGACGACCCCGTCGAATTCGGGCGCGTTGCAGCTACCAACGCCATCAGCGACGTGTATGCGATGGGCGGCACACCACTCATGGCAATCGCGATTCTGGGTTGGCCGATTAACAAGCTGTCCCCGGAAACCGCGCAACAGGTCGTCGAAGGAGGGCGGCAGGCATGCAAAGACGCCGGTATCCCGCTTGCCGGCGGTCACAGTATCGACGCACCCGAGCCGATCTTCGGGCTCGCCGTAACCGGGTCCGTCGAACGGCGACATCTCAAGCGCAACGATACCGCGGCAGCCGGCAACGGCCTGTACCTGACCAAACCTTTAGGAATAGGCATTCTGACCACGGCACAAAAGCAAAAAAAGCTTCGGCCCGAGCATCGGCACATAGCCAAAGATGCGATGTGCGAGCTCAATGACATCGGGTTAAAGCTGGCCAGAATCGACGGCGTCACGGCGATGACAGACGTGACAGGCTACGGCTTGCTTGGCCATCTTAGTGAGATGTGTCAAGGCAGCGGGCTCCGCGCCCGAATTCATTTTGATCAAATTTCTCTGCTTGAGGGGACGGAAGAGTACCGGCAGCAGGGCTGCATCCCTGGTGGCACCGAAAGGAACTTCGAAAGCTATGGTGCGGCGATCGGGACGATGACCGAAGCAGAGAAACAAATACTCTGTGACCCACAAACAAGTGGTGGTCTTCTCGTGGCGGTCGCGCCCCAGGCGGAAGCGGAGGTGCTGACGATCGCGCGACGCTCGGGGCGATCACTCGCGCGCATTGGACAACTCATGGAATCAAGCGGCGACATGTTGGTAGAAATCGTGAGCGCCACGTTCACGACATGATATAAATATCGGACGACACCCAGGCAACAAGAAAAATGTCTCAGGCACTCAGGCAACTGCCCGCCATAGACCGCTGGCTGCGCTCAGACTTCGCATCCGATCTTTGCGCCGAATTCGGCCGCAACGAAGTCGCGGTGGTCATGCGCAGCCACCTGGACCGCATTCGCGCCAACGCAGTCCTGGGCGTCGATCCACCTGTCGGGCTCGAGGATGCCGCGTATTTTGCGCTGCTCCGTGCAGACCTCGTAAAGCGCCGCTGCGACGGCTTTCGCCGCGTCATCAACGCGACAGGAATCGTAATTCACACGAATCTTGGCCGGGCGCCATTGGCGGACGAGGCTATCGAGGCTGTTAACAGAATTGCAGGCAGTTATTCGAATCTGGAGCTGGGTTTGCAGACCGGTAAGCGCAGCTCGCGATATCAGCATGTCGAGGCGCTGCTTACGCGTCTCAGTGGCGCGGAGGCAGCTGTCGTTGTCAACAACTGTGCTGCCGCCGTCTTGCTGGCGCTCAATACGTTCTGTCGTGACGGTGAGGTAGTTATCTCGAGAAGCGAGCTCATCGAGATCGGCGGTTCTTTTCGCATGCCCGATGTCATCGCAAGGAGCGGTGCGCGTATGGTCGAGGTCGGTACGACAAACAGGACCCACGTGAGTGACTTCTCGGATGCTCTGAGCAATGAAACCCGAGCCCTGCTCAGTTCTCACCCGAGTAACTACCGAATATCAGGCTTTACCGCAAAGCCCGGCCTGAAAGTGCTGGCGGAACTCGCGCGTGAAAATCAACTGCTATTGATGCACGACCTCGGCAGCGGCGCTCTTGTCGATCTCGAAGTGGCCGATCTGTCAGCAGAGCCAACCGTGCGGGCGTGTGTTGCTGCCGGCGCGGATGTCGTGATGTGCAGCGGTGACAAGCTGTTGGGCGGCCCCCAAGCCGGGCTCATTCTCGGTCGGGCTGAGCTCATCGCCCGAATCAAGCAAAACCCGATGTTGCGCGCGATGCGCATCGATAAGCTGTCCCTGGCCGCCCTGAACGCGACGTTGCGACTCTATCTGCCGCCAAATGATCCCCTGGCGCGCATCCCTGTGCTTAGGATGATCTGCGAAGACAAGGCGAGCATCGAGCGCCGCTCGCGGCGCGCACTGCAGAGGCTGATCGCTATTCCCGGACTCGAGGCGTGCCTTCAGGACGATGTAAGCTTTGCCGGCGGTGGCTCCCTGCCGATGAGCGGCATACCGAGCACAGTGATTCAGTTGCACCACGAGACGTTCGACGCCGCAGAACTCGCTCACCGGTTGCGCAGTGGCGAGCCTCCAATCATCAGCCGTATCGCTAATGATCGTTGTCACCTGAGTCTGCGGACTGTACTCGAGAGAGACACGGAGGATCTCATCGGCGCCGTCGGGCGCGCACTGGAATGACCGAACAACTCACGCTCGGTGTCATCGGACATGTCGATCACGGCAAGACCGCGCTGGTCCGTGCGCTGACGGGGATAGACACGGACCGGCTGAAGGAGGAAAAAGAGCGCGGTGTGTCCATCGTTTTGGGCTTTTCCTACCTGCAGGGCGGGCGCGGCACAATCGATCTCATCGATGTCCCCGGCCATCAAAACTTTGTTCGAACGATGATCTCTGGTGCTACGGGGATCGATGGCGCCCTGCTCATCGTCGCGGCGAATGAAGGCGTCATGCCGCAGACCCGCGAGCATCTCGATATTGCTCAGCTACTCGGTGTGGATCGCGGCTTGATCGTGATCACCAAGCAGGACCTCGTCAACGCGGATGAGCTCGAACTCGTGACCGACGAGGTTCGATCCTTCGTCGCAGGCACATTTCTTGATGGCGCGAAGGTCCTATCCACCTCTACCGTGACCAACAACGGCCTGTGCGAGCTTCGAGCCGCGCTGGATACGCTGGAGCCAGTCCGCGACCTCGGCAATGCCGTTGGTTATCCTTTTCTGCCTATCGACCGGGTATTCGTCATGCGGGGGTTCGGTCCGGTTGTGACAGGCACCTTGCGTGGCGGACAACTGAAGGCCAATCGAAAGATCGAATTGCTCCCGGGCCGGCGCGCTGCCACGATTCGCGGCCTGCAGGTGCATAACAAGCCTGTTGAGCAGGCGGCGCCCGGACAGCGCGTCGCCGTAAACCTCCGGAATATCAAGAGAGAAGACGTCCGGCGGGGCGATATCATCGCACTGCCAGGTACCGTGCGAACGACGTGCCGCATCGACGCAGAGCTGCGCTTGCTGGAGAGCCACAAAAGTCCTTTGAGAAACGCGGCCATAGTCAGATTGCTCGCGGGAACCAGCGAGGTCATGGCCAAAGTCAGGCTGCTGGACCGCCACGTACTTGAGCCTGGTGCAAAGGGTCTGGTGCAGTTGAGAATCGATCGCGAGATAGCGATCCATCCGTTGGAACGGTTCGTCATTCGCAGCTACTCGCCAATGCGGACCATCGGCGGCGGGCGCATCCTCGATGCGCATCCGAGTCGGCACAGGCGATTCGACCCAGCGGTTACTGACCATTTGCATACCGCTGCGTCCGGCAGCTTGGCAGAAAAGGCCCGGATGCTGCTCGCCGAAGCCGGCCCGGCTGGAGCCACGCTCGATGCGCTAAGCAATTCAATGGGTCTCACGGCCGAAGCAGTTAACGCAACGCTGGCCGGTGCTGAGGCCGTCGCAATCGGTGTCAGCAAGCTGCTCGACGCCTCGACCTACGAACGGCTGAGAGAAACCATCCTCACCGAGATCGATCGCTACCATGACGAGCATCCGAATCATTTCGGAATGACGTCTGCCAAGTTGCGTACCAGGCTTTCGGGCGAGCTCACGGATGATGTATTCGGGCTCACGCTTGACCAATTGCGATCAGAGGGGCGGATCGAAAATCATCGCGGCATCCTGCGCTTGACAGGCTTCGATCCGCTTGCCGCGCTGACAGAAGAGGAACGTCGCCTGGCAGCCGAGATGGAAGAGACGATCCGTGGCAGCGGGCTGGCGACGCCCGCGTTCGATCAGGTGGTGGGTCGCGACAAGACTAAGCAACAGCTGTTCACGTTGCTTTGCGACACGGGCAAGCTCGTGCGGCTCAAGACAAATTACCGTTACCGTAATTATGTACTGCACGCGGATACGCTCGACGATGTGATCGCGGAAGTCAGAACGCATTTTTCGTATCCGCGCAAGTTTGCTTTGTCCGAAGTCCGTGAAATGCTCGGTTCGACCCGCAAATACACGGTTCCCTTGATGGAACATCTCGATGCGACCGGTGTTACGCTCCGCATTGGTAACCTGCGCCAACTTGGCAACCAGGATCGACTATGACGATGGAGGTGAATGAAGTCTGGTGACTTCCCTGGTCTTCAAAACCAGCGACTCGCCGAACGCGAGTGGTGGGTTCGATTCCCATCCGCCTCCGCCACAAACCCTGCTTGATCCAATGCTTCATGTGCTTTATTCTTTTCGTACTCTCATGCGCACTAGGTCATCTCCATTCCTTGCTGGGAGCAACAAGAAGGGGGCCCATAATGAGTGTAATACTGACTCGTCGGCAGTTCTTCAAGGTCTGTACAACAGGACTCGCGACGTCAAGTGTCGCGGCACTCGGATTCACGCCAAACGCGGCACTTGCGGAAGTTCGCGAATTCAAGCTGATCGGTGCGAAGGAAACTCGCAACACCTGTCCGTATTGCTCGGTCAGTTGCGGCGTCTTGATGTATAGCTTGGGCAGCAATGCGAAAAACGCAAAGCAAGAAATCTTCCACATCGAAGGCGATCCAGATCACCCGATTAATCGTGGCACGCTATGTCCAAAGGGAGCGGCATTGCTCGATTTTGTGCGCAGCTCCAGCCGGCTCAGGCAACCAGAGTACCGTCCGAGCGGCGCAAGCGACTGGCAACGCATATCATGGGAAGACGCGTTCGAACGCATTGCACGGCACATGAAGAATGATCGTGATCGAAATTTCGTGGCGACCAACGAGCAAGGCGCGACCGTTAACCGCTGGCTGTCTTGCGGCATGCTCGCGGCGTCGGCTTCGTCGAACGAAAGCGGCTATCTGACACACAAATTCGCCCGCTCAGTCGGGTTACTGGCATTCGATAATCAGGCGCGCGTTTGACACGGACCTACGGTGGCAAGTCTTGCCCCTACGTTCGGTCGCGGCGCGATGACCAACCACTGGGTTGATATCAAGAATAGCGACCTGGTGCTCATCATGGGCGGCAATGCCGCCGAGGCTCATCCCTGCGGTTTCAAATGGGTCACCGAAGCCAAGGCCCACAATAAAGCCCGGCTGATTGTTGTCGATCCGCGATTCACTCGGTCGGCCGCTCTCGCGGACTTTTACGCGCCGATTCGTGCTGGCACCGATATCGCTTTTCTAGGCGGCGTCATCAATTACCTGATCGCAACCGGCAACGTTCACCAGGAGTACGTCAACGCTTACACCGATGCGACGTTCATCGTCCGTGACGATTTTTATTTCCGCGATGGTTTGTTTTCCGGACACGACGCCGCGTCGCGCAGCTACGACCGCAGCACCTGGATGTACGAACTTGGTGACGATGGTTACGTACGCACCGATCCGACACTTCAACATCCGCGCTGCGTCTTTAATATGCTGAGGCACCACTACTCACGTTACACGCCCGATTTGGTCAGTCAAATCACCGGCACGCCCGAGGAGGACTTCCTCACGGTGTGCAAGATGCTCGCGGAGACCGCTGCGCCCGATCGCACGATGACGGTCATGTACGCGCTCGGCTGGACGCAGCACTCGAAAGGTTCGCAGATCATCCGCTGCGCGGCAATGGTGCAGTTGCTGCTCGGCAACATCGGTCAGAGCGGTGGCGGAATGAACGCGCTTCGCGGTCATTCGAACATTCAGGGCCTGACGGACCTGGGTCTGTTGTCCGATTTGCTGCCTGGTTATTTGACCGTGCCGAAAGAAACGGAAACGGACTACGACGCTTATATCGATTCGCGTGCGTTCAAGCCCTTGCGCCCGAACCAGATGAGCTACTGGCAGAATTATTCCAAGTTTTTCGTGAGCCTCATGAAGGCGTGGTTCGGTGACGCCGCGACGCGGGAAAACGACTGGTGCTTCGACTGGCTGCCAAAACTCGACCGAGTGCATGACGTACTGCAGGTGTTTGAAGACATGCACCAGGGCAATCTGAACGGCTACATCTGCCAGGGTTTCAATCCGCTTGCAGCCTTTCCCGATAAACGCAAGCTCGGTGAAGCGCTCGCCAATCTGAACTATCTCGTTATCATCGATCCCCTCGAGACCGAAACGTCCGAGTTCTGGAAGGATTACGGCGATTTCAATCCCGCCGATTCCAAGTCTATTGCAACCGAGGTCTTTCGCCTGCCATCGACATGCTTCGCTGAAGAACACGGCTCGCTCGTCAACTCCGGGCGTTGGCTGCAATGGCATTGGAAAGGCGCGGAGCCACCGGGACAGGCCAAGGGAGATGCCGAGATCATCGCGGGCATATTCCTGAAATTGCGCGAGCTGTATCGACAGGAGGGCGGCGCGTTCCCCGAGCCGATCCTGAACCTGACCTGGAACCACCTGATTCCGGACGCGCCGTCGGCCGAGGAACTCGCGCGCGAATTTAACGGCAAGGCGCTCGTCGAGCTTGCTGATCCGGCGGACCCGGGCAAGGTGCTGCGCGGTGCTGGGCAACAACTCGGCGGCTTCGGCGAGCTTAGAGATGACGGAACGACGGCGTGCGGCTGCTGGCTGTTCTGCGGCGCGTGGACCGAAGAGGGTAATTTGATGGCTCGCCGCGACAACTCGGATCCGAGCGGCCTGGGCAATACCCCCGGCTGGGCTTTCTCCTGGCCGGCCAATCGGCGCATTCTCTACAACCGTGCGTCGGCAGATCCAGACGGCCAACCCTGGGATCCACACCGGCGCGTCATCAGCTGGGATGGGGACAGCTGGAGGGGTATCGACGTGCCGGATTTCAGTCGCACCTCGGCGCCGTCGCAAGGCATGGGGCCGTTCATCATGAATCCGGAGGGCGTGGCGCGGCTATTCGCAGTCGACAAAATGGCTGAAGGACCATTCCCGGAACACTACGAGCCGTTCGAATCTCCACTCCCTGCGAATCCGATGCATCCGGAGCAGCCCGCATCGCGCAACAATCCGGCGGCACGCGTATTCCCGAGTGATCTCGAGAACATGGGCGACGCAGACGCGTTTCCTTATGTTGCAACGACGTATCGGCTCACAGAGCATTTCCATTATTGGACTAAACACGTTGAAATTAATGCCATTCTGCAGCCAGAGCAGTTTGTCGAAATCGGCGCGTCGCTGGCTGAAGAAAAAAGCATCGCCGCGGGCGACAGGGTTCGTGTCAGTTCGAAGCGCGGAGAAATCATTGCTAAGGCCGTCGTCACCAAGCGCCTGCGCGCACTGACGGTACAAGGCCGTACCGTGCATCAAATCGGTCTGCCGATCCACTGGGGATTCAAAGGTCGCGCGCAGCCAGGCTACCTTACAAACACGCTGACGCCATTCGTCGGCGACGCAAATACGAATACGCCTGAGTTCAAGGCGTTCCTCGTCAACGTCGAAAAGGCTTGAGGTCAACCATGGCACTGCAGTCTCTCGACATCAAAGCGCGCTCAGCGACCACAACGGCAAGTCCGTCGGTCCGCCAAACGACGCAAGTCGCCAAGCTCATTGACATATCGAAATGCATAGGTTGCAAGGCATGTGAAGCCGCGTGCATGGAGTGGAACGACCTGCGCGACGTTATCGGCGTCAATAATGGCGAATTCGATAGTCCTCGGGGCTTAAGCGATCAGTCTTGGACCGTCATGCGGTTTTACGAGGAGGAGCCGAACGGCAATTTCGAATGGTTGATTCGCAAAGACGGATGTCTTCACTGTGCGGACCCCGGCTGCCTCGCGGCATGTCCGGCGCCAGGTGCGATCGTCCAGTACGCGAACGGTATTGTCGATTTTCGCGAAGAAAATTGCATCGGCTGCGGTTACTGCATCGCGGGTTGTCCATTCGATATCCCGCGTATCTCTAAAAAGGACTCCAAAGCCTACAAATGCACGCTGTGCTCCGATCGCGTGGCAGTTGGACTCGAGCCAGCGTGCATCAAGGCCTGTCCGACCGGGGCCCTGATGTTCGGCTCCAAGGAAGACATGGTCGATCATGCAGACGAGCGCGTGGCGGATCTTAACGACCGCGGCTTCGAGAATGCGGGACTGTACGACCCGGCAGGCGTTGGCGGGACGCACGTCATGTATGTTCTGCAGCACGCGGATCGACCCCAGCTTTATGGATTGCCGATTGACCCCAACATCAGTCCTCTCGTCAGCCTCTGGAAAGGTGTTACGAAACCGATCGCAATGCTAATACTCGGCCTCACGGCTTTCGGATCATTTTTCCATTACATCCGGGTTGGACCGAACGAGATCGACGAAATCGACGAGCCCGAGGATGAAAACGAGGCGGCATCATGAGAAAGGAAATCGAGCGCTATTCGGCTAACGAGCGCGTGAATCACTGGTTCACAGCAATCGCATTCGTCGTCCTCACGTCGTCTGGTCTCTCGCTATTTCATCCGTCAATGTTTTGGCTTACGAACCTGCTCGGTGGTGGCACCTGGACACGTATTCTGCATCCGTTCATCGGTGTTGCGATGTTTCTGTCGTTCTTGGTTATGGTCAGGAGTTTCTGGGGGCAAAACAAATTCACACGCAACGATGGCCGGTGGCTCTCGCGGTGGCGAGACGTTATGAATAATCGCGAGGAGGGGCTGCCCGAAGTCGGACGCTACAACGGCGGCCAGAAACTACTGTTCTGGGTGATGCTGTTGACTATGATTCTGCTACTTGTCTCCGGCATCGTAATTTGGCAGCCGTACTTTGCGCCGGTTTTTCCGATTACGATCTTGCGCCTGGCCGTGCTGATGCACGCGTTCTCTGCGTTCGTGCTCATACTGGGCATCATCGTCCATATCTACGCCGCGATGTGGGTCAAGGGCAGCATTCGCGCGATGACGCGTGGCTATGTCTCTTCCGCATGGGCCAAAAAGCATCACGCCGCATGGTATCGTGACGTCAGCGGTTCTTGATTCGAGAATGCCTGATTCAGTGCTGGCCGGCGGCGTCCCCTCTATCCCGGAGTTTCGACCGATCCAGAAAACGGTCTTCGCGGAGCGCGCCCAGCGGCTGCGTGATCTCGCCCAAGGACATGCGATGCAAGAGTATCTCTTGTTTGCGTCTGCCGTGGCGCGGGCACAGGCTGGCGAACTCGAGCTTTTTCCCGACACTCCAGTTCCAGATCGTGCGCGATTGGAACACTGCCAGCGAAATGGACTGCCGCCGCTCTCGATTGATAGTCCGCCGCACGTTGGGTGGCAGAACGGTTTACAACGCCTGCTCGACGCATTGAATCAGGAAGCATTGCCGCCGCGGGCGGCACAAATCGTTACAACGCTGCATGATGCGGACGCGGCAGCGCTCGAACGGGACCGAGCGAATGTGCTCGCAGGTGCTTATGCGGAAATCGATCCCGGACGCGCGCCTTTTATTGGCGCAGCGTTGCAGGTTCACTGGGCCAAAATGGCGCTCCGGCTGGGCAAGAGTGGCAGGAGCGCAGGCGTCGAATTTGGCCTGTGCCCGGTCTGCGGCTCGCCACCGGTCGTTAGCGTCATACAGACTGGTGGTGCGAAACAGGGATTACGTTATCTGGTCTGCTCGCTGTGCGCGAGTCAGTGGCATGTCGTGCGTGTCAAGTGCACCGCATGTGCTTCGACGAAGGGCGTTTCGTATCTGTTTATTGAGGGCGGCACTGACGCTGTTAAGGCGGAATGCTGTGACGAGTGCAAGACATATCTGAAAATCCTGTACCTCGACAAGGACAATCGCATGGAGAGTACTGCTGATGATCTCGCAACACTTGCTCTTGACATGCTCGTCGATGAGAAGGGATTCCGGAGAGTCGGGCCAAATCTGCTGCTGTCACCGGGCTGAGCATCAGGCTTCGTAAATGGGTGCCTCCGTCGACCCATTGTTGTCGTATCGGACATCATATTGTTTAGTTTTGTCAGGTTTTTGCAGGCGCTTTGAGCCTGCGGATATTTGAGGAGACAGACGATGAGACGATGGGATGCTTTGGCAGTTGCCTATATAGAGGAGTACAAGGCTCGCGGCGTGAGCGAGGATTACATAACGCACGTCGAGCGCGAGATTGAGCGCTGGGGTTCCTTGGCGTGATCCTTGTACACAGGGACGGCCGAAGGTCTGTAGCCGAGTTCTTACTGACGAGGAGAGGCGCGGGGAGGTGGCGTACGCAAGGTCTAGACTCGAGGAGACAAATAATGCCGATTCGGTATCCCGCCGTCGGCAGTACTAAGTCAATGAGTAGCGCCTGATGGCGATTGGCTTACGCGGCGCACGCCCATCCCTCTGTTGCCAGAATGGTTCAGGACGCGGAGAGCCAGATATATGACTAAAAGGACAAGCTGGCGCCGATCCTGACTCGAGTTCCTGGAGATGGAAATCCGGGCGCGTCCTGATAATGCTCGTTCAATACATTGTCCATCGCGATCCAGAATGTTCGATTTGGTGATTGCTCATAGCGAGCGGTCGCATTGACGATCTGGAAAGCTGACGCGTCGACGTCGCCTGTGGGAATGGAGGTAATCAGGCGCGAGCCGACATATCGGGTTGCGACGTTCAACTGCCACTGATGTGCGAGCGACCAATCCAGGCTTGCGCCCGCAAGTCGCTCCGGGCGTCTGCGCAGGGGCCCGCTGTTACTCGATATATTTGACCGGGTCCCGTCGAGCTGCAGTATTACGGTCGGCGACAGTTGCAGCTTCGTTCGGAGTTCGATGCCGCTGATGTCGATGCGGCCCTTGTTGATGTTCGTAAATGACTCAAAGTCAAAGTCCACAAGGTCATTGAAGCGACTCTTGTAGGCCGCTAACGTAAATGTACTTGCACCGTCGAAAACGTGCGTGTACCCGATTTCTGCGCTCCGTACTTTCTCCGCAACCAGATCCGGGTTTCCAAACAGCGGATTGCCCAGCGCGAAAAAGCTTGGCTGCTTGAAGCCGCTCGCGACGCTTCCCCAGACTCGGCTGCCACTCTTAGATATTGCCCGTGCAATACCGAATTTCCCGGAAAGGCGTTTGTCAGCGTCAAAAATATCCCATCGCATGGCGAGCGTCGTGGTGAAACTCTCGTTCCATTCCTTGCCCATTTCTACAAAAACGGAAGACGATGAACGGTCCAGCTTATAAGCATTGGGGACTACCGCGAATCCCAGGTCGACAGCACCCTTGTCACTGCCTTGCTCTGCAACGAGATCGGTGCCCGCGACAAGTTGCAGCCCCGCAGCCAATTCAATGCGGTTGACCCAAAGGAATTGCGCCCGTTGATAGCGGGTAATCGTTGAAAACGCCGGTTGCTCGTCAAGCACGCCGGGTGCGACCGCCGGAACGTCAGCGCTATCGCGGATTCGCGAACCACTAAAATGGAGTTCGGTCTTCCAGGTTGGCGTTACAGCCCAGTCGCTTGTTGCAGCAACGGATAGCTCGTCGCCATCGGCAGTTTCAAGCTCCCGAGACACGGCCAATTCCGGACCGCCACTCACCTCGGGGAAACTGCCCCGATCGCGTTGCGCGTGGCGCAGGCTGAGGGTCCAGGCGCCGCCGTTTGGCCACTGGCCGACGAGTCGAGTAGCGAAACTCCTGAGGCGTAGCGCAGAACCCTCGATTTCGTTTCCGCCATCGAGCGTCGACGCGCGAAGACTCCACTCAATTTGCTCGTTGGCAGCAAATGATACCCCGGCACCTGTGCGCCAGTCGTCGACACTGCCTGCCTCAAAAAACACGTTTGGCGAACCCGGTCTGGCCCAGGCAGACCGAATGCGAACTACGCCGGCTACCGCATCGGCCCCGTAGATCGCGGACATGGCTCCAGCTACGATGTCGATGCGATCAATGTCGTACGCGCCGAGCGACGAAAAGTCGAATGATCCGCCGCGCGTATTCGACGGGTTATTGAGGCGAATCCCATCGATGTACACCGAGGTGAAATTCGACTCGGCACCACGGAAGAAAATTTCGGATACACCGCCCGGACCGCCTGGGCGGCTGACCGCAAACCCCGGTAAACCGCTGAGAACTTGCTCGGGGTCGACGGGCCGAGCTTTCGCAAGATCTGCTGAATTGACGGATATAATCTCGCCGAGGGCAAAAATGTCGTTACCAAGGCGAGTTGCAACGATCTCGATTTCTTCGATGTCCTGCTCGCCGTCTCCGTTTGTTGTCGGTGCGGTCGGGGACGGCCCTTGGCCGACTGCGAGCAGGAAGGCGATACTCCCAATTAACAAGATAGCTATTCCCAGACTGATACTTCGCGGCTCAACCCTCTTTTGTTGACGAGCGCGCGGTCGTACGGTCTGAAACGCCTGCTAACTACTGAGGTGCTCAGCGAAGAATTCTATCGTGCGCTCCCAGGCAAGGTCAGCCGCTTCAGCATTGTACCTTGGTGTGGAATTGTTATGGAAACCGTGACGAGTGCCTGGGTACGTATGCATCTCGTAGCGAACTCCATTGGCCTTTAGCGCAGCCTCATAATCTGCTCGCATGGCATTAACGCGTTCGTCTTCCTCGGCATATTGAATCATCATCGCCGCACTGATTTTTCCGACATCATCGCTATTGGGTGCGCGCCCATAGAAAGGTACGCCGGCATCAAGATCGGATCCCAGCACAACGGCCAGGTGATTGGTTGCGCCGCCGCCCCAGCAAAAACCCGTCGCGCCCAGCTTGCCATTCGATAATTCATGCTTTTTGACATACATGGCGCTGTTAACCATGTCCTGCAGCAACTTGCCCTGGTCGAGGGTTCTCTGCATTTCGCGCCCGTCGTCGTCATTGCCCGGATAACCGCCAATCGGAGAGAGCCCGTCCGGTGCCAGGGCCAGGAATCCCGCGACGGCGGCGCGGCGCGCAACATCCTCGATGTGTGGATTCAGGCCGCGATTCTCGTGCATTACAAGCACGGCGGGAAACGGTCCGTCGCCGCTGGGCCGAACCAGGTAGCCACGCATCTTGCCGGACGTTCCGCCCGGTGACGGATACTCGACATAGGTGGCCTTGATGCGTTCGTCAGTGAACGAGACCAGTTGCGCCTCGGCATAATTCGGTAACATGGCTTCGGCCATTGCGAACACAGATATGCCGCTGACCGCAAACGCTGCCACCCGCTCAAAGAACTGGCGCCTGTCTATAAAACCATGGCAGTACTCGTCATAGAGTTTATATACACGCTCATCAATATCGTCTTTTTTCATGTTTCTTTCTCCTCACCTGAATAGTAGTGGAGCCATATCGGCCAGCGAATGGCGCCAGACCTTCCACTCGTGCTCACCTGGGGAGCTCTTGCAAGTGAATTTGATCTCGTGACTGCTTAATTCCTCCGCGTCCTCTTCTCGAAACGGCATGCGCGAGTCCTCGGCACGCATGAGAAAAGTAACAGGCGGAGTTTCCTGTTTGCGGTCGCGGCGTCGGCCAGCAAGCCCGCGGAGGTCTGGTCAAGGAGGGCCGCCCCCGGGAAGCGGCACTCCATCCCTGCCACGAAACTTTCCTGCGCTTGGCATGCCCACTGACGCGAAAATGTCCAGCCGCCTTAGAGCGACGTTCGTCGAGGTGCCCGAGCCCATGGACAGGCCCACGATGGCCCGCTTCTCGCGATCAGGAAGCGTACGGCAGATCTTGTCCATGAACAGAATCAGGTCGCCGACGATGCCTTTCTCATTAGCCGCGTAATTGTGAGCAGCACCGCCCGCGGTGTTCGGCGTGATTGCGGGCGGCTCTTGCGCGAGCGCTGTCGTGCAGGGAATTGCAGCCAATATCGTCTGAAGCTGTTTCATTGCTAGTTTCTAGTTTCCTAAATGTGCACATTTCGTGGGTGTCCGTCGAATCGCGGGTATTTCCAGGAAAGAGCCGGTCGCGCCAATTTGACTCTCACAGAATTGCATATAGTATACCGATAGAGGGGCACGATGCACCCGCTTCGGCGTCGGCCGATTGGCCTGGCTGGAGATGTTCTGACAGGCTCTGGTGGCCTGGAGATGCGGCGGGCGCAGCAATAATGGAGACGGTATCGACATGCAGATAGACCTGTCCGGCAGAGTGGCACTGATCACTGGAGGTAACCGGGGACTTGGCGCGGCCATGGCCGCAGCATTGTCTGCTGCCGGCGCCCAGCTTGCGCTCGTGGCACGCAATGAGGAAAAGCTCGCTGGCGTTTGTGACGCGCTTGCGGCAGCCGGCGGAGACGCGGCCTATTTCCTTGCGGACGTCACGGACGAGGACCAGGTCGCGCGCGTTGCCGCAGAAGTCAACGAACGATTCGGAGCGCCGCATATCCTGATCAACAACGCGGGCACCAATGAACGCAAGCACCTGGTCGACCTTACGCTGGACGAGTTCGAGGGCGTTTTGAATTCGAGCTTGAAAGCGGCGTTCCTAGTTAGCCGTGCTTTCGTACCCGGCATGTGCGGCAGGGGCTACGGGCGGATTATCAACATGACGTCGATATTGAGTCATGTCTCATTGCCGGGACGTACGCCGTATTCGTCGGCAAAAGCCGGTTTGCTTGGTTTCACGCGGGCGCTGGCGCTGGAACTGGCCTGCGAGGCCATCACCGTGAATGGCATCAGTCCCGGTCCATTTGGTACCGAAATGAATAACGCGGTAATGAATGATCCGGAAGCCAACGCGCAATTCCTTGCCAGTTTGCCGATAGGGCGCTGGGGTCGAGTCGAGGAGATCGGTGGGTTGGCGTGTTATTTGTGTTCCGACCTGGCCGGTTTTATCACTGGCACCGACATCGTTATCGATGGCGGATGGACCACAAAATAGTACGCCGGGTGTCAGGGTAGTGCAGTAGAGAGGTTCTGCGTGTGACGACAAGAAGAGAGTTTCTCCTTAATGGTGCCGCCGCCGGCGTGGTGGGGCTGGTGGGTGAAGCAGCACTGGCGAAACCACTACCGCCGATGTCGCCGGTCGGGATTGCGTCTGCGGCCATGGGCAAGCATCGAGATGGTCTGGGCGTGATCGCGCCGATGGGCGAGGATTCGATGGCCTATGTCGAGTATTGTCGCTCATTGGGTGCAGGTGGTTTGCAGTTCACGGCCGTGGGCGACTTGAAGAGACTGCGGCGGCGCATGGAAGAGCTCGGCATGTGGTACGAGGGCAATGCCCGCGCACCGGGCAGCCTGGCCCAGGATACGGCCGAATTTGAACAGTCGCTGCGCAACACGCGTGAGATGGGCGGAAATGTAGCGCGTTATGTGAGCCGGCGACCACCCGAGTCAAGCGGTCGCCGCTACTCGTCATTTACATCGTTGGACGAATTCAATGCATGGCGGGACGAAGCGAATGCGATCGTGCTGAAGTGCCTGCCGATCGCCGAGCGCATCGGCGTGAAACTGGCGCTGGAGAATCACAAGGATCGCCTGGTCGATGAGCACGTTGAGTTTCTGCGCAGCACCTCGAGCGAGTATCTCGGCGCCCTGGTCGACCCGGGAAACAACCTCTCCATGCTGGAGACTCCGGAGGAGGTCTGCACCAAGCTCGCACCCTATGTGCTTTCAGTTTCGATGAAAGACATGGGCGTCGCACCGTATGCAGAAGGATTCCTGCTGTCCGAGGTTCGCTTCGGGACCGGGGTCACGGACCAAAAAGCATTGTGGAAAATCTTGAAATCGGGCAATCCCAATCTCAACTGCCTGGAGGAAATAATTACACGCGATCCCTTGCAGGTGCCGTGTTTGACAGAGAGATACTGGGCATCCCTGCCCGAGTACCGGGCGGATCAATTGGCAAGCCACATGGAATGGGTCCGGTCCAACGCATCCGAGCTGCCGTATGTCAGTCAGCTATCGCCGGCGGAGCAGTTGCAGGCGGAAGAGGATAACAACCGTGATACGCTCGAATGGGGTCGGATTAATATCGCTTGAAGAGCGTCCGGACTCAGCTACCGAGACTGACTCTCGATGGCAGCTTTTCCTTTTGCCAAGGCAAAATACATGAATAATCGTCGCCCCGAAAAGCCATTTCGTTCTCGTGCGTGGTTTGGAGACACGGACCGAAGTGACATGGTGGCGGTTTATCTCGAACGCTTCATGAACTACGGCATCACGCCGGCAGAGTTGCGCAGCGGGCGGCCGATTATCGGCATTGCACAGAGCGGCAGCGACATTGCTCCGTGCAATCGTATCCATCTGGAGCTTGCACAGCGGGTTCGCGACGGTATTCGAGACGCCGGTGGTGTGCCCATGGAGTTTCCGGTTCATCCAATCTTCGAGAATTGCCGGCGCCCGACTGCGTCGCTGGACCGCAATCTTTCATACCTGTCCCTAGTAGAAATTCTGCATGGGTATCCAATTGACGCGGTCGTACTGACGACGGGTTGCGACAAGACCACGCCGGCCGCAATCATGGCTGCGTCCACCGTCGACATTCCGGCGATTGTGCTCAATGGTGGACCGATGCTCGACGGATGGCACAACGGGAAGCTGTCGGGTTCCGGGACGGTAATCTGGGAATCGCGCCGCCGACTCGCTGTGGGCGAGATCGATGAGGAAGAATTTATTGCGGCGGCCGCTACATCCGCCCCGTCGGTTGGCCACTGCAACACAATGGGCACTGCATCGACAATGAACGCCATTGCCGAGGCGCTGGGCCTGACCTTGCCGGGGTCGGCAGCAATCCCGGCAGCGTATCGCGAGCGTGGGCAGATGGCCTATGAAACCGGCTGCAGGATTGTTGATCTGGCCTATGACGATATTACGCCGTCCAAAATTCTGACGCGCGAGGCATTCCTCGACGCCATCGCGGTCACCAGCGTGATTGGTGGATCGTCCAACGCTCAGCCTCACATTCACGCGATGGCTCGTCACGCAGGCGTCGATATTTCGCCCAGGGACTGGATGGAGCATGGCTACGAGCTGCCGTTGATCTTGGATATGCAGCCAGCCGGCCGATTCCTGAGCGAACGCTTTCATCGTGCTGGCGGAGTTCCCGCCGTGCTGTGGGAGCTTATGAATGCCGGAAAACTGAACGCCGATCGACTGACGGTGAGCGGTAAGACAATGCGCGAGAACCTGGCGGGCGCTGAGACCAGCGATCGCGAGATGATCCGTCCGTTCGATCGACCGATCAGCGAGAACGCGGGGCTCCTGGTTTTGTCCGGAAACCTGTTCGATTTTGCCGTAATGAAGTCGAGCGTGATTGGCAAGGAGTTTCGCCAGCGTTACCTGAGCACTCCGGGATCGGAAAATGTCTTCGAAGGTAAGGTCGTTGTATTCGACAGCGCCGAGGACTATCACCACCGCATTAGTGATGCGGCAATGGAAATTGACGAATCGTCGATACTTGTGATGCGAAATGCCGGGCCGATTGCCTGGCCCGGCGCGGCGGAAGTGGTCAACATGCAACCCCCGGGTGCACTATTGAAAGATGGCGTCAACACCATTCCTGTTATCGGTGACGGACGCCAGTCAGGGACGTCGGATAGCCCGGCAATATTGCACGCATCCCCTGAGGCGGCAGTCGGAGGCGGTCTGGGATGGTTACGCACAGGCGATATTGTGCGCATCGACATCGATGCGCGAAGTTGTGACGTGCTGCTATCCGACGCTGAGATAGAGAAGCGCAAGGCAGCGTTTAAGCCTGTCGTCCCGGAAAGCCAGACGCCGTGGCAGGAACTCTACCGGGCGCATGTCGGTGGTCTCGATAGCGGTGCGGTGCTGGAATTCGCTGTGAAGTATCGCGGCGTTTGCCGAACGACTCCGCGGCACAATCACTAGTCGCCAATTCGAATTTTCTTGGTTAAAGCGGGATTGACAGACAATGAAATTGCTTCGCTACGGTCCGCAGGGTCAGGAAAGACCGGGATTGCTCGATCAGTCGGGTGATATTCGTGATCTGTCGGACCATGTACCTGACATTACACCTGACCAGCTTGCGCCCGGCAGTCTGGAGAAAATCGCTGCGCTGGATCCTGAGCGCCTTGCGAGAGTCGATTCTGCGCAGCGCTACGGCCCGCCCATTACGGGAACAAGGAAGTTCTTGGCCATCGGGCTCAACTATGCTGACCACGCGGCGGAATCCAACATGCCGATCCCGGAAGAACCTATCCTTTTCACCAAGGCGACGTCGTGTATTCAAGGGCCGAACGACGATGTCATGCTGCCGAGGGATTCCGTCAAAACTGACTGGGAGGTGGAACTTGGCGTCGTAATAGGGTCTATCGCGCGGTACGTGGACGAAGCCGACGCGTTGCGTTATGTCGCGGGCTATCTGGTCGTCAACGATCTCTCGGAGCGCGAGTTTCAACTCGAGCGCGGCAGTCAATGGGATAAAGGTAAAGGCTGCGACACGTTCGGCCCGATCGGACCGTGGCTGGTTACGGCCGACGAAGTGAGCGATCCGCAGTCCCTTGATTTGTGGCTGGACGTTAACGGTCGGCGTATGCAAAGTGGCAATACGCGAACGATGGTATTCACGGTCGCTAATCTTGTCAGTTATGTCAGCCGTTTCATGACCCTTGAGCCTGGCGACATTATCACGACGGGAACCCCGCCCGGCGTTGGCCTGGGCCTCAAGCCGCCGGTATTCCTCAAGGCCGGCGATACAATGCAGCTGGGGATTGAAGGCCTGGGAGAACAGAGCCAGGCGGTCATACCCTGGCGACATTTGGAGTAAGCGCTACATGCAGATGCCGGCGGCGGACGCGGAGATGATCGAACGGCGTGCCGAATTTCTGGTCGCACTGCGCGACATTGTCCCGGGCGAAGGCGTAATTCATGAGCACGCGGCGTTGGCGGCGTACGAATGCGACGGCTTGATGGCTTATCGGCAGCGGCCTATGGCCGTTGTGTTGCCGGAAACGGTGCAGCAGGTCAGCCGGATTCTCGCGTACTGTCACAATGTAGGCTTGAAGGTCGTGCCGCGCGGTGCGGGTACGTCGCTATCTGGCGGTGCGCTTCCGCTGGCAGACGGCATCGTTCTTGGCATGGGAAAATTCAATCGCATCGTCGAGATCGATTACAACAATCGTTGTGTGGTGGTGCAGCCAGGTGTCACGAATTTGGCGATCACCGAAGCCGTAGCGGATCGCGGGTTCTACTACGCACCCGACCCATCGAGCCAGATCGTGTGTTCAGTCGGCGGCAATATCGCGGAGAATGCCGGCGGTGTGCACTGCCTGAAGTACGGCATGACGTCGAACAATCTCCTTGGCATCGAACTGGTTCTGATCGACGGCACGGTGATGCGTCTGGGTGGCAAGCACCTGGATCCACAGGCGCTCGATCTCCTGGGTGTCGTGTGTGGCTCAGAGGGTCTGTTGGGTGTTGTTACGGAGGCAACCGTGCGCATATTGCGCACGCCCGAAACGCAGCGCGCATTATTACTCGGATTTTCCGAAGTGGAGTCAGCGGGCGCCTGTGTGGCCGAGGTCATCGCTGCCGGCATCATTCCCGCAGCGATGGAGATCATGGATCGCACAGCAATTCATGCCGCAGAGTCCTTCGTGCACGTCGGCTATCCACTCGATGTCGAGGCGCTGCTTCTCGTCGAGGTGGACGGTACGGCGGAGGAGGTGGAGCAACTCGTCGACCTCGTTGGTGCCCTGGGCAAGCAATGCGGGGCCGGTTCGCTTCGCTCATCGAGCAGCGAGGCGGAGCGAATCAGTTTCTGGGCGGGCCGCAAGGCAGCGTTTCCGGCGATAGGCCAGATTTCGCCCGATTACTATTGTGTAGATGGAACCATTCCGCGCGGTGCGCTACCGCGTGCCTTACGCCAGATCACCGCTCTCTCCGCGGAATTTGGCCTAAGAGTGGCCAATGTATTTCATGCCGGCGATGGCAATCTGCATCCGCTGATTCTCTACGACGCGGATAACGACGGCGAGCTCGAACGTGCCGAGGAGCTTGGTGCGGCGATACTCCGGTTTTGCGTCGAGGTTGGCGGCGTGCTGACGGGCGAGCACGGCGTCGGCGTCGAAAAGCGCGACCTGATGGAGGTCCAATTCAGTAAGGCCGATCTCGATCAGCAGCAACGCCTGAAATGCGCATTCGATGTCGGCGGTCTTATGAATCCCGGCAAGGTATTCCCGAAGCTACGCCGTTGCGCGGAGCTCGGACGCGTGCATGTGCACGGAGGCGCCGTTCGTTTTCCCGATATTGAACGATTTTGACTGTGTGTGGTGCGTGGACACCGGCTAATGCGACCGAAGTGGTCGGTGCTGTCAATGAAGCGCTCGCGGCTGACTTGTCGCTGGAACTCGTTGGCACGGCGAGCCGGCGCAGTCTTGGCCGTCCCGTCGTCGCAGACGCTGTGCTCGACCTGTCGGCTCTCAACGGCATTGTGGTCTACGAGCCGGAGGAATTGGTACTTGTCGCTGCACCAGGCACGCCGATGGCCGATGTCAGGCAAGCTCTCGCCCAAAGTGATCAGCACCTTGCATTCGAACCGCCGGATTTTGGACCCCTCTGGGGCGGTGCCGAGGAAGCCGGAACGATTGGCGGAGCGATACTGACCGGCCGTGCAGGACCGCGGCGGTTGACCGCAGGTGGCGTGCGCGACCATGTGCTGGGTGTTAAGGCCGTCAACGGCTTCGGCGAAGCGTTTGCGACCGGCGGGCGTGTCATGAAGAATGTCACCGGATTCGACTTGGGCAAACTTGTTGCCGGCAGTTTCGGCACGCTCTGCGTCGTCACTGAACTCACGCTAAAAGTTCTGCCGCAGCCGCCCAATACGTTGACCCTGGTGGTACTCGGCCTCGACGACCATGCGGCGCTCAGGACTATGCAGATTGCGATGAATGAGAGTTCAGCGCGCGTGTCGTCGGCCGCGCATCTGCCGGCCGATGTTGCAGCGGCTTCGACGCTCGATAGGATCGCGGGGCCGGGGTCGGCCGCCACGCTATTGCGAATTGAGGGCGTCGGATCGTCGGTGGCATCCCGACTGGCAGATCTCAAACGCGCGTTGGGCGACGCCGGCCCCACTGTCGTACTTGAGCGCGATGAGAGTGACCATGCGTGGGCAGAAATCAGCGATGGTGCTTTTTTTGTCGGCGGGGATTCACAGGTCTGGCGGCTATCGCTGCCTCCTGCCATTGGCGCCGTCGTGGGCACGTGCCTCCGGCGCGAACTGGCTGGCCGACACTTTTATGATTGGGCTGGCGGGGCGATCTGGGTCGAGACGCCAAAGGTCATCGATGCGCACGCAACGCAGATTCGCCGGGTGCTGCGTGAACTCGCTGGCGACGATGGTCACGCGACACTAATCCGTTCGGCTGCAGAGGTCCGTGCGAGCATCGACCCGTTTCAGCCGCGGGCCCCGGCCGTGGCCGCGCTCAGCGAGCGGGTACGCCGGCAATTCGATCCTGCCGGAATCTTCAATCCCGGTCGTATGACCGAGCAAGTGTAATGCAAACCAATTTCAATGCGGATAAACGCGCCGAGCCGAAATTTGCAGTGTCGGCAAAAGCCATTCGTGCCTGCGTGCACTGCGGCTTCTGCCTGGCAACATGTCCTACCTATATGCTCCTTGGTGACGAACTCGACAGTCCTCGCGGGCGCATTTACCAGATCAAGGAAATGCTGGAGGATGGCGGGCTCCCGTCGACCGAAACGGTCAAGCATGTTGATCGCTGCTTGTCGTGCCTAGCGTGTGTGACCACGTGCCCTTCGGGCGTCAACTATATGCACCTGGTCGATCATGCACGGGCTTATATTGAGGAGCGTCATGTTCGCCCATGGTCGGATCGCCTGTTGCGGACCTTCCTGGCGTTCGTGTTGCCAAGACAATCTGTTTTTCGTCGCCTGCTGAGGCTTGCGCCACTGGGCCGGCCGTTCGCCCGTCTGCTGCCTGATCGGCTGCAAGCAATGATGCAGATGGCGCCGGCGATCCGGCCGCGGCGCGATCCAGGCCAGGGTCCGGGCGTATTCAGGGTGCAAGGCGAACGACAAGGCCGAGTCGCGCTGCTTGCCGGCTGTGCTCAGGCGGTGCTCGCTCCACAAATCAACGCTGCCACGATCCGCCATTTCAATCGACTGGGCGTTGAGGTCGTGGTCGCCGCCGGTGCGGGGTGTTGTGGCGCGCTGCCGCATCATCTCGGTAAGACAGATCAGTCACACAATCTGGCAAAGGCAAATATCGAAGCGTGGTCCAGCCTCGCGGCTGAAGCAGAGTTGGATGCGATCGTAATAACGGCCTCGGGCTGCGGGACAACGGTCAAGGACTATGGTTTCATGTTCGCGGACGACTCGGAATGGGCCGAACGTGCTGCAAAGGTATCCGCAATCACGAAAGATGTAAGCGAAGTGCTGGCTGGAATTGCACGCTGCGCGCCTGCGGCGCAACAGACTGGACTCGTCGTGGCGTATCAGTCTGCCTGTTCGCTGCAACACGGGCAACGTGTTAACGCGCAACCCATCGAGTTGTTGCGTGCGACCGGCTATACGGTCGTAGAGACGAAAGAGCCGCACATTTGCTGCGGTTCGGCGGGAACGTACAATATCCTGCAGCCGGAGATTGCCGGTCAGCTGCGCGATCGCAAAGCCGCCACGCTCGAGGCAACCGGTGCCGATGTGATTGCGACCGGCAATATCGGCTGCATGACGCACCTGGCCGCCGCGACCAGCATTCCGATTGTGCATACCATCGAGTTGCTGGACTGGGCGGCGGGTGGCCCGAAGCCGGCTGGGCTGGCCGCTCGTGCCTGACCGATGTATCGCCTTGACACCGGGACAACACCGACCGACAATAGAGAACTGTATACAAAGTACATTTCCTAGGTGATCTCCGATCACCTGAGGGAGAGATGTGACTACGCTTTTTCCTGTCGCATTGTCATTGCTTGCAATAGCCGTGGCGAGCGAATCCTTTGCGCAAGCGCTCGAAACACGTGGCGAGCCGGAAACTGTCGAATCGACAAGTACGCACGTTACCTCGTATCCGGCAGGTTATTTTGCGGACCTGGGTGCGCTAAATGCACAGGATATGGTGCGCCTTGTTCCCGGATTTACGTTCGACTCCGGCGAAAGTGCGCGTGGGTATAGTGGCGTCGGCGGCAACGTCCTTATCAATGGTCGCCGGCCGTCGACCAAGACGACCAGGCTGGGCCAATTGCTAAGGCGAATCCAGATCGAATCCATCGAACGAATAGAAGTGATTCGCGGCGGTACACCGGGCATTGATATGCAGGGGCTTCCGGTCGTTGCCAATATTGTCCGTCATGCAGGAGTTTCCGACAGCGGGGCACTGTCGGGACTGGGGAAGTTTTACCCGAATGGCGACGTCGGCCTTGTTGGCGATGCTGAAAGGACGCGGCAGGGCGAAACGACCATGTACCAAGGGTCCATTTCTTTGCGTCGCGAGCAAAATGATGAAGATTCAGGCGAGGGACGAATTACTGCATCCGACGCTGCGGGAAACATGACTGAGCAAGGTCTGTTTATTTCAGATAACTGGGCGACCCGAATGCAGGGTACCGGTGCTGTCGAAAAACAAACTTCGAACGGCCTGTTTCGCGCGAACAGTACGATAACGCACAACAGCAACGACGAGAAGGAAACGTCCGCGGTGCGCGATCCTTTTGGCGTCGAATCACAAGATGTCGTTGATACGGACTTCAAAGTCAGTCGCTTCGAAATTGGAGCCGATTACGATGGCAAGCTGGGTGAGAGCACCAGTTTCCAGGTAGTGGCGCTGCAGGCGTTGAGCCGGAAGAAAGACGACTCCAGTCGCACCACAACGGACGAATTGCAAATTTCCAAGGAGGAGGAGCGGGAGGGAGAGACGATCTTGCGCGGCCTTGTGCGCCGGCGAATCTCGCCCACGCTTAACTTCGAGGCCGGCGCTGAAGGGGCGTTCAATTTCCTGAACGCCGATTCCAGGCTAACGGTGGATGGCCAGGTCATCGACCTGCCTGCGGCGAATGTCGATGTTGAAGAAATTCGCGGCGAGATATTCTCCGCGTTGATTGCTCGGCCATCCACGCAGACGGCAATCGAATTGGGGCTAGCAGGCGAAACATCGCAAATCACGGTCAGTGGTGACGCGGATGCCAAGAACAGATTTTCGTTTGTTAAGCCGCGCGTTGTCGCCACATACTCGCCGGACAGCGGCGTGCAACTTCGCTTTAGGGTCGAACGCGAGGTGGGACAACTCGATTTTGAGGACTTCGCGGCCGGTAGCGAACTCACCGAGGGCACAGTCGATGCGGGCAATCCGGACCTGGCGCCCGAAAGCTCCTGGATTTACGAGCTTGCGTACGAGCAGCCTATGTTTGGAGACAGTATTGTCGCCATCGCTTACAGACACTTTGAATTAGAGGACGTCGTCGACCTCATTCCGGTCGAGGGCTTCGCTGCGCCAGGCAACATCGGCGACGGAACACGCGACGAAATTGATATCTCACTCACTGTACCGCTGGAAAAGATTGGACCGAATCTGGGGCGACTACAGTTTTCCGGGACATGGCGCGAGTCTGAAGTGGTTGATCCTGTCACCGGCGAGATGCGGGAGATTTCGGACGAAGCCCGATTCGAAGGCGGTCTGCTTTATACGCGTGATTTTCCGGCCTTGAATAGCACGTTCGGCATGAGAGGAGAGTTGACATCCAAGGCAACCTCATATCGGCTCGACCAGGTAATCACGGAGCGAAACGAGAATTACTGGCGGGTCTATTGGGACTGGCGGGCCCGGCCGAACCTTCTCGTGCGAGCGCAGATTGAGAATCCGACGTCTCGTGATCGATGGCGAAAGCGCGTTCGATATGACGGCTTGCGGTCGGACGGCGTGATCGAATCGAGAGACTACCGCTCTGCGGTCTTCGATCCGTTCCTGGTGCTTCGCGTTCGCTGGACATTCTAGGAGAGAGGCATTGCATACGAGTCGAAGATCCCTACTGCAACTGGTCGGAGCCTGCACGGCCACGATCGGCATTGGCGGCGTTATCGGGGCATGTGCCCGGGAAGAAAAGGAAACGGCGCCCTCGATTGCCGCCGTCGCGCGGACCGTCGAGAATCCTATCGAAAGTCTCGAAATCATTGGCTCTGGCTATATCTGGACGGAGGGGCCGGTATGGTTGGGCGACGAAAACGGTCAGCTGCTGTTCTCAGACGTGCCGGGCAACACGATCTATAGTTGGGTCGCGCGTGAACGCGAAATTGGTGACGGCGAATACAGTTGGGACGGCGCAACGACATCGGTCTTCCTACATCCGTCCGGTTTGGACGCCTCGCCCATGCCTGATTATGTGCGCGAAGGCGGCGCGAACGGTTTGGCCTTGGGGCGCGGAGGCGTGGTGATCTGTGACAGCGGCAACCGATGTATTTCGGTTATCGATTTGGAAACCCGGGAAAGAACCGTGCTGGTCGATCGTTACGAGGGCAAGCGCCTGAACAGCCCCAACGATATCGTGGTGGCACGCAATGGCGACATATACTTCACGGATCCGCCGTATGGGCTGGTCGGTGTCAAGGACTCGCCCCTGCTCGAGTTGGACTTCACCGGCGTATTTCGAATTACACCTGATAACCAGCTGCATGTGATTGCGGATGATCTGTTTCCGAACGGCATCGGACTTTCTCCGGACCATCGCATCCTGTATGTGAACAGCCGCTCCGGGCGGATGGCGTTTGATCTCGACTCGAGTGGAAATGCGGTTGGCCGGCGCCTGTTTACGTCACGAGAATCGCCGGGTGGAGGGGGTGACGGCTTCACGGTTGATGCCTCGGGCAAGCTGTGGTGCCTCAGCCGCGGTGGCATACATGTCTTTACGCCGGACGGGCAACGCATCGGATACAGGCAGTTCGACGGCCGCACGTCGAATTGCGCTTTCGGTCCGGGCGGGTACCTTTACATTACCAACGGTGACCGTGTGTTGCGGTGCAAGATCAGCGAAGACTTCGTATGAGTCGATTGTTGGTACTTTCGAGCGCAGTGGTACTGGCCGCTGTACTCGCGGCCTGTCGGACTGCGCCAGGCGTTTCTCCGACCGAGCAGCCGCAACGCGAAAATGTCGTGCGAACGAGTTTCAGCGCGAACTGCGCGACCTGTCACGGAACAGATCTCACAGGTGGGCGCGCACCAAGTTTGTTCAACCAATCCTTGTTACGTGAGCTCACGGATGAGCACATACGACAGACGATTCTGAGCGGTATTCCCGACGCGGGTATGCCGCCGTTTGTAGGTATTCTGGACGACTCGGAAATCTGGCTGTTGGTTGCGTACATGCGCAATGAGGCTGCGGATATGGCAGAGCGCCCGGTTTTCGTGCCGTCACCTGACGGACATGTCGTCCGTAGTGAGAAACAGGCGTTTCGCATCGAGGTGCTGGCGACCGGTCTTGACGTTCCCTGGGCCCTTACTTTTCTGCCGGACGGGCGCATGCTGATAACGGAGCGGGCCGGGCGCATCCGCATATTTGAGAATGGCAAGCTATTGGCTGAGCCCGTGACAGGCACCCCGGTAGTGCAGGTTGGTCAGGACGCCGGCATGCTCGATATTGCCTTGCATCCGGACTACACAAACAACGGCTGGATCTATCTTTCCTATGTTGAAACATTGCCCGGCTATGTGCCTCCGGCAGTGGAGCCAGAGCTGCCGCCATCGGGTCGCCGGTCGTCGTGGCCACCGTCCATGAACGTCATCATTCGCGGCAAACTCAGCGCTGAGAACGAATGGGTCGAAACGCAGGAACTCTTTCGCGCACCGCCGGAACTCTATACAACACACGGCGCGCACTTCGGATCGCGCTTCGCATTCGACAATGATGGCCACGTGTTCTATTCGCTGGGTGACCGCGGAGAAATGGCTAACGCCCAGGATTTGTCGTCGCCGCTGGGCAAAATTCATCGCATCAATGACGACGGCTCTGTGCCGGCCGACAATCCTTTCGTCGGCGTCGATGGCGCGATGCCGTCGGTCTGGAGCTATGGCCATCGCAATCCGCAAGGACTCGCATTCGATCGTTCGACAGGATTGCTGTGGGAATCCGAGCATGGCCCGTCTGGCGGTGACGAGATCAATATCATCGAGCCTGGCAAGAACTACGGCTGGGGCGTGATCACAATGGGTATACAGCGCGGTCTCACGCGGCAAAGTGCGCCAGGCATGGAACAGCCCATCGTCTACTACACGCCGAGCCTCGCACCGAGCGGCATCAACTTCTACAGTGGGGATCGCTATCCGGGCTGGAAGAATAGCTTGTTCGTCGCCGGCCTGGCCGGTCAACAATTGCGACGGCTGGAGATCAACGGTCGCGATGTTGTCGCACAGGAAGTCCTGTTTGATCAGTTCGGGCGCACTCGCTTGGCCGCTGTCGGTCCGGATGGATTGTTCTACGTACTGCTACAGAATCCAACCGGAACAGGCACAGGGATGCGTTTCTCCACGCCGACCCCAGGCATCGTGGTTCGGCTGGTCCCGCTGGACTAGACAAAAAAATGCAGCGCCGTCGATTATTGCCGGCGCCGCATGTCGAACTCGGTATGCTAGTTTGAAACGTTAGTTCGAAGCGACTACTTCGAACAACTCACTATCGTGATGGAAGCGCACGTCACTGACATTGTCGAAAATCATCGTTGCGCCACCGTCAACGGTGTAAGCTGGCCAGTCTGGCAAATCATCGTGACTCGGATCACCGTGGCGGGCGAAGTTGATCCACGCTTGACTGACACGATGGGACATTGCCTGTGCGTCTGGACCACCGCCAGTCGCCGTTGGCACGAGCATTGCGTTGTTGAACACATGCGGAATTTCGGAGCAATGCCAGGACATGCCTATTCCGTCCATGACGGGTGACTCCCAGGCGAATACGTAGCTGTAGACCGGTGCGCCGCCCTGTCTTGCTTTTAGCAGGGTGTTATTCATCGTTCCGGGACGACTCCTGGTATCCACGAAGTACGCGTCGGCATAGGTCTTGTTCGGGTATGCCTTGAGAAACGCCGCGGCAACGGCATCGGCTTTGTCGCCAAAACGCTCGGCCACTTTGGCTTTAGCCCGGTCCGTGCTCCAGAGGTTCTTGTTGTCGGCCAGGAGATCGCCTGGCTTGTGTCCGCCGGTCACCGTGTTGGTGCTCTCATTCAGAACAGTTCCAATCAGCAGCGGAATATCCCTGGCTTGCTCGACCCATTCCTCATCGACCGGGTTGGTCGGCAGGTAGTCGCCATCGACAACCGGACGCCATCCAACTCGGGCGAATTTACCTTCTTCCTCCACACGGTCAGTCGCGTTGCTGCTGGCTTCGATCAGTTGCAAATAAGGCACGTCGGCCAGTTGGTCCACCTGATCGGGCAAAAGACCGAGGTTCTCCAGCGTCAACTCGGCGACGCGCTGCGCCGCCGCCTGTTCAGCCTGTACCGGAGAACTCGTGGCACCGCTCTGAACAATGGCCCTGTGGAACAGGCCGTCCGCGGCCGGCAGGCCCATCAAAGTACGGACCTTGCTGCCGCCACCCGATTGCCCGAATATCGTTACATTGGCCGGATCGCCACCGAATTGTTCAATGTTGGCTTGGACCCACTCGAGTGCGACGACGATGTCCGCCATCCCGACATTACCGGAGTACTTGTATTTATCCCCGTACGCGGACAGATCGAGAAAGCCCAATACATTGAGTCTATGGTTCAGCGTAACGACGACGACATCGCCCTTATTGCTGAGATTCGCCCCATCATAGGCAACCATCTCGATGCTTGAGCCATTCGTGAACCCGCCGCCGTGCAGCCAAACCATGACCGGACGTCGCTTGTCATCAGAGATGGAAGGGGTCCAGACGTTTAGAAACTGGCAGTCCTCGCTTTTTGCGCCATAGCGGTGAGGGTTGAACAATTCGTCATTGGAGACGCTGGACATCGGCGGGTTGTGACAGATTTCGCCATAGGTGACGGCCGGGCGAATGCCGTCCCACGCCGCGGCCGGCTCCGGCAACATGAAACGCTCGGCACGCGCGTAAGGTATGCCGCGGAAATTGTAGATGCCGCCCTGCAGCGACCCGATCAACCGGCCCGCAGCAGTTTGAACTGTCGTGCTGCCGAGCGAAGAGATGTAGGTTTCGTCGGTGTCGGAGTTGGTATTGGTGCAGCTCGTCAAGAGCGCCATCAATATCAGGGTTATCGGTGATTTTTTCATTTGTTGGTTCTCGTCTTCGTTTGGCTGGGTTGATTATGCGGTGAGTTCTCAGGCGGTCGGTAACGCGTCGACGTACTCGGCCATGCGCTTTTGCATCGCCGCGTCGGGCAACTCGCCTACTGCGGCGCCGAGATTGTCCAGCATGTGATGTGCCTTGCTGGTCGCCGGCGTCACGGTCGTTACGGCCGGGTGCGCCGCAGCAAATTTGATAAAGAACTGCGCCCACGACTCGATGCCGATTTCCCGTGCCCATTCGGGAACAGAGCGGTCGCCGACCCGACTCCACAGCCGGGTCCGACCGAATGGTACGTACACCAAGACCGCGATGCCGCGATCCTGGGCTATCGGGAAGATCTGCGCCGCGGCACTGCGGTCATCGACGGCGTAGTTAACGCCGATAAAGTCGATTGGCTCACCACGCATGACGTCCGCCAGCTCCGGAAAACGGCTTTGGCCGGTATAGGTGGCACCGATATAGCGCAAGCGACCTTCTTCTTTTAGCTCCTTGAGAATGGCCAACTGTGTCGGCACATCGCGGATGTTATGGACCTGGATCAGGTCGATCGGGTCTTTGCCGATGTAGCTGAACGAGCGCTCGATTTGCGCCCGTGCGGCATCCGGATCGGCACGACTACCGCCCCGCGGCACGACATTCACTTTTGTTGCCCAGAAGATGTCGTCGCTCACACCGAGCTGTTGCACGATCCGGCCAGCGACCTCTTCGGACGCGCCATAGCTCGGTGCCGTGTCAAAGACACTGCCGCCGCCGTCCACCAGCGCCTTGATCACGTCCAAAAGCGGACTGACGTCCTCGCCTTCCGCGAGTCTGCGAAAGGACGCCGAACTTCCCAGGCCGACAATCGGCAGTTTCTCCCCGGTCTTCGGGACGGCGCGGGTAATCAGACCGTCGTGCTGTATGGCGTGAATCAGTCCTGTTGGCAGCAAAGTCGCCGCGCCTGCCAACGCGGAGTATTTCAGATAGTGGCGTCGCGAAATCATTTGTTTATCCTCCGATGCGGCGGTTCGTACAGTTGTTTTTCGCCGGATCTCAGCCGGTGACGGTTGACATCAATAGTATATAGTATACAGCACGACACAAGCTTTGCCGAAAATTTTGGACAGGAAAGCCTAGCCGGACCGGGTCGGCACGGTCGACTTCGCGATCTCAGCAACCTGGTTTAACGACTGGATCTCCCAGCACAGGGCCATCACGTCCTCGATCTGTGATCCCGGCAGAGTCGTGGCGGCCTGGTCGGAGAACTTGAATTCCAGATGTTCCTTGGTCAGTGGCCGTTGCACGCTGCCGATCGCATGCTCTATGTGTTTCTCGAGTACTGTGCCGTCAACCAGCATGATCGATACGAAGGCTTCTTCTTCGCTCACGTCCTCATCCACGGTCGCTTCGACCTTTTCTCGCAGTGCTGTGACTTCCGGGTCCTGCACGGCGTCATCGGTGAACTGATTCGGGCCGGCCGCGCCTTTGACAATCGCGGCGGCACTTATATAGAAGATGCTGAACTTGGCCTCCAGTCCGGTCCGTGGTGTTTTTTTGCCCGTCAACTTAATGACCAGTGGGTTCACCCTCAGGGACACCCTCGAAATCATGTCGGGCGCCAACCCGTTTTCGTCCCGCAGCTGGATGCAGCCGTCAATTATCGGGTGGGTGACGATGCCACAAGAGAACGGTTTGTACGAGTTCTTCTCGACTTCCCAGGTGCTGCCCAGACCGTCTGTGATTTTTGCAAAGTCCTGCTCATCTGAATACGTGAACATGAACCCTTCCGGAGCTTCCAGCGCGGCGTTTGAACTGGTGTAGTTCTTTGATGCGAGGAGCGCGGCTCTAAGGCCATTCTGGCCTGCGCTCCCGGGGTGAAACGCTTTGCACATGGTACCGAACATTTCTTTCAATCCTGCAGATTGAGTCGCAGCGATCCCCAAGGCCCATATCATCTGCTGCTCGTTCAGGTGCAGGAGTTTCCCGGCCGCCGCCGCCGCGCCGAACACGCCAGCCGTGCCCGTAATATGGAATCCGCGCTCATAGTGCGATGGATAGATGGCGAGTCCGATTCGACATTCCGCTTCCACGCCGAGGACAAAGGCATGCGTGAATTCCGCGCCATTCGTGCCGAGCCGTTCGCCAAGGGCAAGAATGGCCGAGGCGACCGGCCCTGCCGGGTGAATTATGGTCGCCAGGTGGGTGTCGTCGTAGTCGAGTACGTGCGAAGTAATGCCATTCAACAGTGCGGCGTGCATGATGTCCATACTTTCGCTGCGGCCCAGTATCGTGGCTTGTGGTTTGCCGGAAAATTCCGTCAGGGCCGCCATAGCGCGGTCGGTCGTTTCGTGTCGGGCACCGCCAAGGCAGCAGCCTACCCAGTTGAACATCGAACGCACGGCTTCGTCGCGGGCACTCCGAGGAACGTCACGCCAGGCAGAATGTACGATCCAGTTTGCCAGTTGCCTCGTCGCTTCCGGCGGATTACTGGCCAGCGCCTTCGCGGTGGTGGCGCGGGCCGGGGTCAAGGCGCTGCCCAGGGCAATGGCGCCAAGCGCCGCTGTGCCAGCAGTCGCACCGAGCGCGAATTGACGGCGGTTAACCATGTCGTCCTCCCAATGCAGTTACTACGGTTTGCGGAACAAGAGCGTGAAGCGGTCGGTGTTGCCGGTGACTGAACGGCGGCCGACTTCAAACCTAAGTTCATCGTCGGCGCGATAATGAAGATCAGAGTACGCGATGAACTCGAAGCCGTGGCCGAGCATCTCCAGGATAATCTCTACCGGATCATGGCGACGACGATTCTCACTATTTGCCGGTTCCATGTGGCGCTTGGTGTGATCAATGACACCATACAAGCCACCGGACCTTAGCGCTTTGAAGACCTGCTTGTTGAGTATGTCGCGCGATGTCCTGTCCAGGTTGTGCAAGTTGCGAAATGTCAGGGCCATGTCCAGATTGGCAACGCCAAACTCGAAGTCGTCCAAGACGTAGAAGCCACCGCCTTCAGGGCGCCGCATATTCGCCGTTGTTTCGAGCACCTCGACATTTTCGAAACCCGGTTCTGCAAGGACCGAGTCTTCAATCGAATTCGTTCGAATCGCGACATACAGCTGTCCGTTCTCCGCGAGCACGGGCGCCAGCACTCTCGTGTACCAGCCGCCGCCCGGGATGAGTTCCACAACTCGCATGTTGTCTTTTAGCCCGAAAAAATTCAGCGTTTCTAACGGCCGGCGGTTGCGGTCCCGTACCCCATCCGCCTCGGGACGCGACTCGGCCGCGAGGGCAGCCGCGACTTTTGCGTCGATTTCGTTGGCGGCAAATGCCACGACACTCAATGTAGACACAACCAGGGCAAGCAGAATTTTCATAATTGTTCCTTTCTTTGACGGCGGTAACACCAGGTCAGGGCGGTGAGGGCAAGCAGAAGCCCGAGGAATTCACGGCTCTCCTCCACATAAGGCTTGCTGGCGAGCATGTCGCCGAATATCGAGCCGAAGTCGCCGGATCGGATGTAGCCGGCGAAACCGCCAATCGTTACCAGCATCCCAGCTATGACCCCACCGATGACCACGGCGGCCCAGAACCGACTGAAGTAATTGAAGCCTCGGCCGGCAATGACCGCGGCGGTTCCGGCGTAGACGGCGACCCAGTAGATCGGGTCCGGATCGTTAAACTGGATCGCCGCTGCGACCACCATCAGGCCGGCCACGATCAAGTATAAAAGTTTCTCCACCAGGCCTGATCAGGCGGAGAGTGCGGCACGAACACGCTGCGGAGTGAACGGCATATGATAGAGCCGCTTTCCGGTTAGTGCATAGAACGCATTAGCGACTGCCGCGGCGATGAACGGATTGCCGATTTCCCCGAGTCCTGTCGGCGGCGTGTCGCGATCAAGGAACTCAACATGGATCTCCTCGGGCGCGTCAGCCATGCGCAGCAGCTGGTAGTCATGGAAATTGGACTGTTCTACCGCGCCGCCTTTGATCGTGGCTCGCTCCTTGAGCACGCTCGAGAGTCCGTAAATGACGCCACTCTCGATGTTGGCGCGCGCCATGTCGGGCTGCACGACAATACCGCCATCGATGGCGATCCAGACTTTGTGTACGCGAATGTAGCCACGGCTCTGGTCGACGGAAATCTCGACGACGCCAGCGCCGAGCGAGCCCGAGCGCTCGGAAACCGACAGCCCCAGCGCTCGACCCTCGGGTCGCGGCGCATGCCAATCCGAGAGCTTTTCTACAGCGTCAAACACGGCTTCTGCTTTCGGCGTCATCGCCATACGCGCGCGGCGGAACGCGAACGGGTCGAGTCCTTCGGCCACGGCCATCTCGTCGACGAGCGATTCGATCGCGAAGAGATTGAACGGGTGCGCGACGGCTCGCCAGTGCTTCAGTCGAATGCCGTGCGAGGTGCCGCGCGTCTCTATTTGCCGATGCGGCACAGCATAGTAGTCCTCGATGTTGATACCCGAGTAAATCAGGCTGTCACCGTCGCCAACGACGCAGTGTCGCCAGCCAACGATACGGCCTGTATCGTCGAGTGCGGCTTCGACACATTGCAGATTCTGTGGTCGAAACATGCCAAAGGCGAGGTCTTCCTCTCGTGTCCAGATCATCTTGACGGGTAGCCGCGTTGCGCGGGCGACCAGCGCGGCCTCTATCGAGTAATCGGTAATCGTGCGACGACCGAAGCCGCCACCCAGGTATTGCTGGTGATGGACGACCTGGCTGACGTCGAAGCCGAGTGCCGCGGCAATCGCCGCGCGCGAACGGCCGGGCGCCTGCGTGCCTTCCCAGATCTCGACCTGGTCGCCCGCCGCATTGAATCGAGCAACAGCATTCAGCGGTTCCATCTGTGCGTGGTAGCCGTAGTCGCTGCGAAAATCCGCCTTGAATACTTTTGTCGCGTTGTCGAAGACGACGCCGCCGTCACCAGCAGTATCGACCACCCGGACGTCGCTTGCGGGATCCTGCATGATTTCCATGTAGCCCGATTCGAGCATCGGTTCGGAATCGAAGCCGTGTGCCTTGGCACTGCGGTCCCATTCAATTTGCAGCGTGCTACGCGCGGCGAGTACGTGCTCGAATGTGTCGGCAACCACCGCGACACCGTGCTCGAGAGCAACGACCTCGATGACGCCCGGCAACTTGCGCACCTCGTCGTTGTTCCAGCTTGCCGGCTTTGCGAGTTGCACGGGCGCATGTACGACGCTGGCATACACCATGCCCGGCAACTGCACGTCGATAGAGTATTGCGCCGAGCCGTCGACCTTGGCTGGAATGTCGCGGCGTGCGACCGGTTTGCCGATAAGCCGAAAGTCGCGCGGCTTCTTGAGTTCGTCTCGTGCAACGGCGGGCAGCACGTCAGGAATCCGCGCGAACGCCGCAATTTCACCGTAGCTCAGGGAACGTCGGTTGACCGGATCGATAACGAAGTTCGGCTCCGTGACGAGTGTCGCTGCATCGACGCCCCATTCATTGGCGGCTGCCTGCACGAGTACCTTGCGAACCTGCGCACCCGCAAAACGCATCTGTTCAAAATAGGATCGGATCGCGCGGCTGCCGGCAATAACCATTCGTTTGTTGCCGGGGTCGCCATAGCCATATATCTCGGGATCAGCCGGCGCCATTTCCAAAGTTACGGCAGACCAGTCCGCGTCGAGTTCCTCAGCGAGCGCCACGGGTACGCCTGTCATCGAGCCCTGGCCCATTTCGGCGGCGGGCGTAATGATCGTTATCTGGTTATCGGGCGCGATGCGCACCCAGGCGCCGATGTCATATCCCTCGGTTTTCGCGGCGGCGTCGGCGACAAGCCACGCGCCCTTCGAACCGACGCCTACTGCGAATGTGAGTCCGGCGGCGCGCCCAAGAAATTGCCGGCGCGAGAGGTTCGTGGCACCCAAAAACATTGCCGTCATGACTTATCCCTCCTTCGCCGCGCGTTGGATGGCGGCGACAATGCGCGTATATGTTCCGCAGCGGCATATCACACCGTTCATGTGTCGCACTATCTCGTCGCGCGTCGGATTCGCGTTGCTCTCCAGCAACGTGGCAGCCTGCATAAGCTGCCCCGACTGACAGTAGCCGCATTGTGGCACTTGTTCGGTGATCCACGCCTTCTGTAAAGGATGGCTCCGGTCTCTCGACAACCCTTCGATCGTTCCAATATCACTGCCGGCAACCGCCGACAACGGCGTCCGGCACGATCGCACGGCCTTGCCGTCGACGTGCACGGTGCAAGCGCCGCAGAATCCGCCACCACAACCATACTTGGTTCCCGTAAGGCCGAGGTGTTCGCGCAGTGCCCAAAGCAGGGGCGTGTCGCCATCCGTATCGACTGCGACCGCCCTACCGTTGACGTTGAATTTGATCATATCGAATGTTCTCCCGAATCTATCGTGCCCGCTGCGAGAGTTCCTCGTCAGTCCAGGGGCTATCACGATGTACGTAGGCCTGCCGATACTCCTTGGCCGCGACCGTAGGAACTGGATCCGCAATGTTTCCAAATGAGCCGCGAATGTAGGTAATGACCGCGGCGATCTGTTCGTCGGTAAAACCTGCCACCGGAGGCATCAAGCCGATTGAGCCTTCCTTGCCATGCAGTAGAATTCGGGCCGAGATGCTCGCGTCTCCTGTTACGAACTCCGAGCCCGCAAGCGCTGCGCCAATGTTTGCCATGCCCTGACCTTCTGCGCCGTGGCAGCCGACACACAAACCCGCATAGATTTCTTTGCCGCTCTGAAACAATGCTTCCTCTGCTTCGCTGCGAGCTCTGGCGAGCTGACGCGGTTTGCCAGGCCAGCCTGTAACGGCGATCGCGTTATTCGCTGCCTCCGCCAGTGCGTCGTTGCCGTCCGCCATCGCCGCAAGTGCCGAAGGTTCGGTCGGCAATTCAATACGAATCGACGGGGTCGGGGGAGGGCGCATGCCCGGTGGGCGACTGCCAGCTCGCCCGCCGGCTACCGCTTGTCCCCGCACGCGGCCGTCGGCACCTTCCAGTCCCAGCTTCATGCCTTCGAGCAACGCAATGCGCACCCCGTCGGAATGGTCCGCATTCGTCGAATATTTGATCAGCTGCTCTGTAGCCTCGATGTCGATGCGCTTGGCGATTGCTCCGGCAAGCATTCCAGCGACGTCGGGATGTGGATCCGGCGCGTCGAGCCAGACCTCGAGAACGCCGTCCTCGATGCCCGCCAGGCCGCTGATTGCTGCGTCGACCACGACTTTGTCATCACCGTACAGGCGCAATACTCTGAGGATGTTTGTGACGCGCTCATTCACGGGCAGTGCGCCCAGACTTGCGGCCAGCTGACGACGAACCTGCCAGTGCCCATCATCGAGCCTGGCCATTACGGCGCCAAGCATCGCCGCGTCGCCGTCTCGAAGCCAGCGCTCGGCAAGGCGCAATCCGGCGGCGCGTATCGCCCACCATTCGTCCTGAAGCGCCGCTGTCACAGTATCTGCATCGAGCGCGTCGAGTCCCGAAGCGTCAAGGCCTGAAAGCGTCCACACGGCGTGCAGGCGTGCGTGTTGGTTGTCGGAGTTCTGCGTCAGCGCTTTGAGAGCTGGAACGGCTGCCGGGTCGGCGCGCTGAATAAGTAATTGTTGCGCAGTGTCGCGCCACCATCCGTTCGTATGGGACAGATGCGCAACCAGATCCTCCGCGGTATCGTCGCTCATCGACGGTTTCTCGTCCGCCCGCCAACCGGTGTACGTGACCCGGTAGAGCCGCCCAAGATTTATATGTTCCCACAATTTTCGCTCGTTGATGTAGGTACGCAGATAGTCGGTTTGCAGCGGACCGTCCTGCGAGACGCCTCGGTACATGTCGAGCACATAGAAAGTGCCATCCCAGCCAGGAATCAGCGCGACCGGGCGAAAGCGCTCGTCCGGAGAGTTCAGGAATTCGCCTTTCTCGTAGTAGTCGCCGGCACTGAGCTGACCCTCTCCATCGTCTTTAAGGTAAAGCATGTGAACGAGATTGGTCGGGCCGTCCACTACGAACGCCTGTTCGTATAACTCCTCGGGCAGACGATCGCCGCGATAGATCATCGGTGAAGAAACGCCGCCATAATAACTGGAAGAGCCGTCGGGTCTGCGCATTTCGACGCGATAGCCGCGATTGAGCCCCGGCGTCGGACGCGCCGGCCAAATCAATGTGTCGTCCTGGTTCACCAGGTTGTCGTACAAACCAGTAGTGCGAATCAGGTTCGGGTTTCGCGCGTAATACTCCGGCGCGATGTAGTCCACGAACAATGGGTCGGTGTTGACATTACGATAGATGCGACCGCTATTGTCCTGCGTGACACCCCATTGACCACGGCGAAGGCTCGGTGCGGTATGGAAACCGTGCGCGTTGCGCTGCAGATTCCACTCGTGTTCGGATACCACAATGGTGTTGTCCATGCCCCAATAAAGGCCATTGGCGCCGTGCTCAACGACACCTTGCGTCGCAAACGTGGTTTCGATCACCTCCCGGGTATCAGACACCAGGTCGCCGTCGAGGTCGCACGCATGAAACAGGTTGGGCGGCGCGCCTACCAATGCACAGTTCTTGTCGAGAATTTTGAATGCGCGCGGCATGATGAGTTCGCCCATAAACACCGTTCGCGTGTCGAACATGCCGTCGTCATTGGCATCTTCGAGAACCACCAGTTCATTGATCGGATCGAATGAATTCGACATATCCGGGTGATACGCGAAGCTGTGCATTTCGAGCACCCACAAGCGACCGTCGCCATCAAACTCGGCCAGGATCGGGTCTTTCAATAACGGCTCTGCCGCGGCCAGCTCCACGCTATAGCCTGGCGGCATGGTAAAGGTCGCCAGCGCATCTTCCGGGCTGAGCGGCAGCTCCGGCGGTGGCACCTGGGTCGTGACCGGTGCAGGCCAGGGTCGGTCAACCGGCGACCGCGGCAAATCATCGTGCGTGCAGCCGACGGCAATCGCACTGGTTACAAAAACCGTGGTGAGCCTGGCCAGGGTATTTCCGCGGTCGGTCATGTGATCGTCTCGCAATTCGTACGACTAATCTGTATATAGTGTATAGTTTTTCTGTGGGAATAGCAGCAGCCTCGGCTGATTGCCGAATCCATAAATCATTAATAAACAGTGCTTTCCTCGGCGCATACAAAATTGTATTCTATGTACAAATTGAGGAGAAGAAATGGCCATCTCAGAGCCCTCTGGCGCGAGCGCCGCCGATAACTCGGCGCTGCCCCTTGAAGGACAGGTTGCTCTTGTAACAGGTTCCGGTCGAGGTCTGGGCCGCACGATCGCCGAAAAATTGCTGTCGCTGGGCGCAAATGTCGTTTTGCACGACATCAATGAGGAAGCTCCGTCGCGTTTTGGGGAGGCCGCGAGCCTCTCCGCGCTGGCAGAATCGATGAACGACAGCAGTGCCGCTGACGTTGTCGCGGTGGTGGGCGATTTGACAGACGAGGCGGCTGTGAAGGCGTTGGTGGCGGCCGCCGAGAATATGCTGGGACCTATTTCGATTCTCGTTAATTGCGCCGGTGGTGATGTCGGGGCCAACGGCGACAAGCCGAGCCCTGCGACACCTACAAATTTCAAGGTCGATGATGTGCTCGCAGTGCTGGGCCGCAATCTAATTGGCACCATGTTGATGTGTCGCGAGGTTGCGCCCGGTATGGTCGATCGCAAATGCGGCTCCATCCTGACTATAGGTAGCATTCTCGCTCACCGCGGTAGCACCGAAGAAGTTGGCTACGCCTGTGCCAAGGCTGCCGTGGTTCACTATACGCGAAGTCTTGCCAGCGAGTTGCGCGAAAGCGGCGTGCGCGCCAATGTCGTCAGCCCCGGCCCGACCAAGACCGCGCGATTTATGGCGACGCGAGAGACAGATTCGAAAATGGACGATTCAGGGCCATCCCTCATACGCTACGCCAGCCCCGCGGAGATCGCTGACGCTGTCAGCTATTTCGCCGGACCCGATAGTCGCTACATTTCCGGACAGGTCTTGCTCGTGGACGGTGGAGATGGCACTTACGCCTGTTAGCACCACAGGGAGCGCACTTTGCCAAGGCTGAAAGGTAAGACTTGTATCGTTAGCGCCGGTGGTCAGGGGATCGGCCGGGCGATAGCCGCGGCTTTTGATCGTGAGGGTGCCGATACGGTGGCGGTTGACCTGAACGAATCCGCACTTAATGCTCTGGCGAGCGAAAGCGGAGTTCGAACGGCCGTAGTCGACGTCACCGACGAACAAGCGGTCAGGCGACTGGCTGCGGAATATCAGAAAGTTTCCGTCTTGGTGAATTGCGTCGGTGTCGTAGCTGAAGGAACGGTGCTCGATGCTTCTTTGGAAGAACTTGAACGGTGTTTCAGAATCAATGTCAGCACGATGCACCTGATGATCAAAAGTTTTTTGCCGCCAATGCTCGCACGGCATGATGGTTCCATCATCAATATTGCCTCCGTCGTATCTTCGGTGATGGCGGCGCCGAACCGCTATGTTTACGCAACAACGAAAGCGGCAATAATCGGGCTCACAAAGTCGGTAGCCCGCGATTTTATTGCCGAGGGCGTGCGTTGCAATTCGATCAGCCCTGGGACAGTGGATAGTCCGTCTTTGCAGCAGCGGATCGCCGCGACTGGCCAGCCGGAAAAGACGCGTGCCCAATTCCTCGCGCGCCAACCCATGGGACGCATTGGTGCGCCGGAAGAAATTGCGGAAATTGCTGTCCTATTGGCGTCCGATGAGGCGCGCTACATGAGCGGCGAAAATATCATCGTTGATGGTGGAATGAGCCTTTAGGCCGGCGTTCGTGAGAGCCGTGCTGATTCGCATATTGGGAATGGCCACAGTGACAGTTTGTAATTTGCGCATCGACTACCTGGCGCGCGCCGACAAACCGACGACAAACAACATGACCTACATGGTTTTCGCGTTTTCGACCACCGGCGCGGGGCCAGCGCAATCATATTGACGACGCCATTTTGTGAGATATTGAAATGATATTTGCCGATATACCGCCACTGATCGTGCTGGCGGGTTCCATTGGGATTCTGCTGGTCCTGATCCTGGGTCTGAAGATTCACGCGTTCCTGTCGCTGTTGATTGTAGCAATTGGCTTCGGCGTTACTGCCGGTATGGATCCACTGGCGGCCATCGATTCGGTACGTAATGGCATCGGTGGCACACTTGGTTATGTGGCCACAGTCGTTGGGCTCGGCGCGATGTTCGGCGCATTATTGGAGGCCTCCGGCGGCATCCAGAATCTGGCCAAGGCGATGGTGGCGCGATCAGGCTCACGCGGCACGCAATGGGCGTTGGCGCTTGTCGGTTTTCTCGTGTCCATACCCGTGTTCCTGGATGTCGCGCTAATAATCCTGGCGCCACTACTCTATGGGCTGGCGCATCGGACCGGCAAGATGGTGGTGTATTTTGGCCTGCCGCTGCTTGCGGGAATGATGGTCACTCACACGATGGTGCCGCCCACTCCCGGCCCCATTGCGGTGGCGGATCTGTTAAACGCGGATCTTGCGTGGGTCATCATGATCGGCGTTATCGCGGGGCTGCCCGCGATGATAATCGCCGGACCGTTATATACGCCGCTGGCACTAAGGTGGATCGGCGAGTACGGGGACCATCACGCTCCGCCGCCCGCCGATGGCGAGGTGAGTCCCGCCGACATGGATATGGAACCGGCCGAAGGAGCGCTGGAGGCCGGCGCGCTAGCCGCTACGCTGGCAATAATCCTGCCGCTGGTGCTGATCCTGTCAGGAGCGACTGCCAAGTACTGGCTCCCTGACGGCGGTTTGCGCACTTTGCTGGAGTTTCTGGGCCACCCGTTTTCGGCACTGATCGTAGCTACTCTCGCCGCCTATTACTTCTTCGGCATCCGCAAACGAATCGCCCGGCTCGATCTGGCACGCATCATGACCAGGTCTCTCGAGCCCGCCGGTGTCGTCGTTGTCATTACCGGTGCCGGCGGTGCATTCAAGCAAATCCTGATCGATTCCGGGATGGGTGCTGACCTTGCTAGCGCAGTAGGCGGGCAGGGCGTGCCGATCGTCGTTTTCGCCTTCATTGTCTCGGCGATTATTCGCGTGGCGCAAGGCTCGGCGACGGTGGCGATGATAACCGGGGCCGGACTTACGGCACCCGTGGTGGAAGCAACCGAGGCAGCCGGAACGGTTTACAGCGATCCGCAACTGGCACTGGTGGTCATCGCGATTGCCTCCGGGTCATCGGTGCTGTCACACGTAAACGATTCTGGATTCTGGCTGGTGAGCCGTTACCTGGGAATGAGCGAGGCGCAGACGCTCAAGACTCTTACGGTGATGACGACAATTGTGGGCCTGGTTGGGTTCGCGATGGTGCTGGCGATGTGGTGGCTGGTTTTCTGAGCAGGATTGCGCTGCTCCTTGTTCAGTCGCTTTGTGCCGTCGTCTCGCCAATGCTGGAATATTTCTCGGGTTCGATGTAATAGGCTTTCAGGTGAGCAATTACGACTTCTTCCGCCGTCTTTTCTGAAGTTCCGAGTACTACATCGAGCAGCGCATGATGATGATTCAGGCGCCATTTAGTAGTTTCCGCGCTCACATGCTGCAGCGCGGAGTGGACAAACAACGGGGTACAAAGCGAGTCCAGTGTGTCCACCAGATACGGATTACCGGCGGTAGCCCAGATCGTGCGATGAAACTCAATATCGATTTCGGCGGCGTCGACACCACTGTCGCCGTCCCACTCTTCCATCTTTTGGAGCAGCGATTTCAGCTTGTCTGCCCGCTTCTTATTGCTCTTTATACGCGCCCTGCAGAGCCTCAGCGCTTCGGCTTCCAGTACGATCCTGACACTATTGATTTGCTGCATTTGCTTGGTGGTCAGTTCGGTAACAAACATGCCGCGACGGTCATGTTTCATGACCAGGCCTTGCTCCCGCAAACGAACCAGCGCCTCCCGGACGGGAATGCGGCTGATGTCCATCTCGCGAGCGATCTTACTCTCGTTTAGCCGCATACCCGGCGCATAGCGTCCGCTGATGATTTCGTCGCGCAGCTTGTCGTGAACAAAGTTGACTATCGTCGTCGGGGCTCTCATGGGTTAATCTCTGTACAAAATATGCACTTCACACCGGATCATAGCGTTGTTGGCGCGGCGGGCACAAGACCGGTAGTTGCATCGAGGCGCAAGTGACCGCCGATTGGTCAGGGCAGGGCGAAGGCGACATAGGTTACCAAGCCATATTCGCCGCCGGAATTCCGCTTCGGGTTGCCCGCAATAACCACATACTGTTTGCCGTCCACGGCATAGGTAGCGGGCGTCGCTCGATCATAGCCAGGCATCAGCCCTGCCCACAGAATTTCGCCATTCGCGCTGTCGTATGCGTAAAATTTCCGGTCTTTCCAAGTGCCGCCCGCAAACAACACCCCGGTTGAGGTGAGTACGGAGCCACCATGATTCTCAGAACCGGTGTTGGTAAGACCTTGTTCGGCAAGCTCCTCGTACTCACCGAAAGGCACAGTCCAAAGATACTTCCCGGTATTCATATTGATGGCGTTGAACGTGGCCCATGGCGTCTGCCATGCCGGGTAGCCTTCCGGATCGTAAAAATAGTCGTAGCCGGTGAAGACGTACTTCGTGTTGCTGCTACGATTGCGCAGGCGCGCCGGAGCCACACTGTCCTCGCCGCTGGTAATGTAGGAAATAATATTGGTAACGGTGGGTGCCTGTAGCAGCGGATAGCCCGGCATGACACCGCGGCCATTTGTAATGACGTCCGCCATCTCCTCCTCCGACAGCCGCTGATCCACACCAACGAGTGAGAACAGCGCGGCGGATGCTTCCCTTGGGTCGCCATGGCATCCCATGCATTGTGCCCGATAGGTGCGCGCGCCCTCTCCACTCTGCTTGAAGGCGGCGGTGTCGGCCAGTGTGGCGACAGAGATCCAGTTGTTGACGTTGATATAGATAATGCCATTGTCGGGATCGGCAGTAATGCCGCCCCATTCCGCACCGCCTTTCCATCCCGGGATGACCATGGTTGGCTTATCGACACTGGGCGGCGTGAAAGGCTGCTGCGCGCCAAGAATGTTGTCGTATTCTATTTGCGCCCACGCTCGCATTTCCGGCGTCCTGTCGGTGACTTCGTCGCGGGACAAAGTGAGCCTGTTGAGCGGCGCCGGCAGAGTGGGAATCGGTTGTGTCGGTGACGGCACTTCGCCCGGTACTGTGCTGACGGCGGGAACCTCCTGTTCGATGATGGGAAACAGTGGCTCGCCGGTCACGCGGTCAAAAATGAAAACATAGCCGGCTTTGTTCGCCGCGACGACGGCAGGTACTTTCTTGCCGTCACGGGTGACGGTCAGCAAGGTCGGCGGCGCCGGAAAATCCATATCCCACAAGTCGTGATGGACCGCCTGGAAGTGCCAGAGCTTTTCCCCCGTATTGGCATCCAGCGCGATTATGCAGTCGCCGTAGAGGTTATCGCCCGGACGTTCGCCGCCGTAGAAATCATCGGATGGCGAGCCAGTGCCGATGAATACAATGCCGAGTTCCGTGTCAACACTGGTACCGCCCCAGGCGTTGTTGCCGCCCTGCGTCTCCCGCGCACCTTCCGGCCAGGTCTCCGCGCCAGGCTCTCCGGCCATTGGAACGGTGTGAAACGTCCAGCGCAATTCCCCGGTGCGCACATCGTAGGCGCGCTGGTCACCGGGCGATGATGGCGTTGCCTCTGTTACTCGTCCGCCAAGAATGTACAGATCCTTGTAGACGACACCCGGCGAGGTCGCGTGGTAGGACTCGTTTTCCGGGTCACCGCGCAAGTTCTCGCGCAGGTCGATGCGCCCGTTGTTGCCAAAGCTCTTGATGGCCGTTCCGTCGGCAGGATTAATGGCGTAGATATAGTGAGAAACCGCGCTGAACAGCCTGCTTTCCGTGCCCTCTCTCCACCAGCTGACGGACCGTACCGCAGCTTCCACGCCAATGCCTGAATCAAAGATCCATTTTTCCTTGCCCGTGGCCGCATCGAGGGCGATCACCTTTTGACGTGGTGAAACTACGTACATCGTGCCGTCAATCACAAGCGGCGTGGTTTGCACGCGGCCGGGATCCGGTGCTTCGTAGCGCCAGGCTTCCTCGAGCTGGTTAACATTCTCTCGCGTTATCTGTTCGAGCGAAGAATAGTGGGTTGCACCCGGATCGCCGAAGTACGAAGGCCAGTCGTCTCCGGCCGTGCTGTATCCCCGCGGCGAATCCGCCTGTTTGGTACACGATGCCGACAATGACAGCGATGCTAACAGTGACAGTGATATCAGCAAATGCGAGACCTTCTTCACTCTACGTTTCTCCTAAGAAAAGTTATTCAGCGCGGCATGGACCGCAACGACGCCGGCCCGCCGGCAATCGGTACACGTTCGCCGGTGTCCCGCAGCGCGCCGTCATTGACCGCGTAGATCGCAATTTGCTTTTCTACGTTGAATTGCACCAGCACCGTCTTGCTGTCGGCGCTAAAGACTATGCCTTGCGCGGCCTCGCCGCCCGGCAGGTCGGCGGTCCTGACTGCCTCGCCGTTGCGGATCTCGAAGAGCAATACGCGTCCGCGCGGTTTGTGTGCCGGATTGTCCGGCGGCAGGTTGGAGCCAGCCATCGACTGCACGGCGATCCATCGACCGTCCGGAGATATGGCAACGCCTTCGGGAAGCGATGGCACCGTGATGTGCTGGACAGCGCGAAACGGTCGACGCGACACGTCGATCAAGGTAACTGTATCGGCATCGGCATGCAGGCGTCCGGGATTGACGAGCCCAGCCAGGCCGACGTTGCCCACAACTGCCCATTTGCCGTCACTGGAGACATCGACCGCGTAGGGGCCGATCCCGGTCGTAACCCGATCGCGTGCCGTGCTTACAACGCCGTTATTCACCTCGAGCACCTCCAGGCCCTGCTCGTCGCGCAGGGCAACCAGTGCGGCCGTGCCGTCATGGGTGAAGCTCACGCCGGAGAGACGCTTGTCGGCTATCTTGAGCTGGGCCTTCAGGCTGACCGTGCTGCCGTCGATGTCGAGCACTGCAACAGTGCCATATAACGTGGTAGCCAACAGAAGCGTTCCGTCGCGATTGATTGCAAGGCCCTGCGGATGCGCACCGATGTCGATCTTCTCGATCACGCGCGGTGGGTTGGCGGTGAGATCCACGATCTGCAGAATATTCTCGAGCACCACCTCTTGCTCGACGTGGTCGTAACGATTCGGAGCTGACACGATCGCGAGGCGGCCATTCGGTGTGATGGCTACGCATTGCGGCGGCCCAGCGATAGCGTGCTGGACTTCGACCGTTGCCTTGACCACGGGCGGAAAGCTGGACGCGTCGATCAGAGTCAACGTGTCGGGGCCGACGCCCTCGGGAAATGTGGCCTTGCCTGCCACGCGGACAAACTTGGCGTCGTTACCAGAGACGATCAGGTCGGCTGCGATGGCCTGCGTTAGGGGTAATGCACCGATTGCCAAAACGGTCAATACGGTGGTTGCGCTGGCCAGACGGCGGGTTTGTATAAGTTGCATAGCGGTTAGTTCCTGCTCGGGTTTTCGACGCAGCACGTCTGACGTCGGTGCCTGTTCCGAACTGCGTTAAGTCCTCGCGCGCATCGTAAGCGCAACCTGGCGCCCCGAAAGCGTAGCGTTATCTTTGTCATGGCCGGGCTCAGCGCTGCACGCGCCCCGAGCCGTCGCCACCCATCAGCTTTTCGACTTCAGCTACCGTGACACGATTGAAGTCTCCGTGGATGGTGTGCTTTAGGCAGCTGGCGGCAACGGCAAATTCGAGAGACTGCTGCCGGTCCTTGTACGCCGTGAGGCCGTAGATGAGGCCGGAAGCAAAACTGTCGCCGCCGCCAACACGGTCAACGATGTCGCAGATCTCGTAGTGTCTCGACAAGCGAAATTCATTCCTGTCCCGCATGCAGGCCGACCAGCCGTTGCGATCAGCGCTGTGCGACTCGCGCAGCGTCACCGCAATCACCGACATCTCCGGGAACGTCTCCAGCACCTTGACCGTCAGCGCCTCGTAATTGGCCGAATCGAGCTGGCCGCCTGCCACGTCGACATCAGCGCCTATGCCGAGCGATTTCTGGCAATCCTCTTCGTTGGCAATGCCGATATCGACGTGCTTCACGAGTTCGCGCATGACCTCACGTGCTGACTTACCGTAATTCCAAAGCTTGCCGCGGTAGTTAAAGTCGCAGGACACAGTGACGCCGTGTCTTTTGGCTGCGCGGCACGCTTCCAGCGAAAGATCGGCGGCACTCTGACTGAGCGCCGGCGTTATGCCGGTAATGTGAAACCAGCTGGCGCCGTCGAAGATGCGGTCCCATTCGAAGTCGCCAGGCGCCGCTTCGAATATTGACGAATAATCGCGATCGTAGACGACCTTTGACGGGCGCTGACTCGAACCCGTCTCCAGAAAGTAGATGCCGACGCGCGAACCCTTGCGCAGGATGTGCGAAGTATCGACGCCGAATCTGCGCAGTTCCCGTATTGCCGCGTCGCCGATGTCGTTGCTCGGCAAAGCGGTCACGAACCCGGCGTCGAGGCCGTAGTTGGCGAGTGACACCGCGACGTTCGCCTCGCCGCCGCCGAAAGTGGCCTCGAAGCACGGCGACTGGAAGAATCGTTCATGTGCGGGCGATTTCAGGCGCAGCATGACTTCGCCGAAACTTAAGTACTCGCTCATTGCCAGTTACTTGCTTGCATATTGCCGGTTGTATACCCGCTTGTAGGTCGGTTGTGCCACGGGCAATTCATGTGCCGCCGCGATGGTCAGGGTATCTCCGTCCGATGAGAGCGACCACACCTCGAAGTTTCCCCTTTACGGCAGCTGAAAAAATAGACATCGTCATGACTTCGCAGAGCCCTTGGTGTATACAATATACGATGTTAACATGGGCGATGGCAAGACGCTCGCGACATTGCTCGGCGATGACTACGGTACGCGGATGAACTGCCCCAGCGACATGCTGCATGCACCGGACGGGCTCAAGCTGGATAGCCGGCAGAATGAGTGAATTACCAGGCCGGGCCGGGTGGAATTCGCATCGATTACATAAGTGCGATGGGAAATGAAATACCAAAAATAAATTACTTGGACCAATTGCATGAATAAATTAATGAGCTCACTTTTGTATGTAAGCCTCGCTTCTTTTATCGGAGTGATCGTCACTCTTATCGTGAATAGTAGTTCGCCAGTGCTGGGTCCATTGATTGCTGTGATGTTTGTGACCCTCGCCCTGGGTGTGCGGGGAACCGCAACAATATTCAGATCTTTTTCCTTCACCTTCTGGATTTTTTCTGCCGTTACACTTGCCATGTTCTATCCGCATTTTTTTCTGGAAGTCGGTGATTTCAAGCTCAGTGTCCTCATCGTTCCGCTCATTCAGATCATCATGTTTGGAATGGGGACTTCGCTGAGCGTGAAAGATTTTTTGCGTGTCCTGAAGATGCCCAAAGGCGTGGCTGTCGGAGTAGCCCTTCAATACACCGTGATGCCTGTGGTGGGGATTAGTTTGGCACTGTCTTTTGGTTTTCCCCCTGAAATCGCAGCAGGTGTGGTGCTCATTGGCTCGTCACCAGGCGGTGTTGCTTCCAACGTAATGGCCTACATCGCCAATGCAAACCTCGCGCTCTCTGTCACGCTAACCGCCGTTTCCACCTTGCTTTCGCCTTTCTTGACGCCTCTGCTGATGCAGCTTTTGGCCGGACAGTTTGTCCCCATCGTATTCACGGCCATGATGTGGAGCATCATAAAGATGATCATCATCCCGATTGTGCTTGGCGTGATTTTCAATCACTTTTGGCACGGCAAGGTTAAATGGCTGGATGATGCGATGCCTGTCCTGTCCATGACGGGAATAGCAGTCATCATTACAATCATAACCGCCGCCGGCCGGGACTCCCTTTTGGCTGTAGGGTTGCTGCTGGTCGCGGCTGCCGTCATTCACAATGCGGCAGGTTACGTTTTTGGATACTTCGGCGCTCGATTGGCGCGAATGGACGAAAAATCCTGCCGCGCGATAGCGATCGAGGTCGGATTGCAAAATGCAGGAATGGCTTCAGGGCTTGCTGTTGCGATGGGCAAAATTGGCACGGTCGGACTCGCACCGGCTGTATTCGGACCCTGGATGAACATCACCGGCTCCACTCTTGCCAACTACTGGCGGCGCAAACCCGTTAAAAAAACGCTAGCGGATCAATCAGAACCTGTGGAATCGGCGGTAAACAATTAAGATCGAGGGGAGTAACGACACCGGAGGCTAGTCGACATGAACAATACAATTTCGCGCCGCAACGTCCTGTTGGCCGCGGCCGGCCTGACGCTCGGAGCGAAAGCTTCGACATCCCACGCCTGGACGCTCCCCGATGTTGGTGGCGCCGGTTATCTTTCGCAGTGGAGTCCGCCAGGAAACGTGAAGCGGGACCTCACTCCTGGTCCGTCTGCCATCCGTCTGGCCAGTGCGGGGAGTCGCCTCACCAACATCGACAGCAATCCTGCCGAACAGGTCGAGAGAATCAGGAAACTCGGCTATACGGCAGTAGAGGCCGTTTATAATCGCTGGCGGATGATGAACGATTCCGAGGTGCGTGAGCTCAAAGCCGCGCTCGAGCAATACGACGTCCTGTTTTACACGATCCACGTCTGGGACAACATCATACATCCCGATCCTGAGATGCGCGCCACCGTCCACCGCGAGTACCTCGAGGCCATCGAGATGGCGGAGCAGATGGGGATGGATTTCATCCTCGTGCATACCGGCAGCCGCGGCCCGGGCAAGCCCAGCTACGCTCATCCCCAGAACTGGAGCGAGGAAACCTGGCACATGTCGGTTGACGCCCTCAAGCAGGTTCTTGCCGATTCGTCAGGCAGCAACATAAAGCTTGCGGTCGAGGCGATTAATTCCAACAACCTCAACACCCCGGCCGCACATGTCCGCCTCCGCGAGGATGTGGGAAGCGACCGACTCAAGGCGACGCTGGACCCCACCAACATGGTGCATCCGGGCGTCCTGTTTCGCAGCGCAGAATTGTATAACGAGTGTTTCGAGCTACTCGGCGAGGACATCATGTATGCCCATGCGAAGGACATCAGGTGGGCGGAAATGCTGCCGGGCCTCGAATGGGTGGTCCCCGGCGAGGGAGAAATGGACTACGAGGTGTACCTGACCCATCTCAGCCGGCTTGAGTATCCCCGTCCGCTCATGATGGAATTTCTGAATCGGGGCAATTATCAAGGACCAGATCAATACCCGCAGGGCAAAAAATTCATCGCGGATACGGCCGCGCGTCTTGGCGTAAAAATCTATGAGTAACAGGAATCCCGCGTTACTTTCCTAAAACGTCGGGCTTGTATCGATATTCGGTGTGGTGACCCGCCAATCGGCCGGCACGGTACCGACGTCGACGGGCGCTCCGCCCCGTTCCAGTGCCGAATAGAAAGCGGTCAGATAGATTTCCGTCTTCTTCCTGACGATGTCGTAAGGTTCATAATTCTCGCCGTAAAAAGTTCGCTGCATATCGATGACCTGAGGCGCATACCGGTAGAGGAGGTCTTCCTGCCAAGTGTCGTACCCGCGAGGCATGCTCACGGTTTCTATCCCCCGGTCGCCGACGGCCCTGATATGAAACGAATCGGGAATTCGGGAACCGTCGATCGTACAGACAAATGGCGGCTGCTCTTCGTTTCCCGGATAGAGATAAGTCTCGTGGACGTAATTTGCTCTGGTTTCATGATCGTAGAACAGCGAAACCCGCTCGACGTCGTAGCCGAGTATCTTGAGCATCATGAACTGGATGTGGAAGTGCATCGGGAAATCCGTGGTATGCGCGGCCGCCTGCACCATCTTGATGGTGCCGACATTTTTCAGCTTGTTTCTGAGGGCCGACACCTCCCTGTAGTGTTCGAATTTCGCCGTGGCGATGATCGGGGTGTTCCCCTTCGCGGCCGATTCAAGGATATCGTCGATATCGCGCAGCGAGTAGGCGAACGGGCGGCTCAGGTATGTCGGCACACCCGCTTCGAGATACGGTTTGGCGAGGGTTTTCATATAGGGGACGTCGAGCATGGCGGCGAAGATGAGCCCGTCAATACTGCCGAGCATGTCGTCGAATTTGTTAACCGCCGTGATATCGAGCTGTGCGGCGAATTTCTGCGCCGCCGTGGCGTCGGGATCCCATACGTGCGTAATCTCCATGTTCAGGAGAGGTGTGCCCAGGTTGCCGCGCGGGGACCCCTGTTTCAGTCCTTCGATAATGTCCGACCAGCAATAGGTCATGAATGACCATTTGCCAACACCGATGACGCCTATCTTAAGCTTACGGTCAGCGGACGGCTGAGCTTCTGCATGCGTGGCGCCCAGCACAGAGGCGGCTCCGGCTGCGACGCCTCCCGCCAGAAAAGACCTTCGCGAGGATAACTGAGACATAGATGTTCCCCTTGTTATTACAAACTCTCCGATATGACCTGCTCCGCCTAACGACGGGGATTGATATCAGCCGTCAGATCCGTACCTTGAAGGGAGGATACTTGTCTTATAAGAGAAATACCGCTGTGATGTGTCATGACTAACGCACAACCGATGCAGGATTTTCTTCCGCCAGACTGGCGAGATGCCACGCTCGTCGGGCGTCTCGACCTCGGCGCGGGTCCTACTCCGGTCGTGATACGGCAAGGCCGCGTTGCCGATGTCTCGGGCGATTCACCCACCGTTTCTGCGCTCTTGAATTCATGGGGCGCGGAGATCCCTGGTGACGACCTTGGTGATCTGCACGGCTTTGATTTCCGGCCGTCGTGGGAAGATCAAATCGGTCCGAGGCTGCTGGCGCCCGTCGATCTGCAATGCGTCAAGGCTGCGGGCGTCACGTTTGCCACGTCTGCCGTGGAGCGGGTCATCGAGGAACGCGCCCGTGGAGATTCCGCCAGGGCACACGAAATCAGGAATGCGCTCGAGGAAAAGGTCGGTACCGAAATTCGGACCGTCAAACCCGGTTCGCGGGAGGCGCAAGCCCTCAAAGAGGTGTTTCTGGCCGAAGGGCTATGGTCGCAGTATCTCGAGGTGGCAATCGGCCCGTACGCCGAGATATTTACCAAGGCACCGCCCATGTCGTCGGTCGGCTGGGGGGACTACATCGGAGTGCGCTCGGATTCCGAATGGAACAATCCCGAGCCCGAGGTGGCCATCGTATGCAATGAGGCGGGAATGCCCGTGGGTGCGACCCTCGGAAATGATGTCAATCTCCGGGATTTTGAAGGCCGGAGTGCCCTGCTGTTGGGCAAAGCAAAGGACAATAATGCATCGTGCAGCCTCGGGCCGTTTGTCCGCGTCTTTGATGACTCGTTCTCGATGGACGATGTGCGAAATGCAGTCGTGGCGCTCGAAGTGGTCGGACCGGGAGGGTTTCGGTTGCAGGGTGCAAGTTCCATGGCCGAAATCAGCCGTGACCCACTCGACCTCGTGCACCAGGCCATGAGTGAACATCAGTATCCCGACGGGTTTGTCATTTTTCTCGGCACCCTGTTTGCGCCGACACAGGACCGGGACGCGGCCGGACGTGGGTTTACACACAAAGTTGGCGACATCGTCCGTATTTCGTCTGAAAAGCTCGGTACCCTTACGAATCGGGTGACCACTTCCGCCGACGCGCCGCCATGGAATTTCGGTCTTGGGGCGCTGATGCTGAATCTGTCATCGCGTGGCCTGTTGAAGCAACAGGATAAGTGAGCACAATGCACCGTCTGTTGGTGGCCGCAATAACACTAGCTGCCCTGAGCGCTTGCGGTGAGAGGCCCGAGGAACAAAACGCACAGAGCGACACGGCAACCGGTAATGATGCGTGGCTAATCCATCCGGAAATATGGCACAAAGCCAAAAATCCAATTGATTCGGAAAATTGACAATGACGCCTGATGTACAGATATGCTTACGCCAATGAGCAACAGCATGCTCGCGCTCATTTCCCTTCTCCCGATTGCCTCTGTTGCAGTTTTCCTGGTCGCGCTGCGCTGGCCCGCAAGCCGGGCAATGCCGATTGCCTACCTTGTCTGTGCTTTGCTCGCATTGTTTGTCTGGCAAGTTCCCATTGCGGTTGTTGCCGCGGCCTCAGTGAACGGTATCGTCGTTGCCGCCACACTCATCTTTATAATCTTCGGCGCAATCGCTCTCCTGAATACGCTTCAGGAGAGCGGAGGGCTGTATGCCATTCGTGCGGGATTTGCTGATATTTCTGCCGATCGGCGAGTCCAGGTCATCATAATCGCATGGCTTTTCGGCTCATTTATCGAGGGTTCAGCAGGGTTTGGAACGCCAGCAGCCGTCGCGGTGCCACTCCTCGCGGGTCTTGGTTTTCCTGCAATGGCCGCTGTGATTGCGGGAATGATCATTCAGAGTTCGCCGGTTTCTTTTGGTGCGGCGGGCACCCCGATCCTGGTCGGCGTCGGTACAGGTTTATCCAACGATGCATCGGTTCAGCATTTTCTCACTACTACGGATTTTGCGAGTTTTTCCGCATTACTTGATTCAATCGCGATCAAAGTTGCGTTCCTGCACGCGCTGGCCGGAACTTTCGTACCGCTTATCGTTGTTAGCATGATGACCGGTTTGTTTGGCGCTAATCGTTCGTTTGCCGAAGGATTACGCGCATGGAAGTTTGCCATGTTTGCTGCCTTTGCGATGACAGTGCCGTACTTTCTTGCGGCGGTTTTCCTCGGCCCGGAGTTTCCGTCAATACTGGGCGGCCTGACGGGACTCGCGATTGTCATTACAGCGGCGCGCAATAAATTTTTGACACCGAAAGATGAATGGCACTTTGAAGAGAAATCACGATGGTTACCTGACTGGTCCGGCACGATTGAGATCAGAGCAGATGAAATCGCAAACCGAAATGTCACCATGCTCTCCGCATGGTCACCCTACATTGTTGTTGCTGTGTTACTGGTGATCACGCGGCTTGACGTATTGCCATTCAAATTCTTTATGCAGGGGGCGGCGATTCGTATTCCCGAATTATTCGGAACAAATATTGCAGTTAACGTAGCACCACTTTATTTGCCGGGAACAGTGTTTCTTGTAGCCGTGATATTCACTTACTTTATTCACCGCATGGATCGACCGGCAATTGGCCGGGCGTTGAGTAAATCGGGCAAGGCTGCGATGCAGGCGTCGACGGCTTTAATTTTCACAGTACCGATGGTGCAGGTGTTCATAAATTCTAACGGTGGTGCTGCTGGATACGATCGCATGCCAATCGAACTCGCAGATGGCGTTGCTGCACTGGCAGGAAGTGCCTGGCCATTATTCGCAACCTTTATCGGCGGGCTCGGCGCGTTTGTTGCTGGCAGTAATACGGTGAGCAACATGATGTTCTCATCATTCCAGTTCGGCGTTGGCGAACGCATTGGTGTTGATCCCACCTGGGTTGTGGCGTTGCAGGCGGTGGGCGGTGCGGCCGGCAACATGATATGCGTACACAACGTTGTGGCGGCGTCCGCGGTGGTCGGCATGCTTGGCCGCGAGGGCCTGGTTATTCGGCGCACCTTTTTTCCGTTTGTTTACTACGCTCTTTTTACCGGTTCAATTGGCTATTCTCTGCTGTGGTTGGGGTCCATCGGCGCATTCAACGCAGGCTCGCTCATCGCCACAGCAATCGTTCTCGGCGCGATTGTGGCCATCTGGAATAGCCGAGAGCCCTGAACCCGGGGCTCTCGTGGTTGAATGAAAAAGCTGGCCGGTACGATTAGTTCGGCAGCTGAAACCCAATCTTGTTTGTTCTGACGCTGTAGATCTTGTCGTAGGCCGTGACATACAGCGTGTCGTTGTCAGCTCCGCCGAAGGTGACGCTCACCGGAACGACCGGCATATTGACCATGCCGACAAATACCCCCTCGGAATCGAAGATCTGCAGGCCCGCATAGCTGGCGACATAGAGATTCCCGTCGGTATCGATGGCCATGCCATCGGCGCCTGACGATCTCCCCTCCCGGTCAAGGACTTCGCCGATAAGTTTCAGCTCTGCAAACTGCCGGCCGTTGCCGATAGTGCCGTCACTCGCTACGTCGTATGCCCAGACAAAGTTGTCCTTGCCGCTGGCCACGTTCCACCAGTCTTCTCTGTCGTAGGTGTTGTTGATGTAGAGGGTGTTGCCATCCGGGCTCAGAATAACCCCGTTCGGCATGGCGAATTCATCATAGGGCAGGACCCGGATAACCTCTCCTTCAGGATTGAGATAATAGACCGTTCGACCGGGCTGGTGTTTTTCTGCATCCGGAGTGAACTGCGGATCTGTAAAATAAATGCCGCCCTTCGAATCCATCACCAAATCGTTAGGACCGTCAATCGATGTACCGTCGAAACTGTCGGCCAGCGTGCGGACTACCTTGCCGGACGTAGTCATTTCGATCACACGGTTGCCGAACATGTCGGCGACAATCAGATTTCCGTCGGCGGCGGGAATGATTCCGTTCGTCTGCATTTGACCGTCGTTGATATAGCGGTAGCTGCCGTCCGGGTCCATTTCAACGACGGCGCTGCGTGAGGGATCTCCGTTGAAGTCCGCATCGAAATACATATTGGAAAAGTAGAGCTTCCCGTTTATCCAGGCGGGTCCCTCCGTAAAATTAAGACCGGGCCCTGAAACAGCGCCATCGGCCAGCAGCTGGACTTCGGCATCTTGCGGAATAATGGCGTGGTATCCCGCCAACCTCTTCTCCATGGAGGCCCAGTAGTCAGTGCGGGGCGGGAAAAAGACGTCAAGTGCGTCTGACCCGTAGGGGCCCAACTTGCCACCGTGGACCATCCCGGCGGGAAAATTCACCATAGCCCCTGTATGCATACGGACGATACCGTCCAGGATATATTCATCAATCCAGCCGCGCAGGCCGATCATTACCTGCTCTTCCGGGTGGTTGTGGTAGGCGAACTCGATACCGGGGTCCATTCTGAGGAAGCTCATCTGCGCTCCCCGTCCTGAAATGAGCCGCGAGTTGGCGCCCGGCACGAGCTCCGTGTACTGGAAATCATAAAGATCGTAGATTTTGCCTGCCTCGACGTTCGGATCCAGGGGGAACGCGTGGAGATCCATATCAACGTGCGTATCAGACGCCCCTGCCTGTTCGAGATAGAACGAGGGTATCGGCGCATAGATATTCAGGATTCTGGCCCCCTCGGGCCCGGCCGTAATGTTACTCGTGGCGCCATCTTCGAGATAGATAAACTCCTTCTTGGGCATACGGGCGCTTACACCGTTCGGCGACTCCCTTTCCACGCCCTGCAGGGTCACGAGTTCACCGTCGGCGCTTTCCTGGACGTCACCATTAAGGACAAACATGAACCGCTCGCCTTCGATGGTGTAGGCCGGGATCGCCGCATTGGGCTCGAGGGTAATGAAGCTCATGAGGTTACCGGACCCCCAGTAGGCCTTCGCGGATACGCCCGGAGCGAGTTCGATAGCCGCTAAGTCCGCAATGTTCGAGACCTTGCCCTCTCCAATATTGGACTGAATTCCTGTTGGCGTAATGTCGTCACGTGTACGGACGGTTACGTTGTGCTGCTCTATCAGGCTCTCGTTAACGGCGTACCATGGCGGCGCATCCGAATTCGGCTGGGGCTGATCAGCCGGTCCGCAGCCGAGTAACAGGAGACAGGAGGTCAGCGTTAGTAGAATCATTGGCTTAACTGTTGCTGTCTTCATAACTTGCTGTTTCCTTATTGATTTTTTGTTCATTTGCATCGGACCCCGGCAGTCGAAGGAACAACAGGGACGATAATTATTTTGACGATGACACACAGGATAACTGTATATTATATGGAGACAAACTGCGCGGCCAATTCTCCTCGGCGCTAGCCTGCTGGTATTCGCGGTCAGTCGAAAAGAAACCGGAAAACTAATCGTAGGAGCTGCTTAACGTGAATTCCCTTCCAACTTGCCTGGCCTTGCTGGGCTGGTCGTTAGCTGTTCTCGCCGAGACTCGCGACCCTTTCCCCAAACCCATCGAGGTCGAACAAGACGTAATTGTTGTCGGAATTGAGGAATTTTCGACCCTGCCGGATATCGGCGGCGCGCCAGCCCAGATGCGGACGGTGATCGTCGAACCCGGTTCAGGCCAGCTTCTGGTCGGCGACATGGCGGGCATTATTTATCGCATCGACGAGGAGGGTTCGGCGACACCGTATCTGGATATGGCAGATGCCAAATGGGGGGTCGCGATCGACGCGTCCTGGCGTGAGGAGGGACTGGAGAGCTTTGCCTTCCATCCGCAGTTCGCCCAGCGGGCGACGCCAGGTTACGGCAAGTTCTACACATGGCTTGATAGTACAAATACTCAGAAGGCGGCTGATTTTTCGACCGATAGCGACGCGCCAAGCCACCATCTCCTGCTGGTCGAGTGGACAGCGAAGGCTGTGGACGCCGATCAATACGATGGCGGGGCACCACGGGAGCTTATTCGGCTGGAGCAGCCATTTCGCAATCACAACGGCGGCGCCATTGCATTTAATCCGGTTGCCAAACCCTCAGATGCTGACTTCGGCAAGCTGTACGTGGGCGTCGGCGACGGTGGCTCCGGCGGTGATCCCCTGAAACTCGGCCAGGACATGGGAAGCGCGTTCGGCAAGATCCTTCGCATTGATCCCCTGGGTGACAACGGTCGCAACGGGGAATATGGCATTCCAAGGGACAACCCTTTCGTCGGACAGGCCGGGGCGTTGCCGGAAATCTATGCCTACGGATTGCGCAACCCCCAGCAGTTTGCCTGGGATGGCGACAGCGGTGACATGATGACCTCGGATATCGGCCAAGGCACGGTGGAGGAAGTCAGCCTGGTGGCGGCCGGTGACAATCTGGGCTGGAGTGACTGGGAGGGCAGCTTCCGCTATCTCAGCGCCATTGGTGTCGACGCGGACGATGTCCGAAGTGATGCTGATGTTCGATATCCCTTCGTCGAATATGATCATACCGATTCGCTCTTCATCCGCTCAGTGGCTGTCACCGGACTACAGGTTGTGCGGGGTGACGCCATTCCCGAACTGCAAGACCTGATTCTTTTCGGCGAGCTCGCGCTCGGTGAGCTGTTTTACGTTGATGCAGACAATCGGCCCAATGGGGGTCAGGCCGCCATTCGTCGCGTCCTGTTTGATGACGGTAGCGGAGAACCCAAGACCCTGCTGCAGCTCGTGCAGGAGAAATACGTCGCCCGCGAAAAGGAGCCACCCTTGCGCACCGATATGCGCGTTGGTGCGGGGCCCAGCGGCGAGATCTATCTTATCAATAAGTACGACGGCATCGTGCGTCGGCTTCTGTCCATGCAGTAGAGCCAGAGATTCGAGGAGGAATTGATGCAACGACTAATATTCGCAATTGTTTTCTTATTCTTGGCCGGGCTCGTCTTTGCCCAGCAGGCGCAGGTCAATCTTGACTGGGCGCCGCACAAGAATACGGAAAATCTTCCGTTGCGTTATGGAACAGGAACGATTACGCCGGTTGTCAACGATGACAAAACCGTTACTTTCAAACTGGTCGCGCCGAAAGCAGCCAGTGTTAGCGTCATTGGCTTCCCGTTTTCTTCATCAGATCCAATACCAATGGCCAAGAATAACGATGGCATCTGGGAAGTTACTGCGGGCCCTTACGACCCAGACATCTACTACTACCGGTTGAATATTGATGGCGCGATAGTTGCGGACCATGATAATTCGTTCATTCTCTTTGGCCTGCAACCGGCTAAAAGTATGGTAACCGTGCACGGGGACGGTCCGAGCTATTACGATGCGAAACCCGTTCCTCACGGAACAGTAACGCGCCACATCTATAGCTCAGAAGTTACGAACGGTGAACGTGAATTATTCGTCTATACGCCACCGGGATATGATCCGAATGTTGCATATCCGATGCTGATTCTGATGGGCGGCAGCGGCGAACTTGCATCAGGATGGCTAGATGACGGTAGAGCGAACTTCATAATGGATAACCTTCTTGCAGAAGGCAAAGCCAAACCGACAATTATTGTATTCCCTAACAACCAGCTATTGCATCGCAATACACCGGATCATGTTAAATACACTTTTGATCTGACTTCAAAAGAAATATTTCAGCACATTCTTCCGCTGGTGGAGTTCAAATACAATACGATAAAAAGTCCGAGGGGCAGGGCGTTAGCGGGATTATCAATGGGAGGTCGCCAGTCGCGGCATATCGGTTTCCGGAATTTGGATACCTTTGGTTCTTTCGGGCTTTTCAGCGCAGGACGCGTTGAGTCTGACGAGTCTTTCGAAGAGTTCCTGGCCGACCCCGCAACAAATGACAAAATCGATTTGTTGTTTACCGGGCTGGGTACTCTTGAGCCGGCAGAGCGATACGGAGAACGCTTACACAATACTCTAGAAGAGCACAACATCGACCACGAGTATTATGTCGGTGGGGCCGGACATGAGTGGATCACATGGAGGCATCAACTTCACGCTCGTTTTCTTCCGCAGTTATGGCAGCATTTGGAGGACACGGCGTCGTCCGAGTGACCGGCACTACTGTCCGGCAGCGTGAGTGATTTTCGGCCGATGCTCCCTCGAGTCAGGGGCAACGCCTGTCGTGCAACAGGCAACACCGAACGCACAGCAGCCTATTACGAGCAAGCGATTCACAATGGATGCCCGCCAAATAGCAATTTGTCCAGATGAGACGCGAATCATGAGAAAAATCCAGACGATCCGAGCAGCCTGTTTGATCGTGATCGTGGCGATCCCCAACGCGATGGCGCATGCGGCGGAGCAGCAGCTGTTTGTTGGCGCCGCGGTTCGTGACACTACGCCAATGCAGGAGTGGTTTCCCCTCTCCGGAACGTCACGAATCCAATTGGGCCAATTGGTGGGAGTGATCGATCCCATTCATGTGCGGGTGATAGCTGTCGGCAATGGCGAAACTCCAGCTCTCGTAGTCACCTTCGAAGCAGGCGACGCGCCGTCGCCGGAAACCTTCCTGCCAGGGCTTTCACGGCACACCGGAGTGCCGACCGATGCGATTTATTACGGCGGTACCCACGGCCACTCATCACCAACCACCAAAATCGATCCGAACGTACCCGCCACAGAACTCTACAACAAGTACGTCTATGAGCAGATGATCGCGGCCGCCGATGAGGCGATTGCCAAAATGAGACCTGCCACTGTGGGTATTGGCTACTCCGAGAGCTACATCAATACCAACCGTCAGCGATTTTACGAACTCGAAGATGGCACGACCAAAGGTGCTCAGGGTTACAATCCTACGGGCCCGTCCGACAAGACATTGTCGGTCATCCGCTTTAGCGACCTGCAAGGCAAACCGATAGCGTTCATCGTGCACTACGCCGTGCACAACACCACCATGTATGCCAACAGGTTCGACGGCAACGACAACGGCGTCAGCGCCGACATAGCCGGCGCTGTTTCCGGACATCTGGAAGCCAAATTCGAGGGAGCAGTGGCCAATTGGATCCCGGGAGCAGCGGGCGATCAGAATCCCATCATTTCCAACGAGTACTTCACGCCGAACCCGGAAACTGGCGAGCAGGAAATCCAGATGATGGGTCGTGCAGTTGTCGAGCTTGTGGAGTTCTACGGCAAGATACAGTTCGCTGATGTATTGACAGCTCTGTCAAATATTCAAACCGTCACCAGCGAGGCGCGGATCAGCTACGCCACGGGCGACGGCACGCTCCCGCCGTATACCGAAGGCCAGCAGGACGTACGCATCCAGTTGAGAATGCTGCGCATCGGTAACATCGCGTTGGTGGGCACCGCGGGAGAGCTGTTCAACTCGATCGGCGTTTACATGCAGGAGCATTCCCTGGTCGAACATACACTGGTCTCAAACCAGGTTCGTATTCCGGACGAATACACTCATGTAGAGGGTGTTAAGGCAATTACATCTTACCAGCCGGATGACTATGCGCTGATTCATGATGGTTGGCACACCAACAACCGCCGCTACGCGGTTGGCTCCATTAACGGTGGTTACACCACCCTGATGAACAGGATGATCGAATCCACTAAGCAGCAGTAGTTTCCAGTCTGTAAGGCGAATAACAAGGAATCGCTGTCGCGAGCAATACGGCATCACCAAAGCCCAGTGAAGGTAGCCGTCGTCACTGTCCAGCAACCTTTTCCAACAGGCGCCCGGGACTCCATGCCTGTCACATGGTTTCTTGCGGTGAGGCTGCAAAACGAAGCGTCCGCATACAATTCGATCGGCGAGAAGCCGAACGTGCGTGCCAAGACCCTGCTGCGAGACCCCCGGTCTCCTGATCGAACGGCCGGTCGCCCACGTCGCCGAGTAACCCGGAAGATGCTATCGATGGATGCGTCGGTCGGATTCGTGAACGCGACGCTCGCGCCCCGATTCCACAGGAATTGTCAGGAAACGGCGCGGTTGAACCAGTCTTTCTTAGCCGTGAGCTACCATTGCCCAACCGGATAGGCAAAGGCAAACTGACGAGATTATGGGACACCGTACAAAGACTGCTTCCCTGTCCGCTGCAATAATCGTCGCGTCGAGCGTGGCGTTTACGGCTTATGCACAGCGGGACGAGTCGTTCGTCGGAGTGACGACCGACGGACATGTAGTTCCGCGGGTGTTTGCCATCGAATCGACGGGCGTGAGTACCGCCCCGTATATCGAGGCGACGCAAGGCCTTCTAGAGTTGCTCGATGGTGCACAGCGCGATGCGATCAGCTTCCCGGTCGACGGCGACCAGTGGCGCGAGTGGTCGAACACCCATCGCGCGCCGCGGCGCGGACTCTCGTTCGAGGACATGAACAAGGTCCAGGCGGCGGCCGCGTTCGACATGCTCGCGACCGCGCTGAGCGCCAAAGGGCTGAAAACGACGCGCGACATCATGCGCCTGAACGCTCATCTCGCCTGGCTGACCGGGCGGGACGGCGAATACGGCGAACAACTGTACTGGCTGGCGATCATGGGTACCCCGTCGCCGACTGAGCCGTGGGGCTGGCAGCTCGAAGGCCACCACCTGATCGTCAACTGTTTCGTTCTGGGCGACCAGGTGGTCATGACCCCGACCTTTCTCGGCTCCGAGCCGGTGTATGCCGACGACGGCCCCTACGCCGGCACTCGCGTACTGCAGGCCGAGGAACAGCAGGGGCTGTCATTTGTCCGCTCCTTGTCCGATGAGCAGTGGCGGCGCGCCAGCCTCGGCGACAAGCATGGCAATACCATTCTGGCGCAGGCCAACAGCGACAATGTCACCATTCCGTATGCGGGCATTCGGGCGACCGAGCTGACGGCCGAACAACGCGACCAGTTTGTCGAACTCATTGCCGAGTACGTCGGCAACATGAAAGAAGATCACGCGGCCGTTCGCATGGCGGAGATTGTCGAGCACCTCGACGACACCTGGTTCGCGTGGGTTGGGGCCACCGACGACGATGCGATCTTCTACTACCGCATCCAGAGTCCGGTCGTGTTGATCGAGTTCGACCATCAGCGGCCTATCGCCTTGCGCGAGCTCGGATATACGGCCAGGGACCACATCCACTCGGTGACGCGCACGCCCAACGGCAATGACTACGGCAAAGATCTGTTGCGGCAGCACTACGAGCGCTTCCAGGACGACCTCACGCACGGTCACGACTAACACCTCACGGCCGAGCCGCGCGTGGTCGAAAGAGACGCAAGTACGAATGAATTTGACGCTGAACCAACACCTCGTGGCGGTAGCGTTGCTGCCTGGGGCGATCTTGCCTGACGCGCGAAGGATCTTCGGCAGATCAATATGCTCGGCGACTAGTGCGTCATCGCGTAAATGACGTAGTTGACTGCGAATCGATACGCCAGCGAGGTCATCGGCAACGGATAAGCCGGATCATCGGCGTGTTCCCAGGCATCGCCCATGTCCATGTTGAAATTGATCGCGACGACCAGCCGGCCGCTGTCATCACTGATGCCGTACCATTCTGCCGGGCCGCGCAACTGGGCCTCGACCTGTCCGCCGGCGCCACGGTACAGGTGGCGCCGGCCCGGTATCTGCGTACTTTGATCGAGGTCGTAAAGCACAGTCATCAGATCGTGATCTTCAGGCAACGGCTCGATCGGCCACTCCGGAAACGCGCGCTGCATGACCGCGCTCATGATCGGCCACTCGAAACGGCCGTGGAAGTCATCCACGACGAGGAAGCCGCCGCGCCGGACGAACTCGCGTAGCCGCAGGATCTCGGCGTCGCTCAGGTGCCACTGCCCGACTTGCTGCGCGAACAGCCACGGGTGATCGAAGATGTCGTCGTCGGTCAGGCGCAAATGTATGCTGTCGTCGGCAACGTCGAGACTGGTCAGGCGTGCCAGGCCGCGCATCAGGTGATACTCGGCCTCGGGGTAGTCGATAGCCCACCATGATCGCCATGCCCGTTCATTCCTGCCGCTGTCATAGATGAGACGCGCCATGTGAAACTCGGCGAGTGGCGCATCCGGATCGTCCGCCGCGACACCGGCCTCCAGGCCAAGGCAAACCAGCAACATCGCAGCTCGCATCATCGTGCCGGCCGGCATGGATCCGCACAGAGCTGTGAGCGCCTGCGTCGACCCATGCTTGTCAGTTCGCGCCGCGCAACAATATAGCCGGCCACACCTGCAACCTGCGCAGCAAATAACGGGCACCGAGATGCAGCGACACGCCGCTGACAACGGCAGCCGTTGTCAGCCCCACCAGTAGCAGGTCATCGGTCGGCAATTTCAGCCGCATACTCAGAAGCGGCAGCGCGATCGCCGAACCCAGCAATACGGCGAACGTCGTCGTGATCAGCGCCAACAGTGCATATTCCAGGAGCAAGCTGCGGCGAATCGCGGCCATTCGAGTGCCCAGCGAGTGCAGCACGGTGGCGTCGTAGATCTGACGGCTGCGCCCCGCCGCCATGACGCTGATGAGCACCAGGACGCTCGCGAGCAGGCTGACGCCGGCCACGACCGCAAGGCCGGCTACCGCCTTGCCGAGGATGTCCCGGGCCGTGGCGAGCAAAGTCGCCGTCCGAACGGTGATGACGTTCGGCGCGATCTGGCCGATACGTCGCTGCGCATCGATGGCTACGGCGTCATCCATGTACGCGGCGCCGACATGCCGATGGACCAGACCGTCCAGCGCACCATCGGAGACGATGCCCTCGAACCAGAATCTCGTCTGCACGCCGCGCTGGCTGAAGATCGCTTCAATCCGGGTCTCCAGTCTATGGCCTGCTATGCCGAAGGTGACCAGATCACCAAGCTGCAAGCCAAGTTGCTCCGCCTCGCGATCCTCGATAGCCAGTCGAGCCACATCCTCGACGGGGTCGTCCCACCATTCGCCGGCAAACAGCGTGACGTCGTCAATGTTGTTGGCCGAATAACTGAGATCGTAATTGTCTTGTGAGGCATCGCGACGCTGCGCCCGATTGAGATGGCCGAGCTCGCTCGTCGCCTGCCCGTTGACGGCGACAATTCGGGATCGCACGAGCGGCGTCGTATCGAGACGTACCACACCCGGTAATTGCTGCAACGCGGCGGCGACGCTGTCCAGCTGATCACCGATGATGTCGTAGAGCACCAGCGCCGGCGATTCTTCGGGTACCGTCTCGTTGATCGTCCTTACCAGCGAGGTGACGACCATTGCACAGGCGACGAGCAGGGTCAGCGCCGAGCCCAGCGACAGCAGCGTGGCACGCAGTGGTGTACCCGGGCGGTGAAGATTGGCGAGCGCCAGGCGCAAATCGAAGCGACGCGTCAGCGCAGGATGATCGTCCAGCCGCTTCGCGCCACCACGTATGCCGCGAACGACAAGATCGAGCAGCAGCAACAGCAATCCGACGGTGAGCACAAAACCTGCCCCGAAAAGGGTATCCGGGAGCACCAGCAACACCAGTGCAATAATAATCGTGCCGCAGGCGAGCGACGCCAGCCACCAGCGGGCAGGCCGGTGCGCCGACTCCGCCGCCGTACCTCGAAAAAGGGTGGCCGGGTCGACCGTCAGTGCCCGTCCGATGGCGGGAAACGCAAACGCATAGGCCGTCAGCAGGCCGAAAGCCGCGGCGATCAGGACCGGTACCGGAAGGCTTCCAAATGCGGTGACCATCGGCAGCTCCGCCGCGACGGTCGCAGCCCCGGCAAGCGCCAGCCCTCCGCCGATGAGGGCCCCTGCCAGGCTGGAAGCGCCGCTCATGATGCCGACTTCGAGGAGGTATATGGCCGCCAGCCGGCGCCTGCGAAGCCCCAGTGCACGCAATGTCGCAATCGTTTTCAGCTTGCTCTGCAGGTAGGCCTGAATGCTGTTGAATACACCGAGGCCACCAATGAACAACGTACTGAAGCCGATAATCAACAATCCTGACGCAAGCTGGTCCAGGCGCTCTGCGATGCGCCGGCCACGGCTCTCGAAGCTGCGAACCTCCCAGGCTTCGCCCGGAAAGGCGGCATAAAACTGCCGGCGCCAGTCATTTGTGGGCAGCGACGTGCGCACGCGGTAGTCGTAATCGACGACGCTGCCGGCCTGAACCAGTCCGGTTTCTCTGAGGGCCGCGTCGCTGAGCAACACCGGCGCGCCGCGCCATTCGGCATTGAGCGCACGGTCCGGCTGTTGCAGCACGAGTGCGCGTACCCGCATCGCCAGTGAACCGACGTAGACCTCATCACCCACGGTCAGACCCAGGTTTTCGGTCAGCACCGGGTCGAGTGCGATACCCCAGTGACCGTCCGCAAACCCGGTAGCCTCGCCAAGCGTCATCTCGGGTTGCAGCACCAGCTTGCCGTACAGGGGATAGGCCGCATCCATGGCCTGCAGCTCGACGCGCAGAAAATCGCCAGCATCCGTGCCGAGCATCGTGTCCAGCTCCATCACAACAGACACGTCGCCGCGTTCGCGCATCCAGTCCATGACCGTTTCCGGTAACGGCTCGTCGGCGTCGACCTCGACATCGCCGCCAAGCAGTTGGCGGGTATCGGCCAGCAATCCCTGGTTGATCAGCCGGTAAAGCCCGCCGGTAGCAGCCACGAGCGCGACACCGAGAAATACGCAGGCACAAAACACCCACAGCGACCTGCCGCTCGCGCGTAGATCCTGCCACGCAAAATCAAGCAGAAATCGCATGATCTTCGTCTTCGATCAGCCGGCCGTCGTTGAGCCGAAATGCGCGCTGGCAGCGCCGTGCGATTTCATTGTCGTGCGTGACCATGATCAACGTGGAACCGGATTCCGCGTTAAGCCGAAACAAGATATCGATAATGTTCGCCCCGGTGCGAAGGTCGAGGTTACCGGTCGGTTCGTCGGCGAGCACGATGTCCGGCGAATGCACAAGTGCGCGGGCGATCGCAACCCGTTGCTGTTCGCCGCCCGAAAGCTGGGACGGATAGTGATTGGCGCGGTCGGCAAGTCCCGCGCGTGCGAGCAGTCGCAACGCACGCTCTCGAGCCTGGTCCCCGCCCGCGATCTCGATCGGCAATGCCACGTTACCAAGCGCTGTCAGGCTTGGCACGAGATGGAAGGACTGGAACACGATTCCGACTCTGTCGCGACGTATGTCGGCCAGTGCGTCGCCATCGAGTTCGGTAATGTCGACGCCATCGAACTCGATGCAGCCGGCATCCGGCCTTTCCAGCCCGGCCAGCAACACCAGCAGCGTTGTCTTGCCGGAGCCGGATGGCCCGATGATGGCGACAGTCTCGCCGTCGGCGATCGTCATATCGACGCCCGCAAGCACATCGATCGACGCGGATTCCACCGGGTAAGACATGTGCAGATCCCTTATTTCGATCATTCCCGACCTCGTCCCATAATTCCTTTCCGGCGATCGGGTATGCCGTTTGGCTTACCGTGCCTCAATTTCCGATTGCCAGCGGCCACCCAGTGGCTGGCCGAAATCGATGCTTGCATTCAGCTGCGCGAGCTTGTTGTCGAGGCAGGCATTCCGGGAACCGAACAACTGATTCTGCGAAATCGGCACGGTTTGAAAGTCTGCAACGCCTGCGCGATAGCGCGACTCGGCGATCCGGAACGACTCTTCGGCCCGCTTGAGATCCTCGGCGGCCACCACACCAAGTGCTTCGAGCAGCCCAATGTTGCGCAGTGACACTTCGATGTCATTGAATGCAGCGATTACCGCTTCGCGATAATCTGTAAGCGCCGTCTCCAACTCGAGCTTGCGGGGCTCGACGCTTCGGCCTCGATCATCGTTGTCGAGAACCAGTTGCGCGGGACTTGCCGACACGGACACGGCAGCCGCGCCGTCACCAAAAAGGTCCCCCAGCGCCTCGCTCGACATTCCTGCAGGACCGGTAACAGAAAGATTGGGCCAGTACGATAGCCGCCTGCCGCTGCCGGCCGGCGTGTCGGGCAAACCGAGTGTTTTGGCCTCTTTCTTGGGCAGCATTTAATGCGGGGCTCTCGTTGGTGGAACGGTGTACTATATACACTAGCACCATCGAGCCTGTCCGCCCATAAGCATGACAGGTCTTATGGTTTTGCGGCCGGTATTGTCACGAATGAAATCATCGCCTCCGGGACAAGGCGCTACATTCGGGACGACGTGCCGCGTCGAGCGAGAGCGACTTCCAGGTCAAACTATGGAATGACGGGTATGCACGTATTTGGTCGACTGTGGTTGTTGCTGGCGTTCGTCGCGCCACCCGTTGCGGCTGACGAGCTCACACCGGGCGAGCACGCCGAATTCCGTTTCGTGCGCCTTGCCTACGGGTCAAACCAGCTCGCGGAATATGGTCGGGGCCGGCGGACGAAGTGGCGAACCGACATGCCTGAGGCTGAGAATCACCTGTTACAGGGCATCAGTCGCCTGACCCGAGTTGAGGCAGCGCGCGAGCCGCATGCGGTCACCGCGCTTGCCGATGACTTGTTTGACTACCCGTGGCTGTATGCAGTGGAAGTCGGTTACTGGGCGCTGAATGAGGACGAAGCGGCGCGGCTGCGCGAATACCTTCTCCGCGGCGGCTTTCTCGTTGTCGACGATTTTCACGGCACCATAGAGTGGGCGACATTCATCGATACCCTGAGTCGCGTGTTTCCGGACCGGCCGATCGTCGAAATTCCCGAGGATGATGAGGTGTTTCACGTGCATTTCGATCTCGACAGCCGCATCCAGATTCCGTCGCGCATGTTCATTTACAGAGGCGTGACCTGGGAGCGCGATGGCTATACGCCACATTGGCGCGGCATCTACGACGACGATGGCCGGCTCATGGTCGTGATCAACTTTAATATGGACCTTGGCGATGCCTGGGAGCATGCGGACTGGCCCGAGTACCCTGAAAACATGACGGCACTTGCGTACCGCTTTGGCATCAATTACCTGATCTACTCGATGACGCACTAAAAAAAGACGATTAAGCGCTTGTTCGAAGCACTGTTCAAATATTCAGATATTGACTATGCGCATGGTGAACTCGCATACACGAGCTTGTGGCCAATCTGGCTCTGGGTCGGGCTTGTCGCGCTGGCCGTTGTCGCGATTGTGTTGTCGCTGCTTCGCCGATACGAGAAGGGCCGTGGCCTGAAATTTGCCAGCGTGGGTCTGTTGCAGTTCGCCATGCTGGCGGTGGCCATATTCGTGCTGTTGCAGCCGGTGCTACGTTCCGAGGAGCTGCGCCCGGGTGTCAACACTCTTGCACTCCTGCTCGACGCTTCCGGAAGTATGGCCAACGGTGCCGGGGGCGTAACGCGTTTTGATACGGCGCGTGCACAACTCGACATCGTTGCGGAGACCGCGACGCGTACTGGCCTCGAGGTCAGGCGTTATCTGCTCGGCACGGAGGCGCAGGGGGTGGAGAGTTTCGACGCGACTGTGCCGGCCGCAGAAGGCACGGCGATTGCCCGGGCATTGCGCGACGTGCTGCCGGCAGGTCGCACGCAAGCACTTGCCGGCATCGTGCTGGTTTCGGACGGCATCGACACGGCCGGCGGTCTCTCGGCTGCAACGTTTGCGGAACTTGCGGCGGCGGGTGTCCCGGTGCATACGATTGCTGTCGGCCGCGAGCGAATGCCAGAGGATCTGGAACTCCAGCGCGTCTCGATGCCGACCCGTGCCTTGCCTGCCAGCACGCTGACGGCGCGCGTATCTGTCCGCCACGACGCTGCCGGTACGGCGCGCGTCAAAGTGTACGATGGCGATGCGCTGGTGCAGTCTGTGCCGCTTCAGCTTCACGCGGACGTGCAAACGACAACGGCGCCGATCGATATTCCGATCGACGAGGCGGGTTACCACCGCCTGCAATTCGTGCTCGAGAGTGACGGCAGCGAAACCGAGTTGCGCAACAACCGGCAGTCATCGCTGGTCAAAGTTGCGGCTGACGACTTCCGTATTCTTTACTACGAGGGTGAGCCACGATGGGAATACAAATTCATGCGTCGCGCGCTCGGGCCAGACAGCGACATCGCGCTTACCACCTTGCTCCAGGTGAGTCCGAACAAGTTTTACCGTCAGGGCTTGGACAGCCCCGAGCAGCTCGCGGCAGGCTTTCCCGAGACGCGTGATGCGCTCTTCGCTTACGACGCGCTGATCATTGGCAGCGTCGAGGCTGCTGCGTTCAGCGACGAACAACTCGCCAACATAAGCGCCTTTGTGAGCGACCGGGGAGGCAGCTTGCTGTTGCTGGCCGGGCGCAACGGGCTTGGTGATGGCGGTTGGGGTCAATCGACCGTCGCGGACCTGCTTCCCGTATTGCTGCCCCCGAGTACCGAAACGTCGTTCGTGCGCGAAAAAGCGCACGCGCAACTGGCGCCGCAAGGCGTTCGCTACGAGCCGCTGCGCCTTGGGGCAACAGACGAAGAAAACCGGCAGCGCTGGGAGGGTCTGCCCGATCTTGCCGACTATCAGCGCACGACGGGAGTCAAGCCGGCCTCCCGCACGCTGCTGACGGTTCGGACAGACACCGGCGTGCTGCCATTGCTGGTCATGCAGCCGTTTGGCCTCGGCCAAAGTTTTGTACTTGCGACGGGCGGCACCTGGCGCTGGCAGATGAGCCTGCCCGTTGATGACGACCGGCACGAACGCTTCTGGCGACAATTGCTGCGTGCGCTGGTCAGCAATGCGCCGCTGCGCACTTCGATTGTTGCTGGCAGGGGCGAGGGTGCGTCGCTGGACGTGCGTGTCGAGCTGCGCGACGAGGCGTTTGAACCCATCGGCGACATGCGCGTATCCGCTATTGCTACGCATGAGGGGGGCGAGTCGCAGGTCGTGGAACTGATGCCTGACGGCGAATCGCCGGGTGTATTCACGGGACGTTTCGATCCTGGTACGCCAGGCAACTGGTATATCGAAGCGATGGCCCGCAGCGATGACGAGACCACCGAGGTCCTGCGCACGGGCATCTACGTCGACCCCGAAAGCCGCGAACACTTTAACCTGCGCGCCAACCCGGCTTTGCTCAGGCGGCTGTCGGACGTGACGGGCGGAACGTTTTTTGCGGTAAATGGGCTCGATACGCTGCCCGAAATCCTGCAATACTCGAGTGCCGGCATTACTGAGACCGTCGATCGTCCTGTCTGGGATGCGCCGGCCTGGTTCCTGTTGCTGTTCATGCTCAAATCTGGCGAATGGCTCCTCAGGCGACGCTGGAGCACGATATGAGTAACTGTATGCGTCAGCTCTTGCCGTGCATTGCACTATCGATCGCGAGTGCAATGGCTTGCGCCGAGAAAACCATCGTCATCGTCGAGGGCCTCGGCGGTGAGCCGCGATTTGTGCAGGGGTTTGCTGAGCAGGTCGATGCGATCGAGACTGCTTCAGGAAAACTTGTGCCGCCTGAACAACTGCAGGTTTTCCGCAACGCCGATGCGCAACGCGATGCAATCATGGCCTATTTTGAAACACTGGCGGCCGAGTCATCGCCCGGCGACGAACTGCTGTTGTATCTCGTCGGCCACGGCAGCTACGATGACCATCACTACAAGTTCAACCTCGCCGGGCCCGATCTCACCGGTGAGGACATCGCAGGATTGCTCGATGCGCAGGCTGCCAATGTGCAGGTTTTCGTAAATACCGGCAGCGCGAGTGGTGCGCTCGGCGAGATGCTCGAGCGGGATGGGCGTATTCTGTTGCTCGCAACGCGCAGTGGCCGCGAGCGACATGCGACCCGCTTTGGTACCTACCTGGCGGATGCGTTCGTGAACGAATTTGCGGATACGAACAAGAATGCGAGCGTGAGTGCGGGCGAGGCCTTTCGATTTGCCGAACGGCAGGTTGCCGATTTCTACGAACGCCACAACCAGCTGGCCACCGAACACCCACAACTCATCGGCGCGATGGCCGACCGTGTGGTGCTGGCACGTTTCACAAGCGCTGCCGACGCAACAACGGACGACGCACTGGCCGCCTTGCTGGTTGAGCGGCAGACCATGAACGCCGACATCGAAGCCTTGCGCCTCAGGCGCGAGACTATGGCGGCCGACGACTACCATGCCGCGCTGCTGGAGAAAATGCTCGCGCTCGCGATGCTCGAGGACCGGATCGAGGCACAACAGGAGGCGTTGCAGAATGCGAGATGAGCGCTGCACTCTTATTGTCGCAAGCCTGTTGTTGTTGCCGGGCGTGCTGGCTGCGCGAGACATTCACTACGGGGCTGTCGCGAGCGACGCCGTTGCGGCCTGCGATACGGTCGCGTGGCGCGGTCAGTCGGCCGCTGATTGTTACCGGGAAATTCTCGGCAGCGATGCCGCTGCGGCTGCGAAAGCGGAAGCCGCATGGGCGCTCGGCGATCGACAGGCAGCGAACGAATTGTTTCGCGCCGCCACCAGCGCAAATCCCGACGACACTACGGCCCTCGTGCGCTGGGGCGACTTGTACGCGGCGTCACACCAGGAAGCCGAAGCGCTCGAAATGTACCGCGAGGCGCTGGCGGCCGACCCGGCTAATGCTTATGCGAAACTGGGCGCAGCACACGTGCTCGCCGGTCGATTCGCGAGTGAGGCCGGGCTGTACCTCGAGTCCATACTATCGTCGAACGTGCCCGACGGGGCCAGAGTCGGAGCGCAGCTTCTCACTGCGCGCATCGCGCTCGAGAACGGCGACACCCGGCTCGCCGCGCAGTCGCTGGACGAAGCCGAGGCGCTTATCCGTGAGCACGACTGGCCGCCACTCGACGCCCACGCGTTGCGAGCCGCACTCGACCTCGACGCGGGCGTTGAGGACAACGCGTGGATAAGGCGCGCGCTGGACTACAACCCGGCGTGGGGCAATGTGTACGCGATTCCGGCGCACTTTTTGATTATCAAGCGCCGCTATCGTGAGGGTATCGATCTCTTTCAGCGTGCCGTGGATATTGAGCCCGGGCTTGCGAGTGCACATGAGCAGCTCGGTATCAACCTACTGCGCGATAACCAGGTGAGTCGGGCGCGCAGGCACATCGAAGCTGCGTATGCCGAGGATCCGTTCAGCCCGCGAGTTGTCAACACGCTGCGACTGCTCGACTCGTTCAGTGATTTTCGGCTGGTGGAGTCCCGAGGTGCTGATGGCGACGTGCCCATTATTCTGCGTCTGCACAAGACGGAGCGCGACGTGCTCGCGCCGTATGCAACAGACCTCGTTCGCGAGAGCATTGCCGAGTTCACGTCGCGTTACGATTTCACGCTTACGGAGCCCGTGATTGTCGAAATGTACCCGGACCACGACGACTTTGCGGTGCGCACGGCTGGCATGCCGGGGCTCGGAATTCTCGGTGCGACGTTTGGTTACGTGATTGCAATGGACTCACCGAGCGGCCGTTCGGTGGAAGAATTCCAGTGGGGCACGACGCTGTGGCACGAGATGGCACACGTGTTCACGCTCGAAGCAACCGACCATCGGGTCCCGCGCTGGTTCAGTGAAGGCGTGTCCGTCTATGAAGAGTGGCGCAGCGGCCCCAGTCGCGGCGTGCGGCTTTCGCACATGGTGCTCGACAAGATGCGAGATGACGCGTTTCTGCCGATCAATCGGCTTGACGAGGGATTCATTCGCCCGACGTACGAAGGCCAGGTCATCGTCTCGTACATGCAGGCGGGGCTGATCTGCCGTTTCATCGACCAGCAGTATGGCGAGGGCAAACTGGCTGCCATGCTCGTGGACTGGCGTGATGGCGCGGCGACACCGGCTGTGATCGAGCGGGTGCTCGGCGTGGATACTGATGCATTCGACGACGCTTTTGGGAGGGCTCTCGATGCCGAGTTCGGCACGCTGCTCGCGAGCCTCGACGACTGGCGCGAGAAACGCAAGCAGCTCACGCGAGCGGTCGACAACAAGGATTGGCAGGGGGTTGCCACGATAGCCAGCGAACTGATTACGCTGATGCCCGGCCATGTCACGTCAAACAGTCCTTACCTCGTGCTTGCCGATGCGCAACGCGAACTGGGCAAGACCGGGGCGGCACGCGCGACACTTGAAACTTACTGGCAGAAAGGCGGCTACGAGGTTGGCGCACTCGGTACACTGGTGCGCGAACTGCGTGCGGCAGGCGCAAACGACAAGGCGCTTGCCGTGCACGCCAGGATCAATCTCATTGATCCGCTGAATGCTGAGTTGCACGGCGAATACGGCGAATTGCTGCTCGCAGCCGGTCAACCGCAACAGGCGCTGCGAGAATTTGAGGTGGCGCTCGCGCTGGCGCCGCATGACATGGCGACCGCCTGGTACCGCATGGCCGAAGCGCGCATGGCACTCGGTGAAAAAGCGAAGGCGCAGGCGAATCTGCTCGAGGCACTCGACATCGCGCCGAATTTTCGGCCCGCGCAAAAACTCCTGCTCAAACTTGCGGGTAGCCAGTGATATTACAATTGAGAATGGACACTGAACTATGACGGTAACGACGGACGATATATTCGACAGCGACGACACTCGCGTGCTGGTGGCGCGTTTTCGCGAGACTATGGGCGACCTGCGGGTACAGGTAGGGGAGGTCATCATCGGCCAGTCGGAGGTTGTCGAGCACCTGCTCGTGACGTTGCTGGTCGGCGGGCACTGCCTGATCACGGGCATGCCGGGCACGGCCAAGACCCTGCTCGTACGCGCCCTTGCCGAAGCGCTTGGGCTCAATTTCAGCCGCATCCAGTTCACGCCCGATCTCATGCCGACCGATGTGACCGGTACCGATATCCTCGAAGAGGACTCGGCCACCGGGCACCGCAGCTGGACCTTTGTCGGCGGCCCGGTGTTCGCAAACGTACTGCTGGCTGACGAAATCAATCGGACGCCGCCGAAAACGCAGGCCGCGTTACTCGAAGCGATGCAGGAAGGCTCGGTGACCGTGCGCGGCAAGCGGCACACGCTGGCGCCGCCGTTCTTCGTGCTCGCCACGCAGAACCCGATCGAACTCGAAGGCACTTACCCTTTGCCCGAGGCGCAGCTCGACCGCTTCCTGTTTAACGTGTTGCTTGACTATCTCGATGTAGATGAGGAACTTGCCGTGCTTGAACGCTTCACCACGCGCGTCGACCTGCCGACTGTCAGTGCCTGCACCAATGCCGAGGAAATCCTGCGCTTCCAGTGGCTGGTTCGCCAGGTGCCGGTCTCGGCGGCGGTCAATCGCTTTGCCGTGAATCTTGTGCGCGCAACCCGTCCCGCTGAGCCCGGTGCACCCGACGTCGTGCAGCGCTACGTGAATTTCGGTGCGAGCGTGCGTGCGACGATGTTCCTGAACCTTGCGGCCAAAGCGCGGGCATTGCTCGATGGCCGTTATCACGTTGTCGAGGATGACGTGCGCGCGATGGCGTTGCCCGTGCTCCGGCATCGGGTTCTGCTGAACTACTTTGCCGAGTCGGACAGACGCACGGTTGATGATGTGCTCGGTGAAATGCTGCAGGGCGTGCGGAGCTGATTGATGGTAGCACCGGCGACACGGTCTGCGAACCTGCGTGATTTGCTGGATCCTGCGATACTGGCAGGACTCAGCAATCTCGACCTTGTGGCGCGCTCGGTCGTCGAGGGCGTCATGATGGGTTTACATCGCTCGCCGACCTTTGGCTTCAGTCAGGAGTTCGCCGAATATCGTGGCTACTCCGAGGGCGATGACCCCCGCTTCATCGACTGGAACGTGTACGCGCGCACCGACCGTATTGTGGTCAAGCGCTTTCTGGGCGAGACAAATTCGCACCTCATGCTGTTGCTCGATGCGAGTGCCTCGATGGGATTTGGCAGCACGCCAGTAAGTAAATTGCGTTATGCGCAAATGCTCGCGGCGAGCCTTGCCTACCTCGCGTCTCGGCAGCACGATGCCGTCGGCTGCCTGATCTTCGATGAACAAGTGCGCGACTTCCGGCGACCGTCATCGCGTCACGGACAACTGCAAAGCGTGTTGCATTGCCTCGATGCGGCGGTACCGCGCATCGGCACGCGTTTCGCCACCCCGTTCGAACGCATGCGCGCGCAGATCAAGCGTCGCGGCATTGTGGCGGTGATTTCGGATTTCTATTGCGATGCGGACGAGCTGATCGCAAGCGTGCAGCCGCTGGCCTGGCAGGCGCAGGACATTATCTTGTTGCAGGTGCTCGCCGATGAGGAACTGACGCCCGGGTTTGCAAACAACGTTCTACTTGAAGATATGGAGACCGGTGCGGCCGTCGAAGTCGCGCCCTCTTATCTGCGCGACATCTATCCCGAACGGTTGCGTGCACACATCGATCGTATTGCAAAAGCCGCGGCCGGCATCGGCGCCGACCATGTGCAGGTCGCCACCAGCGATCGGCTCGATGTTGCGCTGCGCAACTACCTGTTGTTTCGCGGGCGGAGGCAATAGCGATGGGTTTTCTCGCGCCCGTGTTCCTCGTTGGCCTCCTGGGCATCGCGCTACCTGTCTGGTTGCATCGCTTGCAAACACAGAGTTCGGAGCGGCAACTCTTTGGTTCCTCCATGTTGTTGGAGACAACGGAGCAGCGCGTGCACGTGCGACGCAAGCTCAAGTATCTGCCGCTGCTCGCACTGCGCATTGGGCTACTGTGCTTGCTCGTCCTCGCCTTCGCGAAACCGTTTCTCGAAGACTCGGCTCTTACGGGCGCGGTCGCCGAAGCAGGGTCACATCTCATCGCGGTTGACACGTCGGCTTCGATGCAACGGGATGCCGCTATCGCTGCAGCCCTGGAACTTGCGCGGGATGCCATCGACGCGGCGCCGGCTGGTGCCGTACTGCAAATTATCTCGGCAGCCGACATGATCACGCCCGTGACCAGACCCTCCACCGATCCCGTCGCGCAGCGCAGTGCACTTGCCAGTATCGTTGCAGGCCCGGGGCGGCTCGACTTCGGTGAGCTGATCGCGACGGCAGACAGACTCGCCGGAGACCTGCCGCGGCCCGTCACGCTGCATCTTGTCAGTGACTTTCAGCAGAGTGCGATGCCGACACGGTTCGCAGACCTCGCACTGGAGCAGGTGACGACTTTCTCAGCACACCGCGTTGCCCAGGCGGTCGGTGCGAACGCCAGTATCGAGTACCTGCGGGAACGCTCGGGCGCGGTCGAGATCGGGCTTGCCGATACGGGCGGGCATGCGGTACGTCTGGAACTGAACGGGGAGCTTCTGACCCGCCACGATTCGCCCAGCGAAGCGGTTTTGCGCATCGACAACATTGCCGGTGTGGAGGGCGACAATCAGCTCGCGGCGCACATCGAAGGCAGCGACGGCTTCGCGCCCGACAACGCGCGTTATGCTGTGTTTACGCGCGTCGACCGGCAGCCCGTGCCCGTCATCAGCAACGATACGAGCGCCTTGCCATATACGTATCTGTCGGCTGCACTCGACGCAGGCAGTGAATCGGCCTTCCGTGCCGAACCCATGTCTGCAAGCGATTTTGATCCGCGCGTTCTGTCGCGCTACCGTTTTGTTATCCTTGACGACATTGGTGGTGTGGATCCGTTACTCGAAGCGGCACTCAAAGAATGGGTCGATGCGGGCGGTGCATTGTTGGCATTTGCAGGCCGGCGCACGGCGGGCAGGGTTACGCTGCCGATTACCGGACACACCATCGCACCAACACAAGCATCGGCCGGCGGTTCCTTCAAAGTGGGCCGGCTCGATCAAAATCACCCGATGCTGGATGCTACAGATGGCTGGTTCGCGCCCGACATCGCCGATGCATTGCCCGTCGAAGTACGCAGCGACGATGAAGTGCTGGTCGCGCTGGAGAACGATGCGCCGCTTCTCATCGAATCGCGGCAAGGTGGTGGCAAGCTGCTGCTGGTGACGGCGGGGCTCGAGAACATCGACAACGACCTGCCGATTCGGCCCGTATTTGTCAGCTTCCTGCTCGAGGCCGCGCGTTATCTTTCCGGCACAGCCGGCGTCGTACGCGATTACGTTGCCGGTGAGCGTTTGAGCCTGCCGGCAGGAGGCGGGCAAGTACTGGACCCGGACGGCGTGGCATTATTGTCCTTGCAGGACACAGCGGCAGCGCACTCGGTGCGACTCGGCGCGCCGGGCATCTACAAGGTGTTAAGTCCGGGCTTTGAATACCTGGTGGCCGTTAACAGCGATCCGCGTGAGTCGCGTTTCGATGCCGTGAGCGACGCGGTGCTTGCTAACTGGGCGGCACTGGCGGGCGGTGACATGCGCGCAGCCACGGGCGTTGATGCCACGATGCCGCCTGATCTTATTCAACTCTGGCCCTATGCGTTATTGTTGCTGATCGCATTCGTGATCGGTGAATCTATGCTGGGCAATCTGCTGCTCGCACCGGTTTCTCCGCGCCAGCAAGGAGCAGCCACATGAACTTCGCACGCGAGTTTGAGAACTACATCGCAGGATTTCGCGAACGGCTAAGAATGCTGGCTACAGCACGCGGAGTTGCGTTACTGGCTATCACCGCCCTTGTTGTGACCGTCATTGCGGTGCTGGTGATGGGCCGCCTCGGGTTTCCGAGCGGGCTCATGATCGCGGCACGCATACTGCTTGCGGCCTCACTTGGGTGCGTGGCGTGGCAGTTCCTGCTGCAACCGCGGCGTGCCCTCGAGACCGACGCCTGCGAACATATCGAGGCACGTGCGCCCGACTTCAATGGGCGTGTCACGACTTTTGCGCGCGCCCGGCAATCCGGCAATGCGCTCGTTGAACTACTGGCAGAAGATTCGCTGGTCATCGCGAATGACAATCCGGCCACCGGACGAGTGCCGCAGAAGGAGCTGGCCTGGACATGGACGGTCGCAGGGGCCTGTGCATCGGTACTGCTATTGCTGGCTATTGCGAGTCCCGGCAATTTCGCTTACGGCGTGCGCGACCTTTGGCTGGGCTGGGCTTTCCCGGGCCTGTTGCCGCCACAAAGTATTGTTGTGACGCCGGGTGATTCGGGCATACGGCTTGGGGGCAATCTGCGTATTGAAGCTGCGCCGCAGGGATTCGCATCCGACGATGCCGAAATCAGTGTGCGCTTCGCTGGCGGTGAGTGGCAGCCGGTGGACATGACGGGTGCAGGCGAAGTATTCGAGTTCACGTTCTACTCGGTGCGGCAAAACCTCGAGTACTTTGTGTCGGCCGGTTCCGTGCGCAGCCCGTCCTACTCCGTGCAGGTCGTGGACGTGCCGGTCGTCGAGAAACTTACGCATCGTTACGAGTACCCCGAATGGGCCGGCCGTGCGCCGGACGAGGCGGACCCGGGTGGCGATATTCGCAAGATTGCCGAGACGCGCGTTGAGGTGCGCATCGAGACCGACCGTGCGCTGCCCGCCGGCGACCTGATCGTGAATGACGAGGCCATACCGCTCAATACCGACGGCATGTATGCCCGCGCCGAATTCGAAATTGAAACCGATGGACAGTACTTCATTGCGGCCAGGGTTGGCGGTGGGCACATACGCTTGACCGACGACTACTTTATAAGAGTGGAGGAGGATCATCCGCCCGAGATCGAGTTTGAGCGACCGGGTCGCGACTGGAGCGCGAGCCGCATTGAGGAGGTGACCGCGCGCATCAAAGCGCAGGATGACCTCAGGCTGGAGTCACTGTCGCTGCACTACTCGGTAAACGGTGCTGGCTGGAAGGAGGTCGAACTTGATGCGTCGAATACCGACGTGCCGCTCGAGCACATTTTTTACCTCGAATCGCTGTCTACAGAAGCAATGCCGCTAGCACCCGGCGATCTTGTTTCCTATTACGCGGTCGCAAGCGATCGTGACAAGGAGGCACGCACCGACATTTTCTTTATCGACGTGCAACCGTTTGACCGACGTTTTTCCCAATCGCAGTCGGCGGCGAGCGGCGCACCCGGACAACAAGGCCAGCAGAACGAGGTCTCGCAGCGGCAGCGCGAGATCATTATCTCGACCTGGAATTTGATTCGCGAGCGTGGTGCAGGGCAGCGCGGTGAAGATGCGTACATACGCGACAATGCGGCACTGCTCGCGCGCCTGCAGGGCACACTTCGCATGCAGGTCGAAACACTGGCACAACGTGCCGAGGCCCGTCAATTGACAGTCCAGAGCGAAGAGATCGAGCGATTCGTTCGGCACCTGCAAGCGGCCGGCGAGGCAATGAGCCCGGCTGCGGAGCAGCTTGCAGCGATCGAATTTGAAGCCGCGCTGTTGAAAGAACAGGAGGCCCTGCAGCATTTGCTCGCTGCCGAGGCCGTGTTCACGGACATCGACGTCACGTTGCAGGCGAACAATCGTGCCGCGGGCGGCGGGCAGGCGGGTCGCGATCTGGCCGAGATGTTCGATCTCGAGATGGACCTCGAGAAGAACCAGTACGAAACCGGCAGTCGCGCAACTCCGGAAGCGCCCGATGAGCAGATGGAGCAGGTTGCCAACGAACTCGAAGAGCTCGCGCGCCGGCAGCAGCAGCTTGCGCGCAACCAGCAGCAAACGCGTACGCCACTGCCCGAGCAGCGCTGGCAGCAGGAACAACTGCGGCGCGAAGCCGAGGCGCTGCGAAGGCGGCTGGAGGAGTTGAGCCATGGGTCGCAAAGCCAGAGTGCGCAGGCGAGTAACCGGCAATCGGCCCAGCAGTCGGGTCAGTCGAGCAGCCGTCAGGCCGGTGATCAGGCTGGCGAGCGGCAGGACGCGGAGGGCAGGCGTTCACAGCAGGTCGCGGACCTGCAACGACGACTGCAATCCGCTCTGCGCGCAATGGGCGAAGAAAATGCCGAGGAAGCCGGCAACCAGCTGCAGGGTGCGCGCGACAGTGCCGCTGCGGCACGGCTTGAAGCTGTACAAGCTCGCTTTAATGATCTTGCGGAACGCGCGGGCGAGTTGCACGAGACGCAGGCCGGTGTCGAGGAGCGGCTGCAGGAAGCTATGCGCCGCGTACTGGACGCCGAGCAAAGTGGCCAGCGGCGATTGGAGCCGCTCTACAGTGGTCTCGACCGCGACGAAGAATACGAGATTGCCGAGCAAAAACGGCAGATGCTCACAGACCTGCAGGCACTGCAACAGTCTGCGCGCGGTGCCGCTCACGCGATTGATGAGGCGCAACCGGAAATCGCGGCAGACATTCAGGAGGCAATTGGCGCCGTTCAGGAGCAGGACATTGAAACGCGGATCGCGGTCGCGGCGGCATACATCGAGCAGGGCGGAGCCGTGTACGTTGTGTCGAGCGAAAGCGCCGTGACCGAGAACCTGAGAAACCTGAGCCGAGCACTGCAACAGGTGGCCCGAGAGGTGGGCGACATGCGCGGTATAGACGAACCCTCCGACCTAGCGCGGGCGCTCGGGAATGCGCGGGCGCTGCGTCGCGAGTTGCAGGAGAATCCGGGCGGCACGCCCGGCTCGCTGCAAGAAGAGGCGCAAGGGCTTGCGAGAGATGTTGGCGCTGCACTGCGTACGCAACAGGGTGCGCGCCTTGGAGGCAACTACTCTACTAATCTCAGGCGTCTGGCGGATGAGCTGCGCATAGCAGGAGGCGGTCGTGATCCGGCGGCTGTTGCACAGAACATGGCAAGGACGCTGGCCGTCGTGGAGCAGCTTGAACTCGAACTTGATCGTGCCCTTAACGATCGCGAGGCCGGCGTCCGGACGCACCTCGAGGACGAAGTCCCCGAGGCATACAAAGAGGTGGTCGCGGATTACTATCGCAAGCTCGGCCGGGTAAACTCCGCGACCGACAATGCCGTGACGCCCTAGCGGCTTGGATCAACAGGCGGAAATCGTGTGCCCACTGCGGTGCCACGCTGCGCATCATCGTGCTCATCGACAACGCCGACGCCGTCGAACGGATCCGCAGGCACCTGAAGCTGTGGGACCGGCCGCCCACGACATGTCACTGTGCCGGCCCCGATCCGCTCGGGCCCAAAGGCGAGACCCTGCCGCTAACCAATCAACCCGTACCGCAAAGCGCTTGAGGCACCATCCGGCCAGCCTCGGCGCTGAGCCTTCTGCCGCATCAGTTCGATATATCGGGCGCCGACGTAGCAGGATCGATTTTGGTATTGGATGGCACACGCACGGTAGACAGACGGCCCTCGCTGTAGATAGTATACAATTGATTAGCTAGCACGTTCGACGCATCCGGGAGTTGCAGAGCCGTACCGAAGGTCGACAAAGGCATTGCTTCGAACCCCACGCTAAGAATAGCGAAATCAAGTTATGAGCTATGACTTGCCGACGTCAAACTGTCGAAAAGCCGATAAGCGATTAAAAATCTGACTGCCCGCGGGGTACCACCATGAAATGCAAACTGAACCGTCTCTTGCCGGTAATGATTCCGGTTCTCTGCCTTACAATTCTCGGCGTTGCGCAAGCCGGTCCCCTGAAGGTCGGCGCGGCGCGGGTCGATATCAGCGCCGACGCCTACGAGGATGGCAATCCGCCGCCGCGCACCTATGCGCATGAGTGGCTGTACATCCGCGCCATAGTGCTGGACAACGGCGAAACCAAGGCGCTGCTATTGGGTGCCGATCTGAGCGGCATACGTCCCGACGAGGTGTATCAGGACGCGTCTGCCCAGATTTCGAGAGAGCTTGGCATCCCTGTCGAGAACATGATCATGTCCGGCACACACACCCACAGTGGCCTGCGCGAGCGCAGGGACCCGCAGAAAATGCAGGCGGCCATCGTGCAGGCGGCGCGTGCGGCCAACGCAAACCTGCAGCCCGGCTCCGTCGGTTTTGCAGAAGGCATGGTTTACCTGAACGTGAATCGGGACGTGATCGATGCCAAGACCCGGCGCTGGACGCAGGACACCAACCTCGACTTTCCGTCCGACAAGACACTTGCTGTACTGGCTTTCTATGACGAGCAAGGTGCACCGATTGCGGGTTACATGAATTACGCCATGCACCCCGTCAACGGTTACCTGTCCGGATTCAGAAGTGGCGATGCTCCAGGCGCCGCAAGTCGGCATGTGGAACAGGCATTTGGCGACACGATGGTAATGGTGTTTGTGCAGGGCGCATCCGGCGACCAGAACCCGCTGCACTTGCGCAACAGTACGAATGTGATGGCTGCCAATTCAGGTGTGCCGCGGACCGGGTTCGAGATGACGCGTGAGGTCGTCGAAACGCCACTGCGAGAAGGGCAGGTGGAGCGACGGCAGAATGATCCGGTTGCGGACGAGGCGCTCAAGCGATGGATGGATGCCCAGGGCCAGGTCATCGGCGAGGAAGCCATTCGGGTGATGAGCCATATGGATCGGCTGCGCAGCGACGTCAGAATCGCTGGCCGTCAAACGACGCTGACGTGCCCGGGGCGCGATCGGACTAATGCCGATACGGCCAGAGCCGGCGTAGCCGGATCTTATGCAGACGGCGAAGACGCCAAAATGCGACTCGGGGTGCTGGGCATTAATGAAATTGCCCTGGCCTCCATCAATGCCGAGGTCTACAACATTATCGGCCAGCAGGTGAAAGCAGCGTCGCCGCTGAGGAAGACCATGCTGGTTACGGTGGCCAACGGTCGCGCTACCTCCGGCTATATTCCGTCTGACGATGCCTATGGCCGACAGACCTTTCAGGTGGTTGGGTCCCGTCTGAAGCCCGGTTGTGCGCAGACCGGCATCGTCCGGAATTTCACCGATATGATTTACGAGCAAATCCTGTAATGCGCCGGGGGCATGCAAAAAGGAAGATCAGCTTGAACGCTCTCTCATTGTTGATGCTTACGCTATTGGGCCTGACTATTATCGATGCGGCACAGGCCGGCAGCCTGACAGTTGGTGCGGCCAAGGTGGATATCAGTTCGACAGGCTATGCCGATGGTAAACCGCCGGCCCGTAACTATGCACACGAGTACGTATACATCAGAGCGATCGTATTGGATAACGGCGAAACCAAAGCGGTGCTCGTGGGCGCGGACCTGGCGGGCGTTCGTCCGGAAGACATGTACCAGGAGGCGGCAGCAACCGTCGCTCGCGAACTGGGTATGCCGGTCGCAAACATCATCATGTCGCCCTCGCACACGCACAGTACCTACCCGGTTCTCGAGAATTCGGAACAGGTTTTGGCGGCTATCGTGCGGGCCGTACGTCTTGCAGCGGCCGATATGCAACCGGCTTCAGTGGGCTTCGGTGAAGGTGAGGTGTTCCTGAACGCCAATCGCGACGTGATTGACTACGAGACCGGCCGTTGGACCCAGGATACCAACCTGGACTATCCGTCGGACAAGACGCTTGCTGTCATGGCGTTCTATGACAAACGCGGCGCACCCATAGCCGGCTATCTGAATTATGCGATGCACCCGGTCAATGGTTTCCTGTCCGGTTTTATCAGCAGTGACTTTGCCGGAGCCGCCAGTCGCCATGTCGAACAGGCATTCGGCGACAGCATGATCACGATATTTACGCAGGGCGCCTCGGGGGATCAAAACCCGCTGCATCTGCGTACTGGCAGTAACGTGATGGCAGTTGCGAGCGGTACCGAGGTCACAGGATTCGAGCTGACTCGCGAAACGGTTGAGGGGCGGCTACGCGGCGACGTGGAACGTCGCCCTAATGACCCAGCCGCGGATGAGGCGCTGAAACGCTGGATGGATGCGCAGGGCCAGGTGGTCGGCGAGGAAGCGATTCGTGTTATGACCAACATGGGCCGACTGTCCGACAATGTCCGAATCGGCGCTAACCAGATGATACTGACCTGCCCGGGCCGTGACCTTGTCGAAAGAGTCGACAGAGGGTATCCCGGCACTTACGTCGACGGCGACGACGTGAACATTCGCGTGGGCTTTTTGGGAATCAATGAGATTGGACTGGCCTGGACTAATGCCGAGAATTACAGCCTGATCGGCCAGCAGGCGATGGCCGAAATACCGCTGGCCAAGACCATGGTGGTGACGAAATCGAACGGTCGGCCCAACTCCGGCTACGTGCCGACCGACGATGCATATGGTCGCAATACGTTTCAGGTTGTGCGAAGCCGCCTCAAACCAGGTTGCGCCCATGCCGGCATTGTAAAGTCGGTCACCGATATGGCCTACGACTACATCAATTGAGTACTTCTATTGAGGAAATCACATGACTAATCGGACCCCCCGACTGCCGCTGGCCGCAGTGCTGACAGCAGTGGTCTTTGGCTCAGCAGCTATCGCCCAATCTGAACAAGCTGGTCTGCGGGTTGGAGCGGCACGAATCGACATTACCGGACCGGCGTATCGACAACGTCCCACGATGCGCGAGTACGCACATGAACAACTCTTTTTGCGTGCGATCGTGATCGACAACGGTGTCACTCAAGCGGCACTACTCGGGGCTGACCTGGGTGGCATCAATGAGGATGTGTGGGCGGACGCCAGCAATCGGATCGCCGCGAAACTGGATGCGCCGATTGCAAACATCATCATTTCCCCCACGCACACGCATAGCGACACGCCGGGCAGCGAAACACCCCAGCGAGGTACGCCGCGCTATGGATCTGCCTTCGTAGCTGACGTTGCGCTGCAGGCAGTCACCGAGGCGTTGTCGAAACTCGAACCGGCGCTGGTTGGCTATTCCTCCGGAGAGGCCCACCTGAACGTCAACCGCGACGCTGTCAATCCCGTGACGCACCTGTGGACGCAGGCGTCGAATCTCGACGCGCCCTCGGACAAAACAGTGGCTGTCGTATCGTTTGTGAATCCCGACGGTGAACCGATTGCAGCCTATGTCAATTACGCGATGCACCCTGTTAATGGTTACCTGGCCGGCTTTCGCAGCGGGGATTTTGCGGGGGCGATGAGCCGCTATGTTGAACAGGCCTTTGGGGACACGATGGTTACCATATTCAGCCAGGGCGCCTCTGGCGACCAGAACCCTCGCTGGATCAGGACCGGTACCAACGCCATGGCGTCAAGAAGCGGCGCGGACATTTCGGGCTACGAAATGGTACGCGAAGATATCGAAGGGCCCCTGAGGAATCGGGAAGTTGCAGCCCGCAATGCGCATCCCGAGGTCGCGCGCCAACTTGCGGATTATATGCAGGCACTTGGGGCCATTCTTGGTGAAGAAGTCATCCGCATAATGTCGCACACGGACTTCAGCGGCGCCGCCACGCCTATCTGGGGCAAGCAGATGACCCTGACTTGTCCAGGTCGACGGCGTTTGAACAGTGGCCGTGAAGGTATGCCCGGCGAGTACGAGGATGGTGACGACGTCAATATTCGGCTGGGAGTGCTTGCTGTTGGAGATATCGCCATTGCTTCCGGGAACGCCGAGATCTACAGCACCATTGGACAGCGCGTGAAAAAGGAATCACCGTTGGCCAAGACGCTGTTCGTAACCCTCGCGAATGGTCGCTCCAACTCCGGGTACATTCCCGATGACGAGTCATATGGCCACCAGACGTTTCAGGTATTAGGCACGCGACTGAAGCCCGGCTGCGCCGAGGCCGGCATCGCTGCCGGCGTTGCGGAGCTGGCGGGTGAGTATATTGCTCATTAGGTAACGCTCGCGACGTGCGGCATGCACGGCCCCTGCGCGAAATTCCGTATTCCGCGCAAAACTGCATCCCGGTCAGAACTCCGCGAGGTTGTACGGAGGACCCGCTGATTGGTCCGCCGGCGGTAGTCACCGATTTGATTACTTGTGTCGACCGGAACTACCGTACCAAAGCCGATGCCGGGCACCGTGCCATAGCAGGCTTGTCGAGAGGCGGGATGTACACGTTGGCCATCGCATCTAACGACATCGACCAGTTCGCCTGGGTTGGTTCGTTCAGCGTCGGACTGCCTGAGTTTCCCGACGTGACGGTCAGATTTCCGCCACTGCCGAACGCTCAGCAGTTTCGAGGCTCGAATTTCACGCGCAGCATTGACCGCGACAAATTTCTGGTGCTGCTGCCGGATTGAACGCCAGCACCAAGGACAAGTTAAAGCTGTGCTATATGCGCATCGGCGATCGGGAGCGTTTGGTCACATCGCATCGTGCTGTGAACGGGATGTTGCAATCGCTGGATATGCAAGTTGATTACGCGGAGGTTGCCGGCTATGGCCACGAGTGCCCCTTTGGCGGGTTGCGCTGCGGGATTTCGTACCGAGGTTGTTCCAGTCGGCCCCGGACTGGCGGCCCTGCATGAACCGGGGCGGGGCTATTGCGTCAATATCCTGTACATGCCCTCGATATTCAAAATGCGCCACTCGTTGTAATTGAGCCAGCTCCGGTAGCGATCCATCAGGATGGTCTCCTGGAGTTCGGCGAGTGATTGTCCCGCGGCGATGCCGGTAGCAACCTCGTCTCGCAATTCTTCGAGGTAATTGCGGAATTCAATGACGTCTGCTTTGTTACCGACGACGCCGTGTCCGCCCACGGCAAAGTCGAAATCGAGTGCTTCGGCCATGCGGATCGAATTCAGCCACGCATCAAGCATGCCGGCGCCCAGCGTGCGATACGGCAGGCGACGTGAACTGATCCAGTCGACAACGAATATTGCCCGCTCGCCGGGAAATCGGAGAAGGCTCATGTCGTCGGTGTGCGTCATGATACCGGCAAATATTAGTTCAACACTTTTGCCGCCCAGGGAGATCGCCATACGATCGGTGTATGTCACGTCCGGCGCGCGCACGTCACCGAGCGGGCCACGCGTCGCCTCGGGGCCACTGATCGCACCATCGCCATCAGCATCGAATAACGGCAGGAAGCGCTTATAATCGCCACTTGCCTCAGATGGCTCGAGCCGGCCATTGTGGTTCGCGTCGAGATTCTCGGCATCGGCTGGCAACGGGGTATTCGCCGGTGGCATCGCAAGATGGCGCAAGAGATTCTCATGGCCAACGAAAGTGGCTGTATCGTCAAAGATCGCGCCGCCCGACGCGTGATCCCGATGGTGATGGCTATAAATCACGTACCTGACAGGAACACCGAATCGTTCTTCGAGCTCGCCGCGCAACCAGCGCGAGAAATCTGTATCGATGGGGTCCGACAAGACAATACCGTCATCCGTAACCAGAAAGACAGTGTGATGATTGTTGTTTGTAGCCCGGTACAGATCCCCTGACACGCGGATAATTTCGCGCGACGGTCCCTGTTGCGCCGCGGCTGACGCGCCAATCAACGCTGTTGTCATAAACGCCATGACCGCGCCAAGAAAAATCGATTTCAAAGGTCTCATTGTGAATCGGCTCCTTTTTAAGTACGGATCGCAAACTCGATCAATACAAGAACGACAGATGATCGATTAACCAATACGCGGCGGGTATTCCGACGACGTACATCGCAATCCAGTCTGGACGAACTGTCAGTAGTTCACCAGTGGCCACCCGATCGGCCGCCGCGAGACGTCGAAACAGTCGCATGCTCGCAATGACTGCTGCGATGAAAGCGATCTGTCCCAGTTCCACGCCTATGTTGAAAAAGAGGAGCGATAGCACAACGTTACCTGGCGCCAGGCCGACCTCACCAAGTGCGCTCGCAAACCCGAGGCCATGGAGCAGCCCGAATACAAACGACACGATAATCGGATACCGATACGTCAGGGTGTCATGTCGGCCGCGGCCAATTTCGGTGGCGAGGTACAAAATCGACAGCGCTATGCCCGCTTCGACCGGGACAATGGGAGCGGTTATCAGGCCCAGCGATGACAATGACAGTGTGATCGAGTGCGCCAGCGTAAAACCGGTGATGGTCCACAATATGCGCCGGATAGTGCCTGCAATCACCAACAAGCCGAGCACAAATAACAAATGGTCGACTCCACCGATGATGTGTTCGGCACCCAGAACGACGTATTGCGCAGCAACACCGTTACTCCCGCGCCGTCGAGGCACGGTCCAGGACTCCTCGGTCGGCGGCAGCATCGCGTATGAAGTTGATCCAGCCCGGTCAATCAGCTGGAAAAACGTGGCTAGCGACGGCTTGAAGTCGGGATATGCCAGAGCCAGTGTTTCGCCCTGCAGGCCGCCCGGACATCGCATGGACGAAGCATTGGCGTCGGCTTGCTCCTGCAGGGGATGGCACTTACCGGGCCAGGCGAGCTGTGGCTGGTTGGTCGGGTCGACCGCTGGCGGGACCAGTAACCTGGCATGAAAGACATCCGGCAAACGCTCTGTAACGGTGACTGCCACGGGCCGCGGATCATGCGCTGCGGCTGCATTGAGGAGCAGCAGAAGCCAGAGACCTGTCAAACTGCTTCGCCACCGGCAACTAGAATTCGACGACGACATCATATTTTCTTGCCAGTGCCTCCTCGGCATCTCTCATGGCATTGGATTGGGCCGCGTACCGGTAGTCGTCGATCAGCCGCTGCTCGATTTCTTGCAACGGCGGAATTCGGGAATCCGTGCGACCCTCAAGCCGCACGACGTGCCAGCCCAGTCGGGATGCAATGGGTCCGGCCCAGGCCAGCGGGTCAACTTGCAGCTGATCGAGATCATGCACGAAGTCTTCGCCGAAGTTATTGGTGATCTGCGTCTGGCCGCGATCGACGTAGCGGCGTAAATAGCGGAAGCGGTTACCTCTTGCAATCGCACCGTCGACATCAATAGCGGAATTTTGCAGTTCTTGCAGCAATTCTTCAGCGAGCGTTCGAGCCAGCGCATCCCCATGGATTTCAGTGTCGAAAAATACATGGGTGAAAGTGTAGGTGGATCCGATCCGGTATTCCTCGGCATACTGTTCAAAAAATTGCCGGATATCTTTTTCGTTGACTTCCTCCAGTCCGGCCTGGCCGATCGCAATATCCTGGAGCAGGAAATTCATTTTCTGCACGAGCCGAAGGCGAATATCATAGTCGCCTTCCTCGAGCCCCAGATCCAGTGCTTCCCGGTACAGCACTTCCTCGCGGACAAAGGCTTCTATCAGTCCTTGACGCTCGTCGGCGGACATGTCGTCGAGTCTTTGGCAGAACGAATCGCGATTGAATACCTGCGCCCGGTATTGCATGAAATTCAACAGGGCCTTCCGGTCAACACGTATCTGCTGTCCGGCTTCGTTCGTGAAGTCGCCGTTGCCTTGCCAGGCATACGCGACAAAGATCAATACCCCCGCCGCAAGAAAATGGAGTAATGGTTGTTTCAAAAGAGTTTGCAGTGCGGTTTTCATGAAAGCAATTCCGACTGAGACCGGCTTCCACATCGGCGCCAATATTGTATATAATATCCAATTAGCATCAAAGAATGAAGGCACCTTATGGCCTTGGACTTCCTGGAGAGCACAATGAACAGACTGCTGGCACTGCTGTTGACAGCAATTATTGCGGCGTGCACGCAGAACCATTCGGCCACCGGCAGCGTCGAGGGTTCTCAGGGGCAATCCACGCAGCCGGTGGATAGCGGGACACGTCCGGCGATCGCTGAATCTGCCACCGGAATTGAGCCCAGCGTTGTGGGCGCCCTTGCACCACGATTCGAGGTACAGACGGTCGAGAGTGAGACCTTTGTTTTTGACCCGGCTGCGTTAGAGCGACCGGCCGTGGTTATTACGTTTCGTGGCGGATGGTGTCCGTTTTGCAACCTTCATCTAGCCGAATTGCGGCAAGTACTGCCGGAGATACGAGCGCTGGGCGTCGACGTATTGTTCCTGAGCGGCGACCGGCCGGAACTGCTTTACGACAGCCTGCAGTTGGAGACGCAGGAGACCATCGCCGGCCTCGATTACGTCATACTTTCGGATGCGGACGCGCAGGCTGCAATAGCCTTCGGTATTGCTTTCCGGGCTCCGGAAAGCACAATTCAGAGGCGCCACGAGAAAGGCGACGATATCGCCGGATCGTCAATGGCGCGGCACGGCGTTCTTCCGGTGCCGTCGGTATTCGCGATTGATCGACAGGGAATAATCCAGTTCGCGCATTCGAATCCCGACTACAAAGTCCGCGTGCCTGCAGACGAGTTGTTACTTGTTGCCAAAGGGCTCGCGGCGACTCCGCGGGCCACTCACGACGGTGACCTGGTTATTCAACAGAGCAGCACGAACACGGTGGGGCTGGTGGAGATCAGTCCGTGACTTCTACTCGGGCAGCGCCGGGGCGCGAGAACTTGATTTCGAACTTCTCGCAACCTTGCACTCGTCAGGGTAAGCGATCTGCCAATGCGGAGGACAACCAATGAGCATTGTGACATTGCATATTAACGACGCGACCCACGAGGTGGATGTCGATCCGTCGACGCCACTACTTTACGTCCTGCGCAATGATCTCGGGCTGCGGGGGCCTCGCTTTGGCTGCGGCATTGGCCAGTGCGGAACCTGTATCGTCATTGTCGATGGTGTCGCTGTGCGATCCTGCGTAGTGCCCGCGTCGCGGGTGCGGGGTCAAATCACGACGCTCGAAGGCCTGTCTGCGGACGGAACGCTCGATCCTGTTCAACAAGCCTGGATCGACGAGCAGGTGCCGCAATGCGGCTATTGCCACAATGGCCAAATCATGACCGCCAAGGCGCTCCTCGACCGAAATCCTGACCCGACCGATGCCGAGATCCGTGAAGCGATGGATGGGGCACTGTGCCGGTGCATGACCTACTACCGGATCCAGGCCGCGATCAAGCGTGTGGTGCAACAGCCCATGGCGGACGCTCGAGACACTAACGCTGCGATTGCGGAGGAGGTGGCCGAATGAGTGACATCCTGGAACTGCCGAAAGCTATCGAGGAAGGGCTGCATCGAATCAACCCGTCAACCTCGCGCCGCAACTTTCTCAAGTCTTCGGGGGCGCTGGTGATCAGCTTCAGCGCCGGCGCCATCCCGGGACCCGGCACGCTCGCCGCGGCGAGCGACGCCGACCCGGCGCTGATGGTGGGGCCATATCCCGACCCTGACTATCGGCAACTCGATACCTGGATCGTGATTCACCCGGACAACACTGCGACCTTTTTTGTCGGCAAGACGGACGGTGGCCAGGGGACGGGCACGGCGTTTCGCCAGATGATGTGCGACGAACTCGACATCGCCTACGACAAGACCAGCCTCATCATGGGCCGCACGGACATCACGCCGGACCAGGGCGGATCCGGCGGTTCCGACGCCATAGAACGCGACGGCTGGCCGATGCGCAGGGTCGCGGCCGAAGCGCGGCGCGTCTTGCTGGAACTGGCTGCCGAGGATTTCGCGGTGCCGGTTGAGCGGCTCGTGGTGAGCAACGCGACGATTACGGTCGGGTCCGAGCCGGCCATGTCGGTCACCTATGCCGAACTGGTCGGCGGGAAACGCTTCGATATTTCGCTCAATGGGGAAAACGTCGACGCCACGCGCGGCCTGGCCAATGTGAAGCCCGTCAATCAACTGCGCGTGGTCGGTCAGTCGCTGCAGCGCTATGACATCCCCGCCAAAGTGGACGGGTCATTGATCTGGGCCGTTGACGTGAAGCTGCCCGGCATGCTCCATGCGCGCAACGTGAGGCCGCCACTGGCAGGGGCCGTGGTTAGTGGTATAGACGAGGCGTCGGTAGCCGACCTTCCCGGTTTCGTGAGGGTCGTCAGGCGCGGCAACTACGTGGCGGTCGTCTGCGAGCGCGAGGAACAGGCCATCCGTGCGGCGCGGCAATTGCGCGTCGACTGGGAACGGCCGGCAGACCCGCCGTTCCCGGCGTCGGATGAACTATTCGTCTACATGCGCCGCGCGACGCCCACGACCATAAGCGAGCCGGACATCCAGGGCGACCCGAGCGCAGCCTTCGCCGCAGCCGATCAGGTTGTCGTGGCGGAGTACGAGGTTCCCTTCCAGGGGCACACGGCCATCGGCCCCGCGCATGCCCTGGCCGACCCGTCCGACGGACAGATGACGATCTACTCCAACGATATGAAGTCATACCGCCTGCGAAACGGCGTCGCCGAATTTCTCGATATGCCCCGCGACCAGGTGCGCGTTGTCTATATGGATGGCCCGCAGGTGTACGGTCGCACGGCCGCCGACGATGCCGGATTCGAGGCCGCATTCCTGGCCCACGAACTGGGTCGCCCGGTGCGCGTGCAGTGGACGCGTGAAGAGGAGACTGCCTGGGACACAAAGGGCCCGGCCTACGTGTTCAAGCTGCGAGGCGGGCTCGATGCGGGTGGCAAGGTGACGGCACTCGAGTACGATGCCTGCGCCGCCGATTTCAACCACGTCGGTTACAACGAGCCAGACACCGTCCTCATTGCCCAGCTCATGGGCCGGCGCCCGGAGACGCCGGCAGCGGGCAGCGCGGCGACGCCGTCGCTTATGTATGGCATATCGAACCGACGCACAACGACGCGCGTCGTTGGCCTGCCCTTGGTTTGGGAGACGCCGTTACGTACGGGCAACCTGCGCGATCCCAACGGACCGCAGGTGACGTTCGCCTTCGAATCGTTCATCGATGAGCTGGCGGCGGCCGCTCACATCGATCCCGTCGTGTTCCGGCTCGATATGCTGAGCAACAGTGACGAGGACGACGTTTTTCGACGTGCGCGCTCGATCGCCGTCGTCAAGGCAGCCGCCGGTGCCTATGGCTGGAACACTCGCCCGTCGCCGCAAACACCCGCTGCGCAAACCCATGGTGGCCAGAAACTTCTTACGGGGCGTGGCATCGCTTACACCTATCGCAACCGTACCATCGCCGCCACGATTGCGGAGGTCGAGGTCGATCGTCAAACCGGTCGGGTCTGGGCCAAACGGCTCGTTTGCGCGCACGACTGCGGTCTGGTGGTCAACCCCGGGGGGTTACGCAATACGATCGAGTGCGGCATGTTGCATGCCTTGAGCCGGGCGCTCTGGGAAGAGGTCCGCTTCGACACTGAAAAGGTTACTAGTGTCAACTGGCAATCGCACCCGACTCTCCGGCATTCCGACACGCCCGAGTCCATTGACATTGTCCTCGTCAACGGTGACCCGAGCCCGGATCGATCCGATCTGGCTCCCTACGGCGCGGGCGAGACGAGTCACAAGCCGCTGATCGCGGCGGTCGCCAACGCCATCCACGACGCTACAGGCGTTCGTCTGCGACGGCTGCCGTTTCGTCCGGAACGGGTGCTGGCGGCGCTTCGGACGGCCGGAGTGTCGACGTCTTGATGGCAAGCACCGGCATCTGGAGTCCCGTTATCGACGAAGACATCGGTGAGCCCGTCATTAATGAGCGCCAACCAGGAATGGGACGATGATGTCCGCATCGAAAGTCCAACCATCAGCTTTAACTGTCCGGGCACAAAGCGCAGCAACGGCGATTCCGTCTACGGTGGCAGGAGAATTTGCAATGAAAAATTTATCGATGATCGTAGCGTTACTGCTGTTGAGTAGCACAGCATTCGCGCAGGAATCGCCGACCACCACGGTCGGCACAGGCGGTGGCGAGGCGCGGACGGAAAAGATCGTTTCGCCCCAGGTGCAGCGGGACGGCCGGGTAACATTTCGCCTGCTTGCACCGCATGCGACCGATGTCAATGTACAGGGAAACTGGGAAGGCGGCCGCGGTGTTGTGATGAATAAGGACGACTCTGGCCTCTGGACGGTGACGACTGCTTCGCTCGATCCGGACCTGTGGGCTTACACCTTCCTAGTCAATGGCGTTAGGACGCTGGACCCGAATAACTATAATGTGCAGCGTGACGGCGTCGGATTCATGAACACCGTGCTGGTATTGGGCAACGAGAGCGCTGCTCTACTGCAGCCGCAACAGGTGCCACACGGAACGGTACATTCGGTGTGGGTGCCGTCGACCGTCATGAAGACGTCGAAACGGGCGTTTGTGTATACGCCTCCCGGCTATGAAAATTCGGACATCGAATACCCGGTGTTGTATCTGTTGCATGGCAGCGGCGGCGACGAAGATGCCTGGCCCACAATGGGCATTGCCAACGTGATCATGGACAACCTGATCGCTCAGGGCAAAGCCAGGCCGATGATCGTCGTTATGCCGAACGCGTATTGGGGCGAACTCGCATCGCTCGACCTCGCCGGCCCGCGCACGGCGCCACCGCCGGGCGTAGGCAGCGGCGGTAGCCCAGGTGCTCCGATTCGTGAGAACAACATCCAGGATATCGTCGGCGACCTTGTGCCGTATATCGAAAAAAACTTCCGCACGTTGCCGGGCCGCGAGAATCGGGCACTGGCCGGCCTCTCGATGGGCGCTTCCATCACCGCCAGTGTTGCATTCAATCGCCTCGACGTCTTCGCGAATATCGGTTTGCTGAGCTCCGGACAATTCCGCGGCAGAGATGGCGGGCCATATGGGTCGGAAGTATTCGACAGCATCATTCCGGGATTCCTGGATGATCCCAAGGCTGTCAACGAGAAACTCGATCTCCTGTTTTTCACTTGCGGTACGGAAGATCCACGCATCGACGCGCTGCGGGACACCTGGGCCGATCTGAAAGTCCGCGACATCGACTTCGTCGCGAAGACCTACCCGGGAGTGCATGAATGGAAAGTGTGGCGCCATTCGCTCGCCGACATGGCCCAATTGCTATTCAAATAATGACAGGAACGGACTGTGAAAAGAATTGCCGGCAATATGACTGTTATCGCCGCCGCGCTGTGCTGGGCGGCCGCGCTTGCGGCCGCCGGTCCGTTGCGGGCCGGTGCCGCCAAGGTTGATATTACCCCGGGCAGACCGGTCGCGCCGGCAACCGGTAAGTACGACCACGAGCGGCTGTACATGCGTGCGATCGTGCTGCACAACGGCACCACTCGAGGGCGTTGGTTTCGATGGACGCGGGGCGACTGACACTCGCCGGACTGGGGTTGCTCACCGATGACATGGCAGATGACATTGCTATTGTCGGCGCCGCCAGGGACCTGAGCTGCCCAGGGCGTGTTGCGAATCGGGAACGTCGCGGTGGCCTCGTCATCCGGCGAGCTGTACACGCGAATAGGGCAACGGGTCAAACAGGCGTCGCCGACGCCACGAGCGGCAAAGCAAGCGGCTACATCCTAAGGGATATCTATCATTTTGTTGGCATGCCGTATTGTGCAGTAACATCCGGGGCGAGCCGTTTCATGCCGCCCGAAAAAACCTTCCGCCTTATGAAGGCTATTAGTGTCAACCGGACCTGATGCAATTTGATTTGCATCAGGTCATTGCAAGGATCGAACCGTAGGCAAAACTGTGCGCCGCGGCGCCCGCAGCCTGACTTACCGGTTCCTTAAAACTGCCGCTTGAATCAGTCGCCAGCGAAGCAGTAGAGCAAGCCGTCACCACCACTGCTGATCAGTGCTTCCTGGCTGCAGCCGCGCGAGTTGTGCACGGAATTCCAGGATGCATTCGCGCCCCCGAGACGGTCATGATGACCGACCCGCGTTGTATGCTCGTCACTGCTGCTGGTCCAGTTGTTGCAGGTTGACACTGCCGGGTCGGGATCGAAAAGGCGCCCCATCGAGTCTGAGCCGGTCAGGATGTCGTGACGGTTGGGCTGATCGCCCCGACCCTCGACCTCCTCGCCGTGCTCATTCAGTGCCGTGTATTTGCGAATGTTGTTGCGATCTTCGTGCAGGTCGGCAACGTTCGCAGCGATCAGATCGCCTTTGGCATTGTGCCAGGGCCCGCTGCCGATGCGGTCACGCGCATCCACTCGAGGCAGGCCGTCAGTCGGCGCCTGGCTCAGATAAGCGTGCCAGGTCGCATCACCGCGGTCTGCGGAAGCCGCGAGCCGCTGACAGAGAGCATCGGCGCCTGTCAGGCCGCCAAGGTTACCGCCGTTACCCGGGCCATCACTAGCGACGAAAAACGTCATCGGCTGTTGATCCTGGGCAACGCCTGGCAGGGCCCATACCAACATCGCGACGACCGCGTGAATCCCCTTGAACATTCTCATTGTTACTTCTCCTCGACAATTGTGCTTGCGGCCATGGTTCACAACCCTTACCGCAGTCAAGCCGGTTTTCGGCGACCACCAGCTCGGCCCACAGGAGGTTGCAAAGAGTGGCACCCCGGTCTCTGACAGGACCGGGCGGTCGGCGAGCAATTATTCGGGCAGACTCGATTCTTTCGTCTGTCCAATCGGCTGCGCCGACTAGTCCGCGCCCGGCCACCATTCTTTTCGACGGCTTGCCGTCGTAGCGCATCTTCTCGAGCGCAAACGGGCAGCAGAACATGTGCTGAGCGAGCGGCTTATCTCTGCTTCCCCAGATCGCGCAGTCGGGCACCGTCCTTGAGGTTGAACTCCATCTCCTCAAGAGTGATGCCCCTGGTCTCCGGCACGAGCCGGTTGACGAACAAGATCGCTACAATGCAGAACCCGGAGAACAAGAAAAAGATCGAGGCGTTCCCGAAGGTCTCCATAAACGTCAGTGCGTTCGCCATCACCAGGCCCGCGAAGGTCCAGTTGACCATGGTGGTGATGGTCATGCCGACCTCTCGGCCTTCGAGGGGGAAGATCTCGGAACAGACCAGCCACACGACGGGGCCCCACGAGACGGCGAATCCGAAAATGTAGACGATGACCGCAAGCAGCAGAATCGTCTTTGGAGCATTGCCAATGATCGCCGCGTCGGCGCCGGTGCCGATCGCCTGGAAGGCGAGGCCGGCAGCAACCATCGTGACGAACATCGCCACGGCGCCCACGTAGAGCAGTTTCTTGCGTCCCCACTTCTCGACGAGAAAGATCGCCGGGATGGTGCACAGCATGTTCACTGTGGGTACCGTCATCATGGCTATGATGCCCTTCATCCCGGCATAGCCGAAGATGGTGGGTGCGTAGTAAATCATCACGTTGATGCCGACCAGTTGCTGGAACATCTGCAGCAGCACGCCCACCAGCAAAACCTTGAAGAAGTAGCCGCGAAAGACTATGCCGAACCCCACACCTTGCGGCCCGTGCAGCGCCTCTTCGATCTCGCGAATCTCGGTGTCGATTTCTTCCTGGGTGTTGAGCGTTTTTCGGAGTACCTCGATCGTCTTTTCTTTCCGGCCCTTAAGCATCAACCACCGGGGACTCTCGGGAAGTATGAAACCGCCGCCGAACATCAGCGCCGCAAACAACGTGATCGTCAGGAACATCAGCGGCAGCGCGGTCGCGGGATCCACGAAGGCCCGGGCGATGAACACGTTGGTCACCGAGATCAGGAAGATACCAATGGTGATCATCAGCTGGAACAGTGTTCCCATCGACCCTCGGATGGCGGCGGGTGCCGTCTCGGAGAGGTAGAGGGGAACCACGAACGACGCCATGCCAACGCCGAAGCCGAGAGCGAAGCGGCAGGCCGACAGGATGAACAGATTCGGCAGCAGCGCCGAGTAAAGGGACGCGGCTGTGAAGATGAATCCTGCGAGCAGCAGGCTCTTTTTTCGTCCGAGGAGCCTGGCGAATACGCCCGAGAGTAGTGCACCGAAGATCCCGCCGGTGGCCAGGATGGCGGAGTAGCTTTCCTTATCCTGCACGGTGAGGTCGTAGTGCTCGGTCAGCGTTTCGAGCGAGTTGGCGATGAAGCCCTGGTCGAGACCGAACAGCAAACCGCCCAATGCCGCCACTGAGCAGATGACGAAAACGATCGTCTTGTAACCGCCAACCTGCGCCCCGTCACCCGTTTCCTCAACCATGTGCCTTCTCCCTTCTGGCTTGTCAAACCGGCAGCCGAGCTTGACCCAATCGCATACAATATGCAACTCTGTGCGCCCACCGCGGGGGTGGGCCAGACACCGCGCCAGTGCATTTTCGCCGGGACGGGCACCACATAGAAGGCGTTATCGATAGCCTGGCTGGGGTCAGGCGTGTGCCGCTTATGTCAGAACGTTGCTGTCATACCAAGCGTGTACCGGCGATCACGCGAATCTTCGAAATATTCCACTCGCTTGAGAGCGCCGTCGGTCGCGTCTTCTGCGTAGATCCACCGTGTCCGTTCACGCACGCCCTGCGTAATGTCCAGAGCATCGAATCTGACTGTCCATCGTGTTCCGAATCGTTTTTCGAGGAATGCCGTCACCTGCGGAGTTCTGGTGAAACCCCTGAATTCCTGCCATTCATACCGCTCGTTCGCCCCGCCCCAGTCTTCGAAAGTGACGCCGTAAGACAGCCTGTGTTCAGCGATGTCGTGTCTCAGGCCGAGATCCGCGGTGTACTTCCAGCTCTGGGCCATCCATCGATCGAGCCCCGAAAAGGGATCCGTAACCTCGGTTTCGCGTCGCAGGAAGGTTCCATCGAGTATCAGGTTGGGAGCCCCGAGGCGGGCCATTCTGATACTGAACGTTAGCTCGATGCCGTATTCGGTGGCATCGCCAATATTGCCCGCTGCAGGATCGAATTCACCGTCGTCGTCGACATCGACTGCGATATTCTCGATTCGGTCCTGGATGTCCTTGTAGTACATGCGCGTGCCGATTACGCCCTCGTCGTTGGCGAGACGATGCTCGTAGCCGACTTCGTATTCCCATGCCGTTTCCGGCCGCAAATTGGGGTTGCCGGCAGAGAAACGGTCGTCCCGAACGTTGTATTCGGGCACGAAATTGGAAAAGTCGAGCTGGCTGACGGTTTTCTCAATCTTGATACGCCATTGATCTTCCACAGATGGCGAAAAACGAACATCCAACCGGGGCTTCACGAAGTCGAAGTCCGCTTTGTTACTAAAATCGGCACCCGCCTGGGAAATTTTCGAAGTTTCCGCCACTAGCGAACTCGACGCGGTCCAGCGATCGCTGAGCGTCCAGTTGTGATTGACGAATAACTCGGTTCGGGTTTCCTGCACCTTTGAAGAGGGGTTAAATATGTCGATTTCTTCGGCGAGACCATCTTCGTCGAGGTCGGCGAACACCTGGATCGTCTGGTCGAGCGTATTCCGGGCCGACTCGGCCCCAGCCTCGATTGTTTGACTCGATGTAAGCGGCCAATAGTAAGAACCCCTGAGGATTATTTCGGTCTCCAACACATCGGAGGGATTACGGCTGACCTCGTAAAAGGCGCCGCCGATCTGTTCGTTTCTTGCTTCTATCTTTGAAGTTTCGTCGTGGGTGTATACAGACAGAATCTTGACGTTGCCGCTGTCACCGATACTGCGCTCATAGGTGCCGCCAAATTCCCATTCGAGCCCTCTGTCGACCACCTCGCTTCTGAGATCGACTCCTGACGAGATAGGATTCCCGTCGCTGGCGTATTCGGCGAATGGAATAACGTCGAACGTGTCCTCGCTTTTTAAATTGATCAGGGCATTGAGCTGAAGTTTGTCGCCTTGCTCGAAGTGATAGGTCGAATTTGCTGCAAAAGAATATTTCTCTTCCTGCCGGTTCGATACGTTGTCGCGGATCTGCATCAGTTCACCGGCAGGATAGAAGTAGCGCTCATCCCGATAACGTCGCGTATAGCCACCGCCACCCCCATCCTCGGACAGCGTCTTTCTTTCCAGGCCAATGTAGAAAGTCAATGCGCCGACTTCACCGTTGTAATTAACCGCAGCATCCAGGTCGACCCAGCCGCTATCGTCCAGCTGTGAGGCCAGCATGGCGGATCCGGAACTCGTTGCTGCCTCGCCTTCCTTGAGAATCAGATTGACGACGACACCATCACTTCGAACGTCTATGTCGCCGGTGGTGCCGCGCAGCAGTTCAACGCGCTCGACATTCTGAATCTGGATTCGGCTCAGGGCTGAACTGATGTCGTTGGATTTACCCGCCAGACGGCGGTTATTTACCAGGATTTGATCGCCGTCAGAGCCGAAGCCACGGCGATCTCCTCCCGAGGCGCCGCCGTCGTCTCCATCCAGAATGGCTGAGATGCCGGGAATGCGTCGCAGGATATCCTCGGCGGTGGTGACGTTGTATTGGGCGAAGAACGCCTGCCCGTATACGATCGTCGACGGGTCCGCGCCTGCAGAATCAAGGACTGCCGACTCCGATACTTGTGCCTCTGCGCGCACCGGCCCGGCCGCCAGCCATTGCACTACCAAGAGCGCCACAAGGCGCACAACGAGCTGCTCGGCACGTCCGCTACCGGCACCCGGAGACCGGTGATCATTCACCATTGATATTGATCCCAAGACCTTACCGCCCCGGATTGCGCCGTCTCTGGAAATGCCGGGGCACTCGGAACAGCAGGAAGATTTCCCAAAATAGACCGGCTGACCGCGATCAGGTTCAAAAAATTGTATTCTATATTCAATAAGCCCTGGCCGCTGCCATATTTTCCGAAGTGCAGTGGCCGACGCACGTCCGGCCTTGCGGATCTCGCCGCTGTGGGCATCGGCGCAGCCCGGATCGCCGCGCCCCACATACGGGCAAGGGTGTCGCGGATGCGTGAAATCATAGCGTGCAAATGACCAAGAATCATTTCGTTTCGCACAGGATTCTTTACCCCGGTGTCGTCGTCCCCGTCGCAGATCAAGACCGCGCGTGGCTCATGATCCCTTGAGCACGATGGCGCCAGGACGCGGGGGACGGTGCTGCCAGTATAACCTGGTGCAGATTAACTGTTTATTATGTACAATTTTGCCAATCGAATGCTAGTCTTATCTGCCGGCCGACTCTCGTAGAGAGAAACACTTCGGGCGGGGCATGAACTTACAATAGGAAGTCCATCAACAGTGTTTTCTCGATTTACCGGCTCTGTGGCCCGCGCCTGGGCGCTCACCATTGCCTGTGCGCCGGCGCTGGCGGGCTGCGACAGGTCACACGAACCGGCGGCTGATGCGGGAGCGGCGTCGCTCGCAACGGAGGCGCCGGCGGGGCCCGTGCCGACGGCCGGACGCACAGCGCCGGAAGCCTGGAACATGGCACTGGTTGGCCGCCAAGACCTGCAGGGCCGTCCGGCGTACCACTCCGTCGCCCATAACTTTGGCGACCGTACGATCCTGTTTGTCGGGCACCATGCGGGTGAAGCCATGAACCCGATGACGAACGAGGTCGAAGTCAATGGTCTGTCGGTGCTCGACGTAACGGACCCGGGATCGCCGGAGTTGCTCCTGCATCGACCGCCGACAAGTCCGGATGCGAGCCATTCACAGCACGTTCAGATATGCGATGGCGCCGTGCTGCCCAATGGCGATCCCGATCGCACCTACCTGGCGCGGACCGACGGCAACCTCGGTTATGAAATCATGGATGTCACGGATCCGACTTCACCGCAGTCCCTTTCCTACGTCGGTGAAACCGGCGTGTCGCCGCGCCCGGAATCGCAGCGCGGCTCGCGAGAGACACACAAACTGTTCTGGGATTGCGAATCCGGTATCGGTTACTTCAACGGCACGGCAGATGGTTGGCTCGTCACACGGCTGCTTCAGGCTTTCGATCTCAGCGAACCGGAAGCCCCGCGTCATATTCGCGATTTCGGCCTCGACGGTTGGCAACCCGGTGCCGAGGGTCCCATGCCGGCGCCCGGGATCGGCGGGCTGCATCAGCCATTCGTCGTGGGCGACAGGGTCTACCTGGGTTACGAGAGCGGCGCCAACGGCGTGATCCAGATTCTTGACCGCGACAAATTGCTGAATGGTGATCCGTCGGTCGACAGCCCCATGGCACCGACGACGCAAAGCCTTCGGTTTCCCCAAATCGCGCGAGTCGACATGCCGTCTTACTGGGGTGCGCATACAGCGAAGCCGATCTTCGACGTACCGATCCCCGACTACAGCAACGACCGCGCGCTGCCTTCGCGGGACCTCCTCATTGTCCCGTCAGAAGTCGGTGGAGGCGCCTGCCTCAGCCCACGTGACGTCGTGTTCATCATGGACATCACCGACGAGGCACATCCGTTCGTGATCTCAACGTATCAGGCCGATGCCAATCCTGGTGACTTCTGCAGCCGCGGGGGACGCTTCGGACCGCATTCCATTAACGATGCCTACCATCCCGCGTTCGATAAGAGACTGATGGTGGTGTCGTACTTCAGCGGCGGCATACGCGCCGTCGATATCCGCAATCCTTTCCGCCCGGTAGAGGTCGGTTACTTCGTCCCGGAGGTCAACGAGACCACCGCGGAGACGTGCTCAAACGTCGATGGAACCCGCCGCTGCAAGCGCGTGATCCAGACGAATAACGTGGATCTGGACAGCCGCGGCTATATATTTGCTGTGGATCGCGCGGGTTCGGGCCTGCACATCGTTGAATTGACGGGCGCGGCCCGTGACATCGTGGGTTTGTAATATGTCTATACGCCAATTGCTCGCGCTGAGCTTTCTTTTCCTGGCATTTGCTGTGCCACTTGGCGGCCATGCCGAGACAATTGCCCTGATAGGCACCGGCGACGTCTCGGCGGCCTTCGGTCCGCGCTACGCCGCGCTGGGGCATCGGGTGATCTACGGCTCCCGGTCACCTGACCGCGATGTCGTCAAAGCGATGGTCGAGGCGGCCGGCGGCGACGCGTCCGCAGCATTGCCTCATGAGGCGGCCGCCCAGGCTGACATCGTCATGCTCAATGTGCCCTGGGAAGTCGCTGAAGACGTCATAAAGGGCCTCGGTGACTTGTCAGGCAAAATCATCATCGATCCGGTCAATCCGCGCGTCATTGCCGACGACGGCTACCGGGACTATCCGGGTACGGCGTCGAATGCCGAGCGGATCCAGAATCTGGCACCCGGCGCTTTCGTCGTCAAAGCCTTCAATACGATCAGCATGGACACGATGCTCGATCCGCACGTGAATGGTCACCCGGTCACGATACCGCTCGTTGGCAATGATGCGACCGCCAAGCGAAAGGTCGCGGGGCTGGTCGAAGCGCTTGGCTACGAAGTCGTCGACGTCGGCCCGGTGCGCTTCGCTCACATCGTGGAAGGACTTTACCTGCTTCGCTCAAATACGCGGGACCGCAACGGGGTCCATTACGAGTACCACTTTCGGCTGCGTGAGACGGCAACCCCGCAGACGGTCCGTTGATCGCGAAGCAGTTTTACCTTGTAATGTCACAGCTTGATTTTCGGTGCCGCTGGCAGGCGAGACAAAAATTTTTGATGCCAGCCTGATCCAACGTACCGGACCGGCGCCGCAGGCGGCGCAGTCTTGTCGCGAACGAGAGTACGAACTCTGTGGGCCCGGTTTGCCGCAATAAGCAACGAATTTCGAAAAATACAGATATTGCAGGAGACCAAAATGACTCGTAAATCAGATGAGATATCCCGGCGACAAGTGCTGCAGGCCGGAGCGATGGCAGGTCTCGGCCTGGCACTCCCCGGTCTGGGCAGCGGCACCATTGCCGAGTCCTCGTGCGAAGACAAAGTGTGCCGGCGCATACCATCGACAGGCGAGGTACTTCCGGTCATGGGGGTTGGCACCAACCGCTTCGGCCGCGCCGGTTTAGAGACAGTCAGCACTGTCTTGTCAAAGATGTACGAGATGGGCGGCCGTGTTGTCGATACGGCTGCGATGTACAGTGGCAGCGAAGAGGTGATTGGTCAGGCCCTCAAGGACCTGGGATTGCAGGACAAGATGTTCGTGGCGACCAAGTTCAACGCGGCCGGCGCGCAATTTCGGGGTCCGCGAGCGGCACCGGGACCGGGTGCGATAACTGCCGCAACGAGTTTCGAACGCTCTCTCGACTGGCTCCAGATGGAACGTGTCAATCTGCTATTCGCGCATTTCGTCAGTAGCGTCGAACCTCTGATGCCCCTGATGCTCGACCTGAAGCAGCAGGGCAGGGCCAGGTACATCGGCATAACCAGCGTGCAGCGCGCCCAGCATCCGCAGGTTATGGAGTATATGCGAGAATACCCGATCGACTTCTTGCAGATAGATTACTCAATCGGCAACCGTGATACGGCGAGCGACGTCCTGCCGCTCGCCGCAGAGCTCGGGATCGCAGTCATGGTTGCGGTGCCTTTCGGCGGTCGAGGTAGTTCCCTGTTTGCCAGCATCGGTGGGCGCGAGGTTCCTGACTGGGCGGCCGAGTTCGGCGCCACGACCTGGGGACAATTCTTCCTCAAGTACATCATTTCGCACCCGGCGGTTACTTGCGTCATACCGGGCACTACGGACCTGGAACATATGATAGATAATCAGATGGCCGGCCGCGGCGCGCTCCCGGACGAAGCGACGCGCCGCCGGATGGAGCTGTTTTGGGATGGTATCCGGTAGGATTTTTCTGTAATTCGCGGTTGGGGGCACCCACTGGCAGGTTAATGGACAAGGGCACGGAGCAATAGATAGCGCTATGGCAGAACTGCCGGTCATTCGAATTGCCCCTAATCCCGACATCAGGTTGCACGATTTCGATGACGGCATAAGTATCGCGGTTGTAGATGATTTCCTCGCGGACCCGCACAACCTGGTCGCCAACGTTGCGGAATATGCAGGCGAGTTCGTCTCGAAGCCTGTGGGTCACCCTTGCCGCGGTCGGGATATCGAGGAGTCAGCCATTCAGGACCTGCGGCGATTCATACGCTCGAATTTGAGCAGAGTGTTTCGGTTTCACCGTGCCGACATCAAGCTGAAGGCCTTCCTGTCCAACCTGGCGCTCAAGCCCGAGGAACTGTCGCCCTATCACCGCATGTGCCATATCGATCCACGCATTAGTCCCATCCACCATACCTACGCCGGCATCGTCTATTTGTTCGCCAATCCCGAACTCGGCGGTACGGGCTTCTTCCGCTGGAAGGCGAAAGACATTGCCGTCCGCGCGTATGAACTGGCATTGCACGATATCGACGCTGCGCTCGAATACCTGCGAGAGCATTCCGAGCATTACCGCAAGCCGCCGGAATACATGACCGCCTCCAACGATATCGCGGAATTACTGGCGGCAATGCCGGCCAAGTTCAACCGGGCGGTCTTCTACTCCGGCGGGATACCTCATAGCGCACACATAACACGGCCTGACCTGCTGACAAGCGTCCCGACGCGGGGACGACTCACGCTCAACCTGTTCGCCGGGGTGAGGCCGAAAGACGTCGCCGGTGGTGCGGTCTAGTGCCGACCTATTCAGTTGGAGCTTGCGGCCATTGGAGCCGGACAATACTTGTTAATGAAGTCTTGATGGCTCGGCAGTTTGCTGAATTTCATGTCGACTGACCGTTTGATGATGTCGAGTTGCTCTTTGAGGCCGGCCGGTGCCAGTATTTGGCCCGCGCCGTGATGTTGCTCCGGGTAAAGGCCCTGACCCATCATGACCTGTACCCAGGATGTGACATGAAATAGGCCCGCGTCGTCGGAAGATGTGTAGCCGTTTTCCTGGAAGATGGCCATTCTATGGGCAAGGCTCTCGGGGATGTCCATCGTGCGATAGGCATTCCAAAAGTCGCTATCGTCTCGCTGCGTCAACTTGTAATGCATGATCACAAAATCCCGCACCGCCTCGAGCTCCAGATTGGTCAGCTGATTGAACTCTGCGGCCAGCCGTTCCGTGTTGCCCGAAAACGGAAACAGGCGCATTAGCCGCGCTATCGCGGTAGTGATCAGGTGAATGGCCGTTGACTCGAGGGGCTCCAGGAAGCCGCTCGACAAGCCGATGGCAATACAGTTCTTGTGCCAGGACTTGTACCGGCGGCCGGTCGTAAATCGCAGCATGAGAGGATCGGTGAGAGGTTCTGCCGGCAAATTATCGAACAGCGTCTGTTTCGCTTCGTCATCCGACAAATACTTGCTGCAGTAGATCATGCCGTTACCAACCCGGTTCTGTAGGGGAATGCGCCACTGCCAGCCGGCAGGATGCGCGATAGACCGGGTGTACGGTCGCGGCGCTTCAGCCGCGTCAGATTGCACGGCGATCGCTCGATCGGATGCCAGCCAGTGACTCCAGTCTTCGAAACCGACCCCCAGGTACTCGCCGATCAACAACGCTCGAAAGCCCGTACAGTCGATGAACACGTCGCCGGCGAGGCCTACATCGCCGTCCAGCTGCAGCGCCGCAATGTTCCCGGTTTCGGGATCCGTATCCACGCCAGCAATCTTGCCTTCGATTCGCCTGACGCCAAGCGCCTCGCTCTGTTGGCGAAGGTACTTTGCGTAGGCCGTCGCATCGAGGTGATACGCATAAAGGAGCGGCATCTTGTTCACTTCGGTGGCAAACTTTTCCCGTTTGGCGGCCTTCAATTCGAGACAATAGTCGTCAAGTGGCCCGGCGAAACCCTGCGCACGTCCCTCGAGCCAGAACTCATGGAATTCGGCCATCCAAGTGCTCTGGCCGAGAACGCCGAAGCTGTGTATATATTTGTCGCCAATGTTCGCCCAGTTTTCCAGGCTGATGCCCAGCTTGAACGTGGCCTGGGTGGCCCGCATGAACGCTTGTTCATCGATTTCGACGAGCTGGTGAAAAACCTTCATGCTCGGAATCGTAGCTTCACCGACGCCGACGGTGCCGATCTGGTCAGACTCGATCAGTGTGAGATCGAGCAATTTGCCGAGTCGTTTGGCCAAGCTGTAGGCGGTCAGCCAACCGGCCGTTCCCCCTCCGGCTACAATCACTTTTGTCTTATCGGCTCGCTGCATATGACGAATATCCCTCAATCATCGGTTCAGGGTTTGTTGCAGCGTCGCTCGCAATCGTCTGGCCATGGTTTCGTCGAGTTCTGCCAGTACACCGTGGCAGGCCTCGGGCAGGTGGGCCCTGGGCTTGTCGGCAGGTCCGAAAATGTAGTAGTCGAACAACTCGCGCCAGGCCTGTTTCTCGCGTTCCGGGCGATCACGTAGTCCCAATATGGCATGCATCAATACGTCCATCGGGTCTGCCATGTAACGTGGGGATGCATACCACCAGTGGTTAATCATGGCGTTGAAACGGTCCTTCGATTCGACTTCGTGCCACCACATACTCGGATAGTAGAGCCCGTCGCCGGGCTCCAGGTCCGCGACTACAGAAGCGTCCAGCGCTGCGGCGAATCGTGGATAGGCTTCGAAGTCCGGGTTTCTCAAGTCCACCATGGTGGTCACCTGACCGCCGGGGGTGAGATGGAATGGCCCGGGATACAGGTTATGAACCTGATCGGGCGGAAACAGCGTAAACCGCCTCCTGCCAACGGCGCAACACGCGAGGTTACTCGGGAGGTCGAAGTGTGCCCCTGTTATGGACTCGGTACCGATCCAGCTTTTCTTTGTGAGGGCGACGCGTTGGAAAATCTCGTGATCGAAGATCAGTTTGTTGTCACTGTCCAGGCCCGGGAATCCGTCGGCAAACACGAGAGAAGGGATGAAATAGTATGAGTGCTCAGCCCGGTTTAGGTCTGCGCTGATTGAAGCGAAGGCGTCCAGCAAGCTGATCGTTTCCACGCGATAGTTCAGGCCCGTGAGCGATTCGTCATAGTAGAATCTCGCTTTGATATCGGGATCACCGATATACACCTTGGCGGGTTTGCCGCTGTATCCGGCTGCCATATACTGCATGGCTCGTTCAGCGGATCGGCGCCCGGCTTCTACAAGCGGCCAACCGGCAACCAGGCCACGCATGATGACCGGCTCGTTGAGTGCAAACAGGTCGTCGAAGGGAATCTTGTCCGGTGCTATACCTTCGATAACGTGTGCCGTTTTTCGAGCGCCTGCCATAAGTTTGCAAGTCCTCAGGACACGGACGACCTGGCGCTTTTCAATGCAATCATTTTCTCAAAGTTGTCGAGCGACGAGATGATAAAGAAAATGAGGCCGAGCACGCCAGCAGCGTTCAATTTCTGCAGACTGTCACCATCGAGATTTGCCAGCTTATTCCGGTTGATTGTGTGGTAGCCATTGAAATCGACGGCTTTCTCTGCGGTGAGCGTGATCTTGATTGACACCGGCTCGAGCAGATCCAGTTCCTGCAGCAAGCCGAAAAACAGCTTGTCGACATGCAGGCCAGTCTCGACTGTTTTTAGTACCTTCCTGACGTATTCCAGATAAGGCGTCTCGCCGCCGAACTCGAGAAATATCGCTTCGCCGTCGTCGACCCCGCAGCGCGGGTTTTCTTCGTCGACCATGATCAGTGTTTCTGTCGACTCCTCACCGCGTTCTTCGCGGCTTCGGTAGCCTATCGAAAACGGACCCCGAGCCAGCGTGGCCGGTACCCATTGCGTTTGCCACTCATTGTTTTCGATAAACAGGTTTTCGTCTTTGTCGAAGCCGAGTATCGCGTGGCTAGCCAGCTCCTGAGTTTCATCACTCTTATAAATAAGGATGGGAAATTGTTTATGCAGATCGGAATATTCCGTGGTTAATACTGCCGCACGATTGACGTAATCGCCGTAGCGCTTGTTTGGGCGTGCGTCGACCTTCAGATCCTTATGATCAATATTATTGAGAATCTTCGTCGTCATGGGGCGCCCGGTGTTCGAGACAAGAGGGGGATATTAGACCAAAGAAAATGATTAGGACAGCCGACAAAAAAAGGTTCCCACCGGACACCCGGTGGGAACCTCGTCTTGCAGTCCTTGTGCTTCCGGAGTGACCCGGGTTCCCGCCGCAGATCCGGCAGGAACCCGTGTACGACTACTGGAAGTTGTAACGTGCCGCCAGCACCCAGCGCGCGTCGTATTCCTTGCTCCAATCGGTCATGTTCGGCGTACGCCCGTACGCCGTGATCCCTTCCTCGGTAAGATTGATGCCGTCCAGGCTCAAATTGAACGACTCGCTGACGTTCCAGCTGAAATTGACGTCGAGCTGGCCGTGCTCTTCAAAATAACCCGGGATGAAGTTGCCGGTATTGGTGCTATAGAGGAAATCGTCGCGCCAGTTGTAGGCAATGCGCGCCCCGAACGTATCGTTCTCCCAGACCAGGATCAGATTCGCCGAGTCCGACAGGCCTTCCAGTGCGAACTGGTCGAAGTTCGGCGGTGCCGCGTTGTCGAACTTGATGTCACCATTAACGAGCGTGGCGTTGGCCATGAACCCGAAACCGGTGTCGCCGAAGAAGTGCTGCCAGGCGAGCTCAAAGCCATCGATATTGGCCGTCTGGTTGTTCACCGGCTGTGCGGTTTCAAAGATGAACAGCGGATCCAAGCTGTCGGGAAAGATGTCATACGTATTCAATACGAATAACGCCTGGTCCCCGGTGCCGTCGAACTCGGCCGCGCCGCCAGGAAAGTCCGCCGGATTATCCAGGATGGCTGTCATCGTGAAGAGGCTTTCCTCGCTAACGGACCAACCACCCGCTTGCAGCGCGATGATGGCCTGGTCCAGACGGTTACCCGGCGCACGCCCGGTGACGTCCCTCAGGCCGAATAGCGACTGCGGCACCTGCTCGATGCCGACGAAGTTCGATACCGCCTTCGTGAAATAGCCGACCGACGCGTAACTTGACTCATCGTAGTACCACTCGACCGACAGGTCGAAGTTGGTGGACTCGAGCGGATCCAGCTTCGCGCTACCTTTGCTGGCCGTCGGGATGCCGCCCAGGTAGGTCAGGGTGGAGCCATCGTTGACAGTGGTCGGGACGAACATGAAGCCGTACTGCGGCCGGGCGATTGTCTCGCTGAAGGAAACACGCGCCTTGACCTCATCGGTGAGATCCACCGAGATGTCCAAGCTTGGCAACAAGTTGTTGTAGCTGTGATCTTCGCTGACGATGCTTAAGGAACTGCCGAAAATCTCCGTCATGTCGTTATCCGAGTCCCAGCGGAACTGCTCCACGATCGTCTGACGCGTCGCAGAGGTGGCATCGGTCGACTCCCAGCGGATACCGGCCACGACCTGCATGTCCTTGTCGCCGATCTGGCCGTCCATAGTGGTTGACAAGTAGACCGACGTGATGTCTTCGGTAATCAGGTTGTCGTCGGTACCTCTGTCACCCGGATTAAAGGGATCGAACGGCGTCGCTCCCGGGTTCGCGGCGGGAACCCATCCAGCCATGGCGAAGAACAGGTCCCTCGGATTGACCTGCATGGAAACCTCGCCCAGCGTGATCAGGCTCGAGCCGGGAGGGGCCAAGGCCGCGATATTTGCAGTATTGCCGAAATTGAAATCCCTGAATTTACAGGTGATGCAGGCTTGCGTGATGATACCGGGCGCCCTCATCTCGATGTCGCCGGTGTCAGAGACGCCCCAACCGCCGAGCGTGTTGCCCTGCCTGATGTAGCGCTGCTTCATTTCCGATTCGATGCGTCCCACACCGAAATCAACCTTGATATTGCCGCCGTTGTCCCAGCTGCCTGACAGCTGGAGCTGGTCGAGACTGTGCGTCTGTTCGCTCGCTTCCCGCCGGGCCTGCTGGGTACCGACATCCGTGACCTCGTAGATACCGTCCTGGTCACCCGACCCGTCCGTGATGGCAATGAGCGTTACCGGGACGTCGCGGGACATATCCGAGCCGCGCCAGCCGCTCACCGCACCGGCGATGGGCGTGCGATAGTAGCTCCAGCCGCCCGGCCAGTTGCCGCCGGTATCCGACTCGGACGACGCCAGGTCGAGGCTGAAAGAAAGCTCATCGTTGTAATCGTAGGCGAAATTGAGGCCGACCGACGTCATTTCGTCCCGCTGCCTTACCCAGCGGTTATCGTGGAGGATGTCCGTGCCGGTCTCAGTAAAAGGAGGTGCCGGATTCGTGCCGCTGTGCGTCTCGGCCAATACATTCGGCGTAGCGACCACCTTGCTGCCGTCCCACTCGATGTACTCGAAAGCACGGGCATAAAATTGCTGGTCCTGAGTGGAGTTGTGCTCCAGGTCGTTTACGGTGTACAGCGCGTCTGCGGTGATCGTCAGGCGATCCGAGGGCGCAAATTGCAGGGTCAGCATCGCGTTCGTACGCTCGCGGTGCGTCGTCGCGTACTCGACGCGCGTATTCGACGGAAACCCGGCCAGGTCTACAAAGGCCGTAGGTTCGTTCTCCTGTACGGCGCCGGAGACCGCACCGTTGGCCGGATCGTACGGGGCAATCCAGACGTTGCCGCCGAAGGTCCCGGCGCGAGACGACCCGTCGCGCTCCTGGTAGGACGCGAACAGGCTCACGCCGAATGTCTCGTCGTCGTTCGCCCAGCTTGCCAGGCCGCTCAGCTCCGGAGTGAGGTCGCCGCTTTCGGAACCGGCATCGTCAACCAATTTGGCGCCGACAGCGTACTGGGTTCCGGTCTCCAGTGGGCGCGCGGTATTGACGTTGATCGTCGCTCCAATACCGCCCGTAGGCGATGATGCACGGCCCGTCTTGTACACCTGCAGGCCCGTTACGCCTTCGGACGCCAGGACCGAAAAGTCGAACGAGCGCGATTCGCCGGAAGCACCAAAGTCATTGGTGCCGACGTTCTGTACGTCGGCCGCGGGCATCTGGCGGCCGTTCAGGGTGACCAGGTTGAACTGGCCGGCAAAACCGCGGACCGTTACCTGCGAACCCTCACCTTCGACGCGGTCGATGGAGACGCCGGTAATGCGCTGCAGAGATTCAGCCAGGTTGGTGTCCGGGAACTTGCCCATGTTTTCCGCTGAAATTGCGTCGACAACACCGGATGACTCGCGTTTGACATCCATCGCATTGGTCAAACTTCCGCGGATGCCGGTGACCGTGATCTCATCCAGGGCTTCCTGCGCGATTGCGTGTCCAGTCATTAATGTACAAGCGGCTGAAACCGCAGCAGCTACCTTGGTTCGTTTCATCATTAGTGTTCTCCCCACCTGAATTCCTCAACCAAAACCGTTTTTAATATTCATCGGCTTGGAGCCCGATAGCGCGACTCTATCGTAGATTGTATACAGTACGCAACCATATCTATGTAATTATACGTATATGACAGGTCGTTGTACGTACGCAACAAGTCATAACCCTTGAAAATGAATAGCTTACGGAACGTAAAGGTCGATTCCGAGGACAGTTTTCGACATCTACGCAACAACTTAAGCCGCGTTCCTGCGCTCACGGCTAATACCCGTCGGGGCGCACCCAGAAACTTTCCTCCCAGGACTCGCCTGGCGGTATGGATTGCAGCTCGTCGTACAGGCCCTTGTGCGCCAGATTCATCGCATTGGTGATCGCGACCATAGGCTCGAATGCCACGAAACCGCGGTTGGGCAAATCCGGTGTTGCATTCGTTGCACTAAGCGGCACCGCCGGACCGACGCTGACCGGTGGCGGTGGCTCGGACTCGGCGGTCCTGCGACGCTGGCTATTGTCTCCCGCAGGACGCGGCGCAGTGGTGTAGATCAGCATCGTTTTGTATTTCGGACCCACAGTAACGGCAACTGATTGCCTGGTGCCATGCACGCTGAATGTAGCCCGGCCCTGCGCGTCTCGCTCGAGATCACTGAATACGTCGTCGATATCGCGCGTCGCATAGTTTTTCAGCGCGATAGCGCGAGGATCTGCACCCCAAAACTCTTGCGCTGATTCAGTTTCGCCCGTCGGTACCTTCGTCGAACCGAGAATCCAGTGCGTTTTCGCTGGCGCGCTCAACGTCCAATCATTTCGTACGGAATCGGTAAGCTGGAAGTAGGGGTGAAATCCGATCGACACCGGCATGGGCTCGGCGCTCAGATTATCGATGCGAGTTCGCACCTCAAGCGCGCCATCTGACAGCTTGTAGGTCATTGTCAGCGTGTGGGCAAAAGGAAACTGCTGCATGTACTCGGGAACGCGATAGAATTCCAGCGTGCTGGTCACCCATGCGCCGCTGTCGTCCGCACGGGCATCTACAACCTTCCAGGCATTGGCTCCTGTGACGAAGCCATGTATTGGGATTGGATCGCGGACGTTGCCCATCTGCATGTCGAAGTTGTACTTCCTGCCGTTGGCATAGAACGCTGTTTCATCGAGCCGATTGGCGAACGGCGCAAGCAGCGGGATGCCATTCAGGCCAGGGCGTGCGCGCATCTCGTCGACGGTCTTGATCCGCATACGCAGAATGTTATGGCCATTGACGACCATTTCATAGGCGTTGCTGACGGGCGTCAAAACCGACACGGTGGTTGCCGTGTGCGAATCGTGCAGTTGGACTACATCGCCGATGGTCTCTATGGAGTAGGCGGGTGCCGCAGCAATCGTGACGGCCGGCGCAAGAAGTCCGACACAGGAGGCAATTCCTGCTGCAAACCCTTTCATGCCTTGCTCCAGTGGCTTTGGATGTCAGCCTTCCTGCTGGTCCCAGAAGCCGCACTTGTGTTCGTCGGTGAAGCTCGTCTTGACGGCAGATCCGCTTGCCTTGAGTGACATCATCTCATCCGTGTCAGGCGAGTAACGCGGCCAGTCGGGCGTTAGCTCGCTGTTCGGGTCGCCCGAATGTGCAAACGTGCTCCAGTAACTGATCATCTGATCCGACAGCTCGCCTTGTGCCGAAGAGAACGGCAATGCCTGGCGAAGATAATCGAAGATGTAACCGAGTTCGTTAACGTGCGTTGCGCCAAAAGGAAAATCGACATGCAGGCGATCGATTGATACGAACGGTGGCGGATCCTGCTCGTCGAATTCGTATACCCAGGTCGGCGTATGAGCCGCCAGGTCGGCGTAAATATTGCGACGCTCACAGGACCGGTCGTCGCCCTCGACGGTCGAGAGCGCTATCGTCGGCGACCAGAAATTCGCCACGGGATACAGTTCGAAAATCTCATCGGCGCTATCGCTATAACGATCACGAATCTCTGCCGCATATCGTTCTTCCGTAATCGGATTACCCCGATAGTCATTGGCAGCGAACATGCTCTGAGTACGCTCGTCGTGCGTTTGGCCGATCATAACCGGGACGCGATTGAACTTGCCGGCGCGAACGGCTTCACCCGGGTGCAACGGCCAATGCTTGCCACCGTAGACAGTCGTCGTGATGCGAACCTCATCCTGCGCCGTGAGAACTTGTTCCGGGGACTTACTACGCAAGCAAGCCGTGGTCGTCATCGCATCGCTGCAGCCAATTGCCGCAGCAAATCGTGCCCCGGTTTGCTCCGCCTCCGCGATCGAGCTACCGCCGCAGCCGCCGCTCTGGTGGATGGCCCGAGCAAAGAGCCCCTCGTTCGTTGGCGAAACGAGCTGGTTGCAGACCGATCTGCCGCCAGCCGACTGGCCTGCGATTGTGATTTGTTCCGCGTTTCCGCCAAATTTTGCGATATTTTTTTTCACCCAGCGCAGTGCTGCTTGCTGGTCAAGCATGCCGTAATTGCCGACCGAATCCTGATCCTCGTCGGTCAGTCCCGGTACTGCGAGAAAACCGAGTGCGCCGAGACGGTAGTTAAACGTCACAAAGACGACGTTGCCAAGATTTACGAATTTGCGTGGATCAGTGTCGTAGCCGGCACCGCCACGCAATCCGCCGCCGTGGATCCAGACGAATACCGGAAGCTTTGCATCAGCGGATGCAGCGCGCGGACGGTAAACATTCAAGAACAAGCAGTCCTCATTCAGATGTGGCTTTTCGTAGCCCGGATCCCAGCCCGTACCCTGGACGCAGCCATCGCCAGCTTTGCTCGCATCTCGCACCTCCGACCAGGGGGTAACAGCTCGCGGCGCTTTCCAACGCAATTCTCCGACCGGCGGGGCGGCATACGGAATCCCAAGCCACTGAATGTGATTGGTGCTCATGTGTCCGCGAACGGGTCCCGACGCGGTCTCTACAACGACGTTATTCTCCGACGCGCTGGGCGCTGTCGCAAAGCCGACTACTGCAATCAAGAAGACGATGGCAATTGATCGGATCATGATGTTTCTCCTACCAGTAGATTGTGTAGAACAGGACAAGGATCTCCACGACCACGGCCGCCAGATTGACGAATGTAGATAAACCTAGCCAAAAGATGCTCATAACGAACTCGACGCGCGTGTCGTCGCGCCGCTCGAGGAACTGCGGCATAAACGGCAACGACGGCGAGTTTGAGTGTGGCTAAGTTCATTGATCCCCTCTTTTGAACCGCATTTGTTGGCAGCGGGCTCCGGAAACCGCGGGCGGCAGCGCGGAGCACTGAACGCTTGTTCTTGTCAGATCCAGACTTCGCAAGGGTACACGAAAATTGTATCTTGTATACATTATTTGCACGTGAATTTCGGAGCAGCCGTTGTCCGGCCGAATCAGTTCCGGCAGGGCGAACACATATTGCCGATACGGCACCGGGGCAAGAACAATCTCATGGAGCCACGCGCCGCAGGACACGCTAACAGGTCGATAGCCGGGTGCTGTCAAAGACCAACGTGCGGTTCTTTGCGCTGTCCTACAAGCCGAGCCGGAGGTCGGCGAAAACCGGGTAGTGGTCCGAAGGCAGGCGTCCTCCGGAATGCTGCGTGATCACAGCGTGTCGTAATACATCGAGACCCGCGCCGACGAAGATATGATCGATCGGCTCCGCGTCGGCTCGATTAATGTCAAACCGGGTGGCGGTGCCTGCGGGGCCGTACGGTGGTGTCTGGCTCAGCGTCTTTGTGTTGCGCAGGTGGCCGCCCTCGATCAGCGCTGCATAGGCTGCCGAGCTCGGCGGAACGTTGAAGTCGCCAAGGAGCACGATCCTTTCGTTACCTTGCGCATTCGAAATCAGCCATTCGCGCATTAATCGGCCGCTTTCTTGCCGCGCCTTGACACCCCTATGATCCCAGTGAGTGTTCATAACGAGAAGTCGGCCAGTGGATTGTCTGTCTTTCAACCGTAGCCAGCTCGCAATTCGCGGCAACATGGCGTCCCAGCCAACGGATGGGACTTCAGGCGTCTCTGATAACCAGAACGTTCCGGTTTCGATAACTTCAAACCTGTTATTGCGGACGAATATCGGCGTGGACTCACCACCTTGCCGGCCGTCCTCACGACCGACTCCGTACGAGGTGTAGCCAGGCAACGAAGCTTGCAGATCAGTAAACTGGTGCAAAACGGCTTCCTGGACGCCAATAATATCAGGGTCAAAGAAACCGATGAGCTGGGCAACCGGCTCTCGACGATGTGGCCACGCGTCTTCCTTATCGTCAGGCGTGTCGTAGCGGATATTGAAAGTCATGACACGGAACGGATCGGGCGAACTTTGCGCAGTGATTGCATCCGACACACACCCAGCGAGGATTGCCAGTAACGATAAGGTAGCAGTGGCTTTGAATGGATGCATAGGTCTTTACCTTATACCAAGCTCATGCAAAAGGCAGGAATAAAATGGTCGCAGGTGCCAGACGGACTCGGTGCGCTCGCCATGCGGGCGCACCGAGTGCATCTGTCGGCGGTGGATTGCTCGCTACGCTCGTCACCCCGTCGGGGCGCCTCCGGCGTCCAAATCAGCTTACGCCGATTTTCAGTTTTCGCGCGCGTTAACAATAAGGCCCGACGAGATTTAAATTGCATTAGGTCTGGTCGATACTAATATCCTTCATAAGGCGGAAGTGTTTTACGGGCGTCTCTGTCAGGATCGTTCCGAACCACAGATACATCATCGAGGAACATGGTTTCGCCCTTTGCCGAAGTATATCTGGGCCATCGCTGCAATCCTCCTCCATTGGGATTGCCCGTCTTCATAAATTGCACCAGGGAACCTGCCATTTTTTCTGACAAAGCCCTGGGTCGCGCACCACCACCGGTGTGTGACAACATTACGTCCGTGTTGTTAAACCAAAAACAGATATCCACACAGTGGAATGCGCGCAGACGATCATCAAACAATGGCGGCTGCCAGCCAAACCATGCCAAGAATACCGGAGGCGACTGTTTAGACTTGGCATCTGCCAGCATCACTGACCTTTGACGATGTGTAGAAATCATCGGCCAGATTTGTGCAGGTGTCCTGTCCGGAAATGCTTTTGCATAGGCATCGACAATTTCGCCTGCTCGTTCTTTTGTGATTCCTTGAAAATCTGCACTCGCAACGACTTTTTCTTTGACACCATCAAATGAAATCGATTCAAGCGAGGAATCCTGCCAAGTGGCAGATCGTTCTTCTGTTGTTGAACAGATCATCATCGGAATGTCGGCTGCATTCGGTGATGCGTCCGGCACGTAGGGACTCCGTGGAATAAAGTCACCATCGACAGCTGGCTGGAAGCAGTCTCGAGGACGCAACCCGGTAATGCCTGAATCTTTCAAACATTTTTCCGCAGCGCGCAGGGCCAGCTCGTAATAATCCTGCCAGGGCATTTCGCGAAGCCTGTCGATTTGTGACGGCTGTAGATCGGCTTCCCTGACAATGTACTCGCCGACTTTGTTTTTTATTTCCTTTTCTCTGAGGTCCAGTCGGGCGCCGCTCAAGACGACGGCTTTGCTGAACAAACCCTTCGCTGCTGGCAATGACGTTACTGCACAAACTTTTCCACCACCACCGGACTGTCCCATGATGGTGACATTGTCACGATCGCCACCAAAGTTTGTGATGTTCTCATGCACCCATTCCAATGCGGCGACAAGGTCACGTGCGCCTACATTTCCTGAGGCGCCGTATTTTTCGCCGCTAACGGCAGAGAAATCCGAGAAGCCCAGTGGACCCAGCCTGCTGTTGATCGAACAGAACACAACGTCGCCAAAACGTGCCAGGTTCTCGCCGTTGTAGCCGTCGTGTTCGATGCTGTTGCCGTTGGTCCATCCGCCGCCGTGCATCCACACCAGGACGGGTCTTTTCTTGCCATCGTTGATTCCTGGAGTGAATACGTTAAGTGCCAGGCAGTTTTCACTGACGTCATCATAATTCCAGGCGTCCCTGAACGCGCCATATTTGTTTGCGTAGCGGTTTGCCATTTGTTGCGGTGCCGAGTTGCCCCACCATAAGGCGGGATACACGTCCGACCATGGTTCGGGCTTTTCGGGCGGCATGAACCGGTTCGCTCCGGACGTATCGGCCCCATACGGGATCCCAAGAAAATGATGGATATCCCTGAGAATGAAGCCCCTTACTTTGCCGCTTGTGGTGTCGGCGACGGCAATGTTATCGCCAACAAAAAGTATCTGACCGTCTTCTTTTTCTTCAGCTCCTGCAGCTCTCGCGTAGGATGAATGCAGAAGAGAAGATGAAGCCACGCACAGTCCCGCTGCACCGACTCCTAAACTCGATATAAATTCGCGTCTGTTTGATTTCATGATATTGCCTTTTAGTAATAGCGTAGTTTGTAGTTATCCAATATTGGTTAGCTGAATCGACTGCAAATTCGAGCGGAATAAGCCCGTACCGATCGGACTGCCACTGGCCAGGCCGCCTTGGGCACGGTCACGGCAATCGATTTCATGACCGGTCAACTTTATTTCACCAGAAAGCATCGTCGATCAGCTTGACGGTCCCCCTGATAAAGCCCTGTTCTGCGCAGCCAACGGCGGCGCGGGTATCGGTTGCCGGGTAGGTGTTGAGCGCGTACGCGGCGTCATCCACAACGAAGCGGAACTGGCCGAAGTTGCTGCCCACGAACAGCATGTTGCGCAGCGGCGATGCCCTCTTCAGTTTTTGCCATAAGGTCGGAACTACGTTGGCATCAGCCCAGACGTAGGCCACGTCGCCGAGTCTCAGTACGCCCATGTTGAGTGTGACATCCATGAACGGTGCGTCGGTATGTTCACAGGGCGGCAGGTCGGACTCTTCGGTATAGGCGCAGTGATTGCGCAGGTTCCTTGGAGTCGTTTTTTTGCCTGGGCACGTCAGGGAATCGCTGACGCCCAAGATCTCCAGCCCGGTGGTGGATCCCTCGATCTCACCCATCTGCGCCAGTGTCTCTTCGCCGAGAATTACACCCATGGCGTCCATGATTGCTTCTGCAGTCTTGGCATTGCGTCTTGGGTCTTCGTCGAACCAGACCCTGTAGGCAGGGCTACCGGGCGAACCGATAGTAAAGATGGCGACGGCCTCACCACCCAATGCGCCTTCAACGTATCGTGAGGCAGCGCCCGGCACGTCTCCGCTCAGCTCGGACTTCGCGACTTCATAAACGACAGGCGTAATCCCGTAATTCAGAATGACAGCGATGGATTCTCCACTCAGGGATTCGAACTCGTACACACCCAGCGTCTGGTCAACTGGCACCGTGCCGGTTCGATCAATACCGTCAATGTAGCGACGCTGGGCGTCATGCCATTCGTTGCGGCCAAGCACAAGTGAAGATTGTCCGGCCCGGTAACCGGCGCGAGCTGGCTGCAGTCTGTTCTGCGCGGCTCTCACCGCTTCGACAGTTCCGGAGCGCACCCGTGCCGTGAAGGCGTCCGAGGTGGGGATCGGCGACTCACCAGGCGGTGTGACACGCATGGAATTGTGCGTATGCGAAATGCCCAGCATGATGTGCTCCCGCGGCACGTCGAATTCCCGTCCTATCTGTTGAACCATGTCTTCGTGGATGTCGGCAGCGATGTTTGGTACTTCGACTACTGCAATAATCGCCCGGGCGCCCTCACTCTCGACCATCAACGCGCGAACGTAGATGGGATCGTGGACCGAAGTCAGCGGGGCAGGCAGCTCGTCGACCGGCGGCGTGATATCGATTCGCGACGCGCCGGCGTGGATACCTGACTCACTGTCAAGCTGACCAAAGGTGGTGATAGGCATGCCGCATACAATTGCCACCGCCAGGACCGCGCGAGCTGTTCGAAGCATAGCAAGCTTCCTTCCCCGCATTGGTCCAGTCCAGTAGTACAACGCAACCTACTCCGACATCATTGCGACCATCTTCCTGTCGTCGAACGCGCTGAATTTGCTCTCGACGTCAAACACCATCGTGCCCCGGCCTTCGTTGGTGAACGGCCGCCACTCGAGGCCGTCCTGGCTCGGATTGCCCGTGCGGGCGAAGTTCACCCATGCCCGGGCAACCGTATCTTGCATCGCGTAGGTGCTGGGTGCAGCGCCTGTCGCAATCCGCAGTTCGGGCAAGTCCACGTTGTGAAAGACGTAGATGAGCTCCGCGCAGTGGAACGGGGTAGTGCCGCCATTGACCGGGGCCTCGTAGGCAAACAGGTAGTTGTAGACCGGACCGGTGCTTTGGCTGAGTCTTGTCTCCAGTGATTGCCAGACAGTTTGTCGGTAATTGTGCGCGTAGAAATAGGCATCAGCCGCCTTCTTGTTGGGAAACAGCGCCCTGAATTCCGCGGCGATCGCGTCGACGTCTTCACCGTAGCGCTCCCGGAGGTTGTTATGGGTCTCCGTCTCGCTCCACTCATTCTTGCGGCCATCACCAATGGCGATTGTGCTAAAGCGCTCACTGTAGTTTGTACCGACAATGAAAGGCATTTCGGTGCTCCAGTCGCTATATTCGGCTTCGATGTAGCTGTCATCGACGACGGGACGCCAGCTGATGTTCCTGCCGACCTCCTCTCTGACCTGGGCGAGGGCCACGGTGGCCACTTCGAGCAACTCGTCATAAGGTAGCGTCCGCAGTGCGTCGACCTGGGTCTCGTCCAATCCGAGCTTTTGCAGAATGACTTCGGCGATTCTTGCGGATTCTGCCGCGGTGAGATACCCGGCGCGGCCGCTGCTCTGCGCAATGGCTTTGTGGAACAAACCCTCGGCGGATGGCATGTGCATCAGGTGGACCACCTTGCCGGAACCGCCGGACTGCCCGAATATCGTCACGTTGTCGGGATCCCCGCCAAAGACCTCTACGTTCTCTTGTATCCAGCGAAGCGCCGTCTCGATATCAGCCATGCCCGTGTTGCCCGCTTTCTCAAACTCGGCGCCGTACGCGGAGAGATTCAGAGAACCCAGCACGTTCAGCCGGTGGTTGAGAGTCACGACAACAACGTCGCCGAACGCACTCAGGTTCTTGCCCTCGTACGCCACGGCCTCGATCGACGAGCCATTGGTGAATCCGCCGCCGTGCAGAAATACCATGACCGGTCGCCGTGCCCCGACATCGACGTGCTGCGTCCACAGATTCAGGTATTGGCAGTTCTCGTTTTCGGGCCAGTAGCGATGGGGCCAGACGAACTCGTCGGAGGCCACGGTCGTTTGCTCGGGAACCGGACAGATCGACCCGTAAGTCTGAGCGTCTCTGACGCCGTCCCAGGATCCGGCCTTCTGCGGCATCTCGAATCTGGCTGCCGTAGCGTACTGGATGCCGATAAACGAAAAAGTCCCGTCATCCATGAAGCCCCGAAGCTTGCCGCCGGCGACCTCGACAACCGGCGGATTCATGGCGCTGTAGCCTGGTGGAGATGATTCGACGGCGACACCCCGATCCTCTTGCTGGCCGGGTACTGATTGTCCGCAGCCGGCAACACCAGCGACCAGGGCCAGCAACAACAGTTTTTTCATCATTATCCCCTGTGGATTGGGTACGGACAGGACATCGCCAGATCGATGACCGTGCCTACCAATAGTGAATATTGTATACAGGTTTATACGGTATTTGGAATTAGATCTCAAAGGCGGGCAAGTCGGCCTCGCCGACGCCTGCGCCTGGATATGGTCGCTCACCACTGGCCCGCTCGACCCCGAGTCTTAGACCTACGTGTTCGTAGTGGACGCCGTGCATGCGCTTGACGGTGTACACGCCGCCCGGGTACGAAACCAATCACGAGCGTTACCCCGTGCTCTATCTGCAACACGGCGGCGGCGGCGATGAAGACGCCTGGGCCGAGCTCGGTCGCACCCCCGAGATCCTGGACAACGTGATCGCCCAGGGTAAGGCGAAGCCGACGATCGTGGTGATGACCAACCTCTATTTCGACCAAAAGGCATCGAGAGATAACATTCCCGTCGTGCCTCCTCCGGGCAGCGGCGACGACCCCCCTGATGTTGCCGCCGGCGTTGGTCACGGACCTTATGCCGTTCATCGACAAGACTTACCGGACGAAGCCGGGTGCGGAGAAACGTGCCATTGCGGGACTGTCGCGGGGCGGAATGCTTGTACTCGTTGCTTTCAACCAAATCGACAAGCTCGGCTGGGTCCGCTCAGTCTCCGGTGGATTCCCGCTCATGCCGCGCGGTTCCGTCGACATCCCGCCGCCAGAAAATGCGGACGAGTTGCGCGGTCCGGATATCACGGAAACGATTGACCCGAACGAGTTTCTGGCGCTGCTGCCCCAATTGGATGCGAGCGCGAACTCCAGGCTCGATCTGCTCTATGTCCGAGTAGGGGCCCAAGACGGCCTGATCACGGCGAATCGTGCCGTGAACGCGGTTTTGAAGTCCCAGGGAGTCGATGCCGAGTACATAGAGATGCCCGGCTACGGCCACGAGTGGCCTTATTGGCGCGTCGCGCGTCAGGATTTCGTTACGACGCTTTTCCAGCCGCCATCCAATTAGACGAGTTCATCACCCGCCGGGCTGCAGCGCGTCCATAACTTCGGCCATGCGCCGCCGCTCGGTCGCGTCCGGCATGCGGCCGAATGCCGCCCGGGAGTTCTCGTGCATATGGTCGGGATTGCTGGTTTCCGTCAGTACACAGGTGATAGCCGGGTGCGGCAGAATGTACTTCAGCGAAAATTCGGCCCAGGTTCGACACTCGAATTCGGTGGCCCATTCCGGTACCGGCGTGTCGCCAAGTTGCGCGAACAGAGCGCCGTTCATGAACGGCCGGTTGATGATGACCGCGATACCTCGCTCTTGCAGCAACGGCAGCATGCGTTTCTCGGCCTCGCGTTCGCTGATCGAGTAATTGACCTGCACGAAATCCGGTTTCTCCTTGTCGAGAAAGCGTTCTAGCGGCTCGTAAAGACGCCGCGTCGAGACCGTGACGCCGATGTAGCGGACGGCGCCCTGCTCGCGGAAGTCCTTCAGATTCGCCCACTGCGTGTCAAGGTCGGTAAGGCTGATAACCTGCAGCAGATCGATCGTGTCCCTGTTGTACAGCCTCAACGTGTCGCGGAACTGGCGGATGCCCTCGTCCCTGCCGGTCCGGTCGATCTTGCTTGCGACGAACAGCCTGTCGCGCAGGTCCGGCTGGCTGATCACCTTGCCAAATGCCGCGTCATTAGAGGGATTGCGTGGCCACGTGTCGACCACGCGGCCGCCGTTTGCGACGAGCGCCCGCAATACATTCTCGAGCGGCCCGGGTCCGCGTTCCGCAATCTGCGCCACGGGCTTGCTCGAGCCGAGCCCGATGATCGGCAGCGATTCGTCGGTGCCGGGAATTCGCCGCATCGGCATGCCGTTCTGTGCAAATGTGGCTGCGGGCAATAAGCCCGATAAACCCAGCGCCGGAATTGCGGCAAGAACGTCACGGCGTGTCGGTTTTCCTTTGTTCATCACTATCCCCTGTTGTCCTGAGGTCAAATAAAGCGAACATGCTCATGACCTATCGATTGCGAGATACATAATCCAGTGTGACGGTGGCGAGTGTACCGACGAAGGTCAGCCGGTTCCTTCCTGTCCCGAGAAGACACGGCGCAAGAAAAAAGCCGAGCCCAATTACATTGCCGGCCGGCATGCCCCAGATCATGCTCACACCCGCTAGCTTCGGGTCTGTCGCTCGCGTCGTCGGAAATTGGCAAAATGAAATACGCGAGCTGGTCCGATCATAGCATTTTATGGCACAGCTGTGACTTGTAAGCATCTGAAATTAGTAACGAAACTGGATTTGAAATGACTGGTTTCGAACGCAGTACTTCGTGCGGCAGTTTCAACGGCAAGCGACAGTGCATCCATTGAGCAGGTCGGGACCTTGATCCGAGTCAGATCCGCCAGGCGGGTCTGGACGCGACGAGACCTACGCCGGCCGCGGAAACGCAACATAGCTGACGTAGCAGGAAACGAACGGCGGCGTTAAATGCGCCGCCGTTCTACTCTTCGATTCAGACGAAGATTCCCGAGCGGCCGAACGGCAATTCTCGTATCCGCGTACCGGTGGCGGCAAAAATTGCGTTGCTGATCGCAGGCGTTGCGGCTGCGAAGGGCGGTTCGCCGAGACCGGTCGGGGAATTATCACTCTGAATGAAATGGCATTCGATTTCGGGCGCCTGGTTAATTCGCAACAGCCCGTAGTCACTGAAATTGCTTTGCGCCGCCGCGCCATTCGCGAAAGTGATCTCGAGCTGAGCGGTGCTGAGAGCGTCTATCACGGCGCCTTCGACCTGGTTCTTCGCGCCACTCAGATTGATGATCGGACCCACATCGGCTGCGGAGTACACTTTTTCTACAGTGATACTCTGACCATCGGCGACAACTTCGGCCACGTGCGAAACAAAGCCACCGTGATCGAAGTGAAATCCCATGCCCATGCCACGATTTGCTCCCAGCTCGCGACGTCCCCAACCGGCTTTTTCAGCCGCCAGCGCGAGCGTAGCGCTGGTTCGCTTTAGATCCAGAGGCGGTTTGCCATAGGATTTTGAAAGCAAGTCAAGGCGAAACTCCAGTTGATCGCGTTCTGCGGCCAACGCGACTTCGTCGAAGAAGCTTTGGTATGCCCAGCAATACGCCGAGTGGCCCGGAGAGCGCCATGGGCCTGTCGGTACGTTGGTCTCTATGAGCGACTGCCGCAAGCGGAAATTGGGGACCAGGCCCGCCGGGTAGTGGTCGGGCGACAGGCCGGCTCCGGACACCGTCTCGCCGTTGCGGCCGAAGGTCACGAAGTGGTGGTCAAAGGCGGTCATCTTGCCGTTCGTGTCCATGCCCGCGGTGAAATGATGCCATGCAGCAGGACGGTAGAAGTCGTGCCGCATGTCATCTTCGCGCGACCACTGCAGGTGCACGGGCTGACGTGTTTCGCGGGCGATCCACGCCGCTTCGACCATAAAATCATTTCTCAATCGGCGACCGAAGCCTCCGCCGATTCGGGTTAGGCTCACGTGAATTCTGTCCTCGGGAATGTCCATCGTTTCGGCTATTAACTGCCTGCCTGCTCTTGGGTTTTGCGTCGGCGCCCAAAGCTCAAGCTGCCCCGACTCGTGATACAGGGCGGTGCAGTTTTGCGGTTCCATGTTCGCGTGCGAAACGAACGGATAGTAATAACTCGCTTTGACCACTTTTCGGGCAGCATCGAGAGCGCGCCCGACGTCGCCATCCGAACGCAAAGTTTCTCCCGCTTGTTGTCTCAGGGCTTCTGCCTGGCGCTCGTAGTCAGCTGTCGAATCCGAGTGACTCGTATCCCAATCGACCCGCAGTTGTTTGCGAGCCGAATGCGCTTCCCACCAGGTCCTTGCAACGATGGCCACACCGGGCAGAAGGCCCGTTAGATTGTCGCCGCCTTCCACTACGAACGCATGCGTTACTCCGGGCAATTTGCCAACCTGATCTACGTTCGCCTTGCGAACCTTGCCGCCAAAGGTCGGGCACTTTTCGTAGATCGCATACAACATGCCTTCAAGGCGGGTGTCGCAGCCAAATAAGGATTGCCCCGTGACGATCTTCGGGTTATCCACGCCAGGAACGAACGTCCCCAGTAGCTCGAATTCCGAGGGACGGCTTTTGAGCTTGAGGTCCGAAACATCCGGTAACGGCAGAGTAGCGGCCGTTTCCAGGAGGCTCTCATAGCGTCTGGATCTGCCGGAAGGTTCGTGAACGATTGAACCTTTCTCGGCCGTGCACTCCTCAAAAGGCACGCCCCACTCTCTGGCGGCCGCAGCTGTCAGCAGGTAGCAAGCACCCGTTCCCGCTATGCGCAGGTCGTCCCAGCCATCGGGCGTGCCGCGACTCCCGCCCACAGCCTGCCGGCCGTAACGATCGTCGAGGGCAGCCTGCTCAACGGTCACGTTTTTCCAATCGACCCCCAGGCACTCTGCTACTACCATCGGAAAAGCCGTCTTCACGCCTTGCCCGGCCTCCGGATTCTTGCTCACGATGGTGATCATTCCATCGGTGCCGATGCGAACGTACAGATTGGGTTTCCAGACACCGTTCTCCCCGTCGCTGGCCTTAAACGAGCCTTTGCATCCCACGCCAACCATCAGTGCGCCGGAGGCCAAAATGGAGACTTTCAGGAAAGCCCGACGATCCATGCTCATTTGTAATTCAGTCGTATTCATGCCGGGCCTCCTTGCTCAGCCGCGTATTGCGCGGCGCGCTTGATGGCTTTTCGGATCCGAGCGTAGGTGCCGCAGCGACAAAGGACGCCGGCCATTGCGGCATCGATGTCCTGATCGCCTGGATTCGGGTTTTGCTCGAGCAGGGCGCTGGCGGCAAGGATTTGTCCGCCCTGGCAGTAGCCGCATTGCGGAACGTCCTCGTCGTCCCAGGCTTTTTGAACCGGATGATTGCCGTGCGGATCCAGGCCTTCAATCGTTGTGATCTCAGTGCCGGCCATGCTGATCGCGGGCATGACACAAGACCGCATGGGCATGCCATTGACCAATACCGTGCAAGTGCCGCAGATCCCGATTCCGCAGCTGTATTTCGTGCCTGTCATATTCAATATGTCGCGAAGAGCCCACAAAAGAGGCATATCGGACGGCACGTCGACCATGTGGGTCTGTCCGTTTATTTTTAAGGTTACTTGGCTCATGTTGATTTCCAAAGTGCAACGAAACACCCTTAACACATTACGCCAATGCGGAATGCAATTGAATAGCGGAATGCCGAAAGCAATTAGCCGGCTGTCTTCTCGCCCCGTCGTCCGCTGGCCGTTCTCATCGCTGACCGTCTCTTGCGCATAACGTTCGTCTGTCAGAATCGAGAAATGATCTGATCCGTCGAGTTTGATGGGGCGCCCTTTTTGTTTATGTCGCTATTCGATGGCTAAACTATAATGGTCGCATTCCAGCAGCACAGATCGCCGCGCCGTGATAATGAACTCAATCGAATTCTGGGCGATGAATAATCCGATCCGTGGATTTGTTCAAAAGCACTACGAGGTTCCTCGTCTAAGACGTTTATCGAAAGGGCCAACAGACGCCATCTTAGAAATCGGTTGTGGACAGGGGGGTGGGCGCAAGAAGTATTTACGATTGTTTTGGTCCCCAGAAATACGTTGGTATAGATCTGGACTCAAGGATGATAAAGAGAGCCAGGCAAAAAGGGCAGGGCCTCGAAAATGCCAAATTCTTGCAAGAGGATGCCTCGAGTCTGGCTTTTGACAACGAGTCTTTCGATCTTGTTGTCGATTTTGGAATCATTCACCATATCCCGAACTGGCAGAATGCGTTGGCCGAGGTTCACAGAACATTAAAAACAAACGGCGAGTTTTTGTTTGCGGAGCTCTCGCTGGAGACGTGGGAAACAGGTATCGGAAGACCTCGTGGGAAGATCCTGGAGCATCCCTATGATCAAATGTTCAGGCGGCAGGAGTTCGTGGATCAGCTGAAGAACCTTGGCTTTGAAACTGAAACTTACGAAGAGAAACCAGTCGGTTTCTACTACTTCTGGGGGAAGGCCTCGAAGATCAGGTAGGTAGGAGGAATCGTGCATCAGTCAGCGAAATTCTGGGACAAAATTGCAGAACGCTATTCGAGACAACCGATTGCGGATGAAGCGGCGTATCAGAGGAAACTGGCGGTCACGCGCGAATACTTCCGGCCGGATATGAACGTGTTGGAGTTCGGTTGCGGAACAGGGTCGACCGCCATCGCCCACGCGCCCTATGTGCATCATATTCACGCGATTGATATCTCGTCGAAGATGATTGAGATTGCTCAGCATAAAGCGGACGCCAGCAACATCGGCAACGTAACGTTTGAGCAATCGACTATCGAGGAAATCGGCGTGGCCAACCAGTCGCTGGACGCGGTGTTGGGGCTGAGCATTCTGCACCTGCTGGACGATAAGGAAGCGGCGATCGCCAAGGTATACAAGATGCTGAAACCAGGCGGTGTCTTCGTCACCAGCACCGCGTGCCTGGGCGACAAGATGAAGTTTTTCAAGTTCATCGCGCCACTCGGAAAATTCTTTGGCTTGATGCCGCTCGTCAAGGTGTTCAGCACGCAGGAATTGCTGGACAGCTTGACCGGTGCGGGGTTTGAGATCGACTATCAATGGCGGCCGGACAAAGGGCAGGCCGTGTTCATCGTGACGAAAAAGGCCATGTAGGGTAGGTTATCCCCCAGGTGGAAAACCGAGGATGACAATGGTCCGATGCGCGACCTAATAAATGGTCTGCACTTTTTCGGCCGCTTTGCCTACAGCTTCAGCAGGCTCGGCTACAAGCAGCGGCGCCTGCTTTGGACCGATCCGCCCGGAGACTTTCACGGTCAGCACTGGCTGATCAGCGGTGCATCGGGTGGCATTGGCCGCGCCATCGCAACCGCTGCGGCGGAGCGCGAGCAGCTTGCTAATAATGCGGTCATCATCAACATGACCTCGGGTGGAATGTACAACGTGCCATTAAGGGTGGACCGGCTGAATGAGCTGAACCCCGAGCGTTACGACGGCGTCCAGGTCTATGCCTACCATAAGCGGGCACAGGTCGAACTTAACGCCTGGTGGCGCCGGCGCCACGCCGATCGCGGCTGGCAGTTCTACGTCATGCATCCGGGTTGGGTCGATACGCAGGGGGTCAAGACATCGCTCCCCGGATTTCGGGCGCTGTTCAAGCATGTATTGCGTGATGCTGCTGCGGGTGCGGAC
>JAOTUB010000022.1 GCA_029864095.1 Gammaproteobacteria bacterium | reverse complement strand
TTGACGGCATCAGGAACATGTCGCTGCCGGCTTCGATCCAGTGTGCGAGCCTTTCGTTGTAGCCGCGATAAAAGCTTACGCGACCGCGTGCCGCACGCTGCAAGGACTCAAAGAACAGCTCGAAGCGTGACTCGCCGCTGCCAAGCAAGGCGAATGAGAAATTGTTTCGTGCCAGAAGCGCGGGCAGGACGCGCTCCATCAGGTCGATGCCTTTCTGGCCGACGAGCCGGCTTACGAAGCCGATCAGCGGCTTATCCAGACCGCCGGCGAGGCCTAGTTCACGCATCAGTTCCTGCTTGCAGACGGCCTTGCCGCGGAGGTCGTTGCGCGAAAACGTCTGCGGTATCAACGCGTCCGTTTCGGGGTTCCACTCGTCGTAGTCCACACCGTTAAGTATGCCGAACGACACATCGCTGCGCGTCCTGAGAATATCGTCGAGCCCCATGCCGTACTCGCTGTCCTGTATTTCGCGCGCATAGGTCGGGCTCACGGTTGTCAGCAGGTGAGCGAAGAGGAGTCCGGTCTTCATGAAGTTGATCCGCCCCTGTGAAAGGTCGTCCTGATGCAGACGATGCTCGTCGTTACCGAGATTCAGGTCGCCGATGATGTCGGCGCTGAAGATGCCCTGATAGCCGATGTTGTGAATCGTCAGCACCGAGCGGGTCGTGGCAAACAGCCTGTCCCACGAGTAGATCGTACGCAGGTAAAGCGGAATTAACGCCGTATGCCAGTCATGACAGTGGAAAATATCTGGCGCAAAGCGCATGTGCTGACACATCTCGATCGCGACACGAGACAACAAGAGGAATCGCAGGTGTTCGTCTTCAGCGGACGTATACAGCGTTGGACGGTCATAAAGGACCGGGCAGCGGAGCAGGTAAACCGGCAATCGGTTGGCGCGCAGAGTCGCCCGGTCGATCGAGTACTCTATGTCCCATGGACCAATCCTGACCGTCAGGTTCTGCAGATTCAGAATAGGTTCGATTTCGAGACCCTCGCGTCTGATGCTCGAGTAGAAGGGCATCAGCACACGAATATCGTGGCCTTCACGATGGAGGTAAGCCGATAGCGCGGCACTGACGTCGGCCAGCCCCCCCGACTTTGCAAGTGGCGCGAGTTCGGACGTCGCGAGGCAGATCTTCAGTTTGTCTTCGGTCGCCAATTCCGCTCCATCGATCAGCGCGCAAGGGTATTATTCTACTGCGACAGGCACATGGTCTGCTCAGTCATGGGCAATCGAAGCTTCGAATGATGAATGTATTGCTGATTTCTCCCGGTTACCCGGCCGACATGCCCGAATTCACTCGGGGGCTCGCCGAATGCGGGGCGCGCGTCTACGGCGTCGGCGACCAGCACGTCGGCAGTCTGCCGGACCTGGTGCGCCGGTCCTTGTCCGAATACGTGCAGGTGTCCTCCCTGTGGGACAGCGGCCGCGTCATCAGCGAATTGCAGGAGCGACTGCGGGGCCATCAACTGGATCGAATCGAGTGTCTCTGGGAGCCTGGCGTCATACTTGCGGCCGAACTGCGGGGTCACTTTGGCGTGCCCGGACTCAGTGTCGAACATGCGCAGCTGTTCCGTGACAAGGAAGCCATGAAAGTCGCGCTCGACAAAGCCGGAATCAGGACGCCACGCCACGTCGCGGTCGACAGCGTCGCGGGTTGCTGGGCCGCAGCCGAAGAGATCGGGTTCCCGATCATTCTGAAACCAATCGACGGCGCGGGCTCGGCGGACACGTACCGCGTCGCGTCGAGAGAAGAGCTGCGGGTCGTCTTGCCGCGCCTGCGCCATGTGCCGCGGATCAGCGTCGAGGAATTTGTCGATGGCGAGGAATACACCTTCGACACGATCACTATCAATGGCGAGATCGCCTACTACAACATCGCCTGGTACCGACCGCGGCCGCTGATCGCACGCAGCAACGAATGGATCAGCCCGCAGGTGATTGCACTCAGGGATATCGATGAAAAGGACCTCGTCGGCGGCGTGCAAATGGGCTTCGATGTCATCAAGGCGCTGCAATTCGACAGCGGCTTCACGCACATGGAGTGGTACCGAAAAGCCGATGGCGAAGTCGTTTTTGGCGAGATCGGTGGGCGCCCGCCGGGCGCGCACCAGGTCGATCAGATGAAATACGCGTGCGACTTCGACGTCTTCAAGGCCTGGGGCCAGGCGATTACCCAGGGCCGTGTCGAAGAGCGCTTCGAACGCCGTTACAACGTGGCGACCATCTTCAAGCGGGCGCGCGGCGTCGGCCGCATTACGCGCATAGAAGGTACCGACGCGCTGCAGGCGCGGTTTGGCGAGCACGTGGTCTGGAATACGCTGCTGCCGCCCGGCACGCCGCGCCGGGACTGGCTCAAGACGCTGGTTTCGGACGGCTTCATCATGCTGCGGCATCCGGATCTCGACGAGACGCTCGCGATGGCCGATGCCGTCGGGTCGGACCTGGAGATGTACGCCGAATAGCGCGGTTCAAGCGAATTCGGCCAGGTATTTCGGCAACATCTCGCGCCAGGTTTGCCAGTCGTGATGATAGTGCGGCCCCCACGGGTCGACGCGATTCGGAATGCCCTTTGCGCCGAGCACGCGCGCTATACGCCAGGACTCGCCGATGTCTTCGTAGTTTCCTTCACCGCAGGGCAGCAGGACGAGCCGACGCTGCAGCATCTCGAGTTGCGGACCTTCGAGGCGCGGCAGGTAGTGCAGCGGCGACGAAAAATAGAAATCGTCGTTGAAGCGCCCCTCGAGATACTTGGAAAGATCGAAAGTGCCGCTCATCGCGATGGCCAATTTGTAAGCATCCGGGTGGCGGCATAGTGTCGCGACGGCGTTGAATGCACCGATCGAGGCGCCGGCCGCAACGATTTCGATGTCGTCCGACGCACAGTCATTGCGTATTGCCGGCGTTAATTCCGAATAAATAAAAGAATCGAAGCAATTCTGCAGTTTTGAACAGTATTCAGCGGAATGATGGCCCGCAAACCACGCCCTGCCCGCGACGCTGTCAGTTGAGTACACTTTGATGCGGCCGGCGTCCAGCAGCGGCTGCAATGCGCCGATCAGATGGAAGCGCTCGACCTCCTCGGCGTCGCCCCCCGCCGTCGGATACAGCAGAACCGGCGTTCCGAAGTGGCCCCAGCGCACAAGCTTCACTTCCTGCTCGACGTTATGGGAATACCAGCGAGTCATATCTTTCATTACCGGGAACCAGCGCCGCCTTCAATTTGCCGCCAGTGCTGGATGCGATTCCAGAACAGCTCGGTAAAGTCGTCATGCTCGTGTTCCGGATACAGCAGCTCTACTTTTTCCCGAATCGCATTGCGAACGGGTTCCGTTGCAAAATAATGCAGCGCCACTTCGTCGAGATGGCCGAGATGTCGGTCGCAGAATTCTTCAAATCGATCGACGTCAAAACGCTGGCGCGCGATGCGCACATAGTCCGCCAGCTTGTCGTCGAACGGCTTGTCTTCGTCGGCAACGTCATAGTACTGACGCCAGTTCAGGTTTGTACTCAGGTTCCGTTTGGTCGCAGCACAGAATATGGACCAGCGCACATTCGCCTTGATCAACCACGGAAAGTGAAAATGCAGCGAGGTCACCTGGGAATCGGGGCAGGCATTGGCGAAATCGATCGGGTGCCACACGCCATTGCTCAGCAACGACTCACAGGAATTAAAGTCCCAGCCAAAAAACGCATTGATTACCATGGTCATGTCGGTCAGGCGCTTCCTGTCCTCTGCCGACAGGAAATCGACATCCATGCGATAACGATCGTGCAGTGGCGAGTCTGGATCATAGTTGACACAGCGCAACTGCGGGCCGAGGCCTACGCAGCGGACAAAGCGCTCGAACGGGACGACGCCCTTCTGCAGATGCATCACTTTCGTGCCGCTTATGTTGTAGGCGGCAAGCAGCGCATCCCGATCCTTGATCGCGGAGACGCCCACCCATCCGCCGCCATCGTAAGGCTTCATGAACAGCGGGTAGCCTACCTGATCGCCTATGTCACCGAGGTCGAACAGCTTCGCATAGCGTTGCAGCGTTAACTGCAGGTCGGGCGACTCCGTGTATGATTTCGGCGGAATGAGCCAGGTGGTCGGTATCGGCATTCCAAGCCGCATCATCGCGCAATACGTCGTCAGTTTCTCCATCGACTGCAAGGTCCACGGATTGTTGAACACGTACAGGTCGTCCATGAGGATTGATTTCTTAATCCATTCGCGCGAGGTGTGATACCAGTGCGTCAGACGATCGATAACAACGTCGTAGTTGCATGGTTGCTGCAGATCGAAGGGCTCGATGTGCACACGCTCGACTTCGAACGTCAGCGTGTCGTTGCCGTCGGGTATGGCCAGGTCGAGTTCTTTCATCAGGCCCTCGTAGCAAATGGGCCAGCAGATATCGGCGCCGAGGGACAGGCCGATTCGTCGTGTTTTGTGGGCCACCGTCTGATTATCCTTCTTGGTTTGCGGTTCTGACCGATAGTATAGGCGAATAAGCGATGTTGTCCGGGTTACCAGCTATCACTCGTACACCATCCATGCCGGACCGGGCATGAGCCAGGACAGGCCGATGCGCAGTCGGTCACGCCAGTTTTCCCAATTGTGCGCATCGCGCGCTTCTTCGAAGCGCAGCTCCACACCTTTCGCCTGCAGGTGCGGTACGAGCGAGCGGTTTTCATAGATCAGCGACTCGTACATGCCGCAGCTCATGAATATCCGGTCTGCCGGAATACCGGGTTGCTCGCGAAACTCGTTCATGAAACGTACGACCGGATCGAATACCGGCCCGCGGTTATGGCGTCCAATATCGCTGAATGCGAACGAGCCGGACTGCAACAGCAGCGATCCAAACTGCTCGGGGAAGCGCCAAGCCGCATGCAGTGCAGCCACGCCCCCGAAGCTGGCTCCCATAAGACAGCGTGCATTGGCCGCATCGAGCAGCGGGTAGGCATCGTTCATAAATGGCAGCAGATCTTCGACGAGGAACCTGGCATGGCGGTCATCGCCACCGTATTCCTTGAGTCGATCGGGTGACTCGATCAATGCGGTGATGACGGATGGAATTTCCAATCTGTGCGTGAGATTGTCGAGCACCGCCTTGAGATCGGCGTAGCGCAGATAATCGATGCCGTCGTGCACAATCAACAATGGATAACGACGATTGCTGCGAAACGTCGCCGGCAGGTACACCTGTATTTCCCGGGGCTCCTTAAATATGCCGCTGTCGACCTGCAAACGTTGTAACGAGCCCGCGCGCGCTTGTGGATCGTGCAGTGTCCACTCCGGTCGCACGTAGCCATAGCCCTGGCACACCGAGTTCGCGCCGAACGGATCGTGCGCAATCACTTCGTTCAGGGGGTCGAGAATGAGCTCCCTCGTGCCGTTCTTAATCACCTCGAACTTGTATTCGATACGCGATCCTTTCGGCAGCTCGATGGTTGTCGCCCACAGGTCGGTGCCGGGCAATGCCTGGAACGGCTGTGCCGTATCCAGACCAGAAATCCAGCAGCGCAGGTTCACTTCGTCGGCCGCACCGCGGAAGACGAACGTAACGTCCGGGCCGTCCACGAGCGGAAATTCCAGCTCCGCGATCAGGGCGTCGATGTCGGCTGGCTCCGGTGTGCCTTTGCGGAGCAGTTTGCGCAGAGCAGGATTCATGCCGCGCGCACTCGTTTGAAACGTCCGTTACGCGTAATGCGCTTCGCCGCTTCGCTGTCACGCAGTGTTTCGCCTGCGTAGGACAGCAACGAGCCGTTGTCCAGGGTCATGCACGATGCCGGCGCGAAACGCCGACTAAAAAGCCTGATACGCACGAGGTCCTTCGCCTGCAGTCTTCCTTTTGCGTCCGGCAACAATACGATTCCTGGCAACAAGCCCATGCCCAGGCCGACGATTTCCGGGTCGCGGCGGCCTTGCGGCAGGCGATCGTGGAAAAATACGATGCGGTCACAAAGCACCATCGCCCCGGCGGACCAGGCGATGATGCTTTTGTGCCGTAACAGCCGATCGAGCCCGAACAGCCGCAGCCGGTTCATCAGTACGATGACATTGCCGCCCGTCATGAGAACCGTTTCGAAACGCGATAGCTCGTCCTCGATTGCCGCAGTGTGCTCAGCCAGGAGTTTATGTGAGTCGGCGTTGAACACGCTGTCGAATCGGGTATGTGCTTTCTCGACCTGGGCCAGATGATGCCGGTCGAGTGCGCGCAACTGCGAAATGGCATGACGGCGCTCGGCCGCCACGACGGCCGGTTCACCTTCGATGCGCAAAGTCTCTCTGGCTGCGACCATCAGGTGCTTGAGGCGCATACTGTACAAGCGTTGCTGCTCCTTGAGCCGATCCTGTCGACGTCGATAAGCTTCACGCAGGCGTTCGTCCGCAGCGAACAGTTCTTCCGTTCTCTGATAAAGGCGCAGGTCAAAAAGCGGGTTCGGCAATAAACGCTGCACGTCGTCGATGTCACCCTCGGCTTCCTGCCAGGCTGCCGATATGACGCCGATCGGACCATCACCAATACCCGATTGCGCCACGGCACTGTCGAGGTTCACGACCGGTCGCTGCGGTCCGAGGAGGAGCCGGAGCGGCATTTCCGTATTCACTGCAGCTCCACGCGAATAGTGCTGACGATCTGCTGCAGCGCGTGCTGCACGACGTCGGTATCGGGGTGCCGCACGATGACGTAGCCGTCGCCTTCGTAGCTGTCGCCCGGCGGCTGCCCTTCAAGCGGGAGTTTTGCTTCGACAACGATCGAGCCAAAACGCCGCTGCACATCGTCGATCCCGGCGATGTTGCGAACGCGGCCGCGGCCCTGTCCGCGAATGTAAGCAGCACCGGCGGCGTACTCGCGACGCGGCGGATCGAATTCTCCGAATATCATCAAACGTGGCCACGCCGCATAAAAATCGATGTCGTGAGCATACGACAACAAGGTTGAAAACTGGGCCCCGGGAGGGCGTGCGCCGACCTCGGAGATGGCGATATTCCCGTCCGCGAGCCGAAACCATTCCATATGACTGAGCCCGGTCTGCAGTCCGAGCGCCTCGACAGCCGCAAACCCGGACTCACGTATCGGGTCGAACTCGGCGCCGTCGATATTGCGGGGCAGCAGGACACACCACTGAATCCATTCATTCTCGAGAACTTCCAGCGGCGACGGCATGTACCGCGAAATCGAATGCCAAACGGGCCGTCCGTCGACGCAGACGCTGTCGAAAGAGTGTTCGGTGCCGCGCACGAATTCCTCGAACAGTGTCGGGCGCTCCGGATTTGGCGGATAGCGCTGTAGCCAGACAGCGAGATCCTGCGGTCGATCGAGTCTGAACGTGGCTTTGCCGCCGGCACCGTCGGGCGGTTTCACAACCACCGGGAAGCCGACGCGCCGCGTGAACGCCTCCGCCGATTCAGGATCAGCGACAAGTGTGTGCCGCGCGCACGGAACCCCGGCTGCCCGAAGCACGTCTTTCATGCGTGATTTGTCGCGAAAGTTTCTTGCCGCGGCCGACGACAGGCCATCGATGCCAAGCGCTTCCCTGGCCAGTGCCAGCGGCACTTGCAGCTGCTCCAGCGGCGCAATGTAGGCGGATGCGCGGCCTATTCGTGCCTCGAGTTGCCGCGCGGCATCGACGAGCTGCTGGGGATCGAGTGCGTCGGCAACGCGCCAGTGTCCGGCCAGTCGGGCGCGCAGGTCAGGCGGCATACGGTCCTCTGGGTCCTGACTGACAACGGTCAGTGCAACACCCGGCAGGCCCGCAGCGCCGCGGAGGAAGCGCAAGGTCGCATCCATGAAAAAGGGCGCTGCGAAAATTACGTGTCGTGCCATAGTCGTTGGGCCGCATCCGGGCGCAGCCTCTGATTATCCTGCTTGATTCGCGCCATCGCCCTGACGCGTTTGCTAACACCCGCTATGTAATTCTTGTGCGCGTGTGCGGAGATAACGATTAGGTTACGCTACGCGATTCCCGGCCACAACATGGATGTTGGATCATCGAACACTGCGGCAAACGAAAATACTGTGAGCACCGAATACTTTGACGTTGTCATCGTCGGCGCGGGACTTTCCGGCGTAGGCGCGGCCTGCCACCTGCAGGAAAAATGCCCGGGCAAGAGCTACGTGATTCTCGAAAGCCGTGAATCGATGGGCGGCACCTGGGATCTGTTTCGCTACCCGGGCGTCCGCTCGGACAGCGACATGCACACACTCGGTTACAATTTCAAGCCGTGGCTTGATTCCAAAGCCATAGCCGATGGGCCTGCGATCCTCAAGTACGTTCGGGAGACCGCGGCTGAGCACGATGTCGAACCGCACATTCGCTATCGGCATCACGTGAGCGCAGCGAATTGGTCGACCGACGAAGCCACCTGGACAATTGCGGTGCATCGCGAGGATACGGGCGAGACCGACCTGATCCGCTGTAATCTCATGCTGGTCTGTGCGGGCTATTATCGCTACGAGCAAGGCCACACGCCCGAGTTCGCCGGCCGCGACAACTTCTCGGGCGACATCGTCCATCCGCAGCACTGGCCTGAGGATCTCGAATATCGTGGCAAGAAAGTGGTCGTCATCGGCTCGGGTGCGACGGCAGTGACGCTTGTACCCGAGATGGCAAAAGACGTTGAGCATATCGTTATGCTGCAGCGTTCGCCCACGTATATTTTTTCGCAGCCCGACATCGACATCATCGCCAACGTTCTGCGCAAGATCCTGCCGCAGAAGACCGCTTATGCGATCACGCGCTGGAAAAACGTCACCATCCAGCAATTCATGTACGGACAGACGCGGAAACGGCCCGACCGGAGCAAGCGGTTTCTTCTGAGACGGGTCCGCAAGGAACTTGGCAAAGACTACGACGTCGCGAAGCATTTCACGCCGACATACAACCCCTGGGATCAGCGGCTCTGCCTCGTGCCGAACAGTGATCTTTTCGCTGCGATTCGTTCCGGCAAGGCGTCGGTCGTGACCGATGAAATCGAAACCTTTACCAGGAGAGGCATCCTGCTGAAGTCCGGTCAGGAGCTGGAGGCCGACATCATCGTCACGGCGACCGGGCTCGATTTGCTCGTGCTCGGCGGTGTGGAGTTTGTCGTCGACGGGCAGCCCGTCGATTTTGCGGACACGTTTACCTACAAAGGCGTCATGAGTTCCGATGTGCCTAACCTTGTCTCGACGTTCGGCTACATCAACGCGTCCTGGACCCTGCGCGCCGACCTCATCGCGGAGTTTTTCTGCCGCGTGGTTAACCATATGGACGCTGGCGGTCATCAGCAGTGCACGCCGCGCCTGCGCGACCAGGATCGGGATATGCCAAAGCGTCCGTGGATCATCGGCTTCTCGTCGGGCTACATACAGCGCGTGCTGGGCCGACTGCCGAAGCAGGGTGACCACGCGCCGTGGACGAACCCGCAAGATTATGTCCGCGACAAGAAAATGTTTCGCGATGCGCCGGTAGAAGACGGGGTTCTGGTGTTCAGCAATCCTGTCGCGAGCAAAAATTGCGCCTGAATGCCCTGGACGAGGGTGCGCTGATCTACGTCAAGGTCGGGCATCTGCCGTAGCGGCTGGGACTATTTCGTGACCCAGTGACCATCCTGGTCCTGATAATAGTTCCCTGGAATGGTTCTCTGCACGGCGAGTTCGTAAAAACGATTACTCACCTGTGGGAGCGTCGTATTCGTCTTGTTCGCTGTCCTTTCGAACTCGGCTTTGCGCTTGGCATTGACGCTCGCAATCAGCGCTTCGACCTCGCTACTGGCGGGTTGCTGCACGGCTTCGAGGTAACCGGATCTGGCTTCACCAACGAGGCCCTGGGCCTTGGCGTCGTCCAGGTCGATAGCCCAGGCAGTCTGCATAAAGAGTACAAGTACGGTTGCCGTAAGAATCTTTTTCATGAACTTAGCCTCAGAATAGATCGCTGTCTTCGTCGAACAGACTTTCAAGCTCTTTATCGACCTGCACACGAATGTTGTGTTCGATCTTGACGTTCAGGTTGATTTCGATTGGCTCTTTCGGTGCCTCGAGTTTTACCGTTGGTGAGCAGCCGCCAATCACGCTAAATGCCAGCAAGTATAAAAGTAGTGTCTTCATGGGCTTTAGTGGGCCTTTTTTGCCGCTTGTCTTTCCAGTATATCCTCAATTGAGCGGGTTGCCTGCAAGCTTCGCAGCAGTTGTGGAATGTTATTTTCGACCGACAGATTGAGAATGATCGGCTGTGTGGCATCCATGTCCGGGTTAATTCCCGCCAGGCGCATTTTTAGCGCCAGGTCGCCGGCGTCGTTGTAGTCAACGCCTGACGTCAACGAGTCGAATCTGAAGTTGCCGAGCGCCCGGGTGACAAAGCTCAATCGACCGTCCGGAACCGCTGCCTTCAGCGCGTCGTCATCGCCTTTATAGCGGATCACGCCGCCCGGCGGGTCGCTTCGCAGCCGGCCGTCAGTAATGGTAATGTTTGTTTCGCCAATCGTCACAGGCAGATCCCCGGAAATCGCACCGCTCATCTCAATGCGTTCTGATCCTAGGAGATTGACCATTAACTGCAGCTGAACAGACTGGGCCTGCAGCGAGATGACGTTGGTTGCTGCGCTGGCTGAGTACTCGAATGGCGCTGCGATAAACCTGCCGCCGAGAGCGGCGAAGGACAAATCTTCTGCCAGCACCGTTTGCTTGCCGGGGTCTATGGTGTAGTTGACGGTGATGTTTTCGAGCGGCAGTCCAATGTCCACCAGGCGAACAGCGAGTGACGAAGGTGAAACGTCGATACCGCCGGCTGGATTCATTTTCGCGGAGACGTTTGTGCTCAGGCCGACAAAACCGATGTCGTTGTACCTGCCTGCAAGCGTATCCAGTTCAAAACTCATAATGCCGCCGTACCGCGTGACATCGTTGTTCGTTTCCCAGTCGATATCCATGTCAGCGCTCCAATTGCCACTGACGATGTCGAGAGGGTAAGGCCAACCCGGCGCCAGCTCGGACAAGGCGGCTTTATCGAACGATACGAGTGTGTCATTCACCGCGATAGACCCTGCGTTGTTCGACAGGTCGAACATTACGTCAGCGCTTGCAGAGACCGCGCCCTTGCGGCCCTTCAATTTCAATGACGAAGTGAGCCGCTCATCACGGATCATTGCGGTTCCCTCTGCGCCCGGCAGCAAGATGGCCATGCCGCCCCAGGCCGCATCGTCGATCGGCGGGGCCGAGAGCCGGGTATCGACAGTTTGCGCGCTATCCCGTATGTCGAGATCGCTGAACGTAATCGGAAACGAGGCAACGAGGTCTTCGCCGCTCTCGAAACCTTTGACAGCGAGCTTCAGTTTACCGATACGGCAGTGCCAGGAATCGTCTTCGACAATCAGCTCTGTGCCGGAAAAAGAGACGGTGCTAATGGTTTCTGCCGAGAGATCCGATGTGCGTACGCCGGTGAATATTCCTGTCGCTCCCTCGGCGATGTTGATGCGGGTTGCTGCATCGAAATCGACAGTGATCGGCAGCGAGAGTCTGACTGTCCTGAAATCATAGCCGTTCCATGGGACGCGTTGTGCATCGACGACAGCCCGCAGCGTGCACCGAGCGCCGTTCCGGCACTCAAGGTCATTAATAAGAGTCGGGATACCTACAAGGTCGTCGGTTGTGAGAACAGTCTGCATCGCGCCAGCCCGTGCGACCCAGGCAAACGATGGGTAATCGATGAACAGGCCGAGCTCGTCGACGGCGGTAACCTGCACGTCGGACAACGCGCCGCCCGCCGAACGATATGTTGTCGACAGTGCATCGACCAAACCGAACTGCGCTTCGAAAACAACGCGACCGGCTTCACCTTCATCGAACAGAAGTCCGATCGGCCCCTGCATCTCCGCGTTGAGGCTTTCGAGCCCGGCCGGCAGCAGGTCGAGGGAGTCCATGACCGGAAGCCATGCGTTAATGCTGATTCTGGCCGGGCCGCGCGCGCTGTAACGCTCGTCATTCCGCATTAACGAGATGTCGGCAGACAGCACGGTTTTGCCACCGTTGCCTGTCGCGCCGATCGATACCATGTGTTTCACTTCGTTCTGGCGCTGAACGGCGACGTCGACCGATATGTTATCGACCGCAAAAGACAGCTCCTGTCCTGTTTCTGACGTTGCCCAGCTAACGTTGGTCAGTTCAGGGAGGTTGGGCAGGGATACCGTCGCAACCGATGCGTCCAGGCCAGGGCGGCTGAGCGGCACATCGAGCACTGTCTGCAACCTCCTGCTGAGCATGGATGGCGTATCTTGCGCGTGCACGTACGTTACGATGAGGCCCGCGGCCGAAAATCGCCTGATCCGGGTCCCGTTCTTTCCCAGAGGCAGCGTCAGCCCCAGTATTTCGTACCGCGTCCCGCCTTCGCTTTCGACCACTAGTCTGGACAGTACCAGTCGGTTGGGTGTCAGGCTGTCGACCGACAGATCGGTAACGACGATGCCTTGCTCGCTGAGAATGGAGTTCGCGATGCCCCGCGCGATGGCATCACGGCGCACCTGAACGACGGCCGCAATGACTGCGACAACAATCACAATCAGCGCTGCCCATTTCAGAAATTTCACGTCAGATTACCGTTTGAACTACGTATGTAAGGATTGAATGCACCCTTGTAACATTTGACCGGTTATCATGCTTGCAAGCAATAAAAAGCGGGATCGAGCGCATTGCAAGCCACAAAACACCTGGAGTCGGGAATGAAGATAACGGTATTGGGAGCAGGGGCTGGCGGCACGGCGATGGCGTTCGACTGTGCCTTGCACAGACATGAAGTCAGGCTGTTCGACTTTGCACAGTTTCCCGACAACATCGCGACGGTCGCCGATCAGGGCGGCATCAACGCCGAAGGCGATATCTCCGGGTTTGGCGACATAGCCTATGCGGGCCATGACATCGACGAAGCGCTGCAGGGCGCCGAACTCGTCTACGTGGTTGGTCCTGCTTACAGCACCGGGCCCTTCGGCGAGGCGGTAGCCGGCAAACTCAGTTCGGGCCAAACCGTCATCGTAACCCCGAGTTCCTGCGGCGGCGCGCTGGCGTTCAAGCGTGCTGCCGGGCTGGCCGTCGATGACGCATCCATTCGCGTTGCGGAGACCTCAACGCTGCACTATGCGGTGCGCCTGACCGAGCCCGGTCGCGTCCACGTGTTTCTGAAACTCAAGGCCGGTAATCTGCTGGCGGCTCTGCCGGGCAGCCACACTGATGACATATTGAAACTCATTGCTGACGTGTATCCGAGCATGGAGCCGGCACAAAGCGTTATGCAGACCAGTCTGCAGAATGCGAACCCGATTATTCATCCTGCCGTTACGCTCGCTAACGCGGCACGCATCGATACGGCAGGCGTGGATTTCCTGTTTTATGAGGAAGGGGTCAGCGATGCCACGGGCCGCCTGATCGAAGCGCTGGATAACGAGCGGATCGCTATCGGCAGGAAACTGGGCCTCACGATTCTTCCCGATCCGGAGATGGGCCTGCGCCAGGGCTACATGCTGGCCGCCAACTATGGCGCCGGCTACCGCAAAGCGCCGGGCTTCCTGGGCATCGGCGCACAGCCGCAGCTGGATCACCGTTATCTCAATGAGGACGTCGGCTACGGCCTGGTTTTCATGTCCAATCTTGCGAAACAGGTCGGGGTCGAAACGCCAACCATGAATGCGATTATTCAAGTCACCTCGGTGCTGATGCATCGCGATTACGCGGGTGAGGCGTTGCGCACGCCGGAGTCGTTGGGGATTGCAGGGCTGGCAGCCGACGAACTCGGTAAGCTCTGAATGCGGGGGCCTTCCTGGCGCTAGTAAACCGAGGCGCTGAGAAACGCTGTTAGGCTGGCTTTTGCACTGGCCTGGCTGTCCCAGGGCTCGTACGATTTCCCTTGCGGTCCGGTTGACTGAACCCGCAGGTCCGTGGCCTCCGCGATCATTCGCAGCTGATCCACCGTAACCGCGTAATAAGCGTCTGCGGCCGATGCAACCGGCTTCATGTAAGCATGCTCGCTGGCCCCGATCGCTGCCGGCGTCCAGCCCGCGATCTCAAGGGGCAGCGGTTCTCCGTCCGCAAATACGACAATGGCATCGAAGCCGTCGCGGGGCTCATCGCCCCTGGCATCCTGCATCGTGTTCCAGATACCAAGCCAGAGGTAATAACTGTAGGTTCCGGAACGGTTCACCTCGAGCGGGCCCAGGTGAACATAGTCGCGCGCATGGGCGGCGCGTCCCGATTCGTTGCGGTAGAAGACGAGCGGCGCTTTGCTATATGTGATCGTCACGGCAGTTAGCGGATCCAATTTGCTGGGCAGCAACGAACCGCTCGAGGAGCAGGATGCCAGCAGCAGGAAGGCAACTGCCGTGGACAGCACTTTGCAAAGCTCCGAAGTCAATTTCGGTTTTGTCATCAGAAGAACACCTGATATCCGATATTGAAGAAAAATGATTCCCGGTCTGAATCAGCAGCGACCGATTCTCGCTGCGCGAACTGCTTGCCGGCTTCGAGCTCAACACGGAAACGCTGACTGCGACGATACTGAATTCGAATGCCGGGCGTGTAAAGCCATTCGTAACTCGAATCAGCCAGACCTTCGCGCCTATCGACGCGCAGTCGTGGATTGACTCGCCATGTCTTGCCAAACGGGAAGCGGCTATCTAGCGTCAGGGTCATGACCCTGGACGTATCGGAGTCGGAATAGCGAATGCCAAATATCGACACGTCGCCTTCTTTGAGCAAGCTGCTGGCCACGATGCTCGTCGCGAAATACCTGAATGTCGTCGCTGGCATCCCCGGCACACCGCCTGACTCCGGCGTTGCGTCAACCGACGTCTCGTTGATATCGGCATTGATTTGCACTTTGGGTGACAGCGAATGTGACATGCCGAGGGTGTAGGTCGTACTGAGGGGGCTGCGGTCAATACTGAACTGGCGTATTTCTTCCTCGGGATATATCTCGAGTAGGTCCGAAAACGTTTCGACTGGCTGGCCGATCAGGCCGTTGCCAGTGCTCAGAAACGGGCTATGGCGGCGGTCGTAGGATCCATACAGTGACAAACGGTTGGCGAAGCGCCAGTTCGCCTGCAAAAAGGCACTGCCCAGCTCATCGTAAAGCGTGTCGTAATCGACTAGCCCCCAGACACTCTGGTTCTCCCCGAAATAACGGAACTCGGCGCCGACCGCCTGACGGTCATCAACGCCTTCGATGTCCTGCTGAATGAAAAAAGCCCCGAGCTCGAGCTCGCCGAGGATCGGGCCGTAGTTCACGCTCGCACCATAAAAAGAGCGTTCGGAATCCACTCCGTCAGTGGCCGAATACGCGGGCTTGCCGAAAACCGCGTCGACCAGAATACGTTCGGTCGCCTTATAGCTGAGATTGAGTCCGTCGAAGCGCCCCAAAACACCGCCTGTGTTCCTGGTCTGGCGGCCAATGCGCCCACGCAAGCCGGATTTGGCGTCTGCCAGGTCGGCATATGCATAGGATACCCGCGCCTGGTTGCCGGTCCCCTCGCCTTCATCGAGAAAGTCGTTGCGGTAGCCGGCCGACAGTCGGCTGCTGAAGTCGAAGCGCTCGCCGCGTCGCCGTGCGTCGAAATTTACATCGGAGTAGAGCGCCGACTGGCTCACGATCTCGTTCTCATCGTTCTGTTGGTTGGAGTCACGTCGGTAGTATTGCGAGACGTAGCTCTGCATTTTCCACTTACTGGGTTCGATACGCTGTTTGCTGCCGCCGGCATTGATTGTGCCGACAGAGCCATTGAGCTGCCGGCCGGTTGCGAGGATCGCGGCGAGTCGCTGACTCACGCGGCCGGCACCTTCGGTGTTCGGATACAGCGCAAGGTAGCGCTCGTACTCGGCTTTCGCGTGCGCCATCTGCCCTTTTTTCTCCCGCGCCAGAGCGAGATATTCCTGCGCTTCGGGTTTACGTGAATGATTCGGCAGCTGCAGGACTTTCGTGTAAACCTGAATGGCACGTGCAACATCGCCGGCCACCATCAGTTTACGGGCCTCGTCCATCAGTGCGTCGACTTTCGAATCACCCGAGCTGGCAGGCTGACCGACCACGTCGATCTCCGCGTCTTCGGTACTGACGAACAATTCGGTTGATGCGCCGCCTGCATCAAATTTGTCTATCCAGGCGCCCGGAAAGTCCGGTTTGAGTTCTTCGAGGGTACTCAGGGCGGCGTCCGCGTCATCGAAATTGCCGAGCTGCAGGCGATACCAGGTGGCACCACCTACCTCCGCTTCCGAATAGACGATGCGCTGATTTGCTGCCGGTTGCAGGCCGAGCGCATCGGCAGTGGTCGGTATTCTCTGAAAGGACGCGAGGTTGATCACATATTCCGGCGATTCGGGTTTCGGCCGCGCGACTTGCCGATGTTCTACATCCGGTTTGGTTTGTGGCGGCGCGGTTTGCCCTGCCGACGCCTGTACATTGACGACAATATTGAAAGCGACATTCGATGCGTCCACGGTGAATGTGACCGGCCGGGTGAAATGGAAGGTCAGCACTGGTTCCGCGGCTGAGTTACCTTCGTACTCCAGGTCAGCCAGTTGCGCCAGGTCGGCATTGAGCGGGCGCAATATTGAGCGCGAATTGGCGACGAGTGGGGACACGCCGTTGCAGATGCTGGTCGGATCGAGGTAGATGCGCAGATGATCGCCACCGCCCTCCGGCTCGTGCCGCAGGTACTGCGCTTTGCAGTTGAACGCGACTTCGATTTTTGCACCGGACGCATCGCCGGAGACCCTGGAGCTGTCGATGAACCCGGGTCCAGCCGACACCGCCGCAGACAGAAAAACGACACCGGTGGCGGTAGTCCAACGATGAAATTGTCGTTTGATACCGGTCAAAAATCACCACCGGAGATGCGATGCTCGGGACCGCTCCGTCTGTTCTGAATCGTCGTCATCGAAGAATTCGTATAGACATGGCAGGCGCCCGAGCAGTCGCGCAACTCGCTGGCCGTATAATTGGTATCGCCATACTTCTTGTGCGGCCCCGATCTGTAGTCGCCGGCATGACAACCCGCACAGTCAGGCTGGAATGCCGGGAACCGCCAGTTGACGATCTCCGAATTCGACTGATGGCATGCGGTACACGCCAGATTGGCGCGGTGATCCTGCGGCTCATACGGCAGGCCTGTATGACGATAGTCGGCCGGTGTCCAGGCGATCGGGTCGTGGCACAGGCCGCAGTCCTGCCCGGTGTTGAAGTGACCTGAATTCTGGCCCGTTGCTGTCGTGCCGTTGTGACAGGACGAACAGGATCCGAGGACCTGGTTATGATCTACTGTCGTCACAGGCACCCACACGGTCGGGCTGTGGCAGTCTTCGCACACGTTGGTCGTCAGAACATGCAGCGGGCCCTTGCCCGTTGCTTGCGTGCCGTTGTGACAGCTAAAGCAATTGTCCACGATATTGACGTGGTCGAAGTTCGCGGGTGTCCAGGCGATCGTCGTGTGGCAGTCGTCACAGTTGTTGCCGCTCGTGACGTGAGTCGGGTGTTTGCCGGTTGCTGTGACGCCGTCATGACAGGAACCGCAGGCACCGATGACCTGGGTATGGTCGACAGTAAATACCGGCACCCATACGTTCGAGTTATGGCAGTCTTCGCAAACGGTGCTGGTCTGAATATGCGTCGGGTCCTTGCCTGTGGCATCCACGCCGTTATGACAGCTGAAGCAATTGCCGGTGATGTTCACGTGGTCGAAGTTGGCGGGCAACCAGCCTGTCGTCGAGTGGCAGTCGTCACAGTTAATGCCACTGCTGATGTGTGTCGGGTGTTTGCCGGTCGCGGTGACACCGTCATGACAGGAGCCGCAGGCGCCCAGCACCTGCGTGTGGTCGACGGTAAACACAGGCGCCCACACATTGCTGGTATGGCAATCCTCGCAGACGTTCGTCGTCTGCACGTGCGTCGGGCCTTTGCCTGTCGCTTCGGTGCCGTTGTGGCAGCTGAAGCAGTTGCCCGTGATGTTGACATGGTCGAAGTTCGCGGGCAGCCAGCCTGTGGTTGAGTGACAGTCATCGCAGGTGTTACCACTCGTAATGTGCGTCGGGTGCTTGCCAGTCGCCGTGATGCCGTCATGACAGGAACCGCAAGCGCCGATGACCTGTGTGTGATCGACAGTGATTGCAGGCATCCACACCGTCGTGTTGTGGCAGTCCTCACAGACATTGGTGGTCTGTATGTGTGTCAGCGTCTTGCCGGTCGCTTCGGTGCCATTGTGGCAACTGACACAGTTGCCCGAAATGCCGATGTGGTCGAAGGTTGCCGGCCGCCAGGCAATCGTGGTGTGGCAATCATCACAGGTATTGCCGCTCGAAATGTGCGTCGGGTGCTTGCCAGTGGCCGTGACGCCGTCATGACAGGAACTGCAGACGCCGATGACTTGCGTGTGGTCAACGGTAAATACGGGCATAAACACATTGGTGGTGTGGCAGTCTTCGCAGACGTTGCTGGTCTGAATATGCGTTGGCGTTTTGCCCGTCGCATCCACCCCGTTGTGGCAGTCGATGCAGTTGCCCGTGATATTGACATGATCGAAATTCGCGGGCAGCCACGCTGTCGTCGCATGACAGTCGTCGCAGGTATTGCCGCTCGTGATGTGGGTCGGGTTCTTGCCGGTTGCCGTGACGCCGTCGTGGCATGAGCCGCAGGCACCGATGACCTGTGTGTGATCCACGGTGTTGACCGGCGCAAATACGGTGGTGCTGTGGCAGTCTTCACAGACGTTGCTCGTCTGGATGTGCGACTGAGGCTTGCCCGTAGCGTCCGTGCCGTTGTGACAATTGCTACAATTGTTTGTGATGTTCGTGTGATTGAAATTCGCGGGCAGCCAGCCAGCGGTCGCATGACAATCTTCACAATTGTTGCCGCTCGAAATGTGCGTCGGGTGTTTGCCGATTGCCGTGACGCCGTCATGGCAGGAGCCGCAGGTGCCAATCACCTGGGTATGGTCGACACTGAACGTCGGCGTCCACACGTTCGGGTTGTGGCAGTCTTCGCAGACGTTGCTCGTCTGTATGTGATTCGGCGTCTTGCCGGTGGCTTCGGTGCCGTTATGGCAGCTAACGCAGTTGCCCGTGATGTTTACGTGGTCGAAGTTTGCCGGCAGCCACCCTGTTGTCGCATGGCAGTCATCGCAGTTGTTGCCGCTCGTGATATGCGTTGGATGCTTGCCGGTCGCCGTGACGCCGTCGTGGCAGGAACCGCAAGCGCCCAGGACCTGCGTGTGGTCGACTGTGACTGCCGGCTGAAACGTTGCTGTGTTGTGGCAGTCCTCACAGACGCTGCTCGTTTGAATGTGTGCGGGACTCTTGCCGGTGGCCGTGACGCCGTTGTGGCAGCTTGCACAGTTGCCGGCGATACCCGAGTGATCGAAGTTTGCCGGCAGCCACGCTGCCGTCGTGTGACAGTCGTCGCACTGATCGCCCGACGAAATGTGATTCGGTGTTTTGCCGGTCGCCTGGGCGCCATCGTGGCAACTGATGCAGCTGCCAGTCAGGGACGAGTGGTCGACAAATGTAATTACGGTCCAGTTCGCCGTAATGTGACAGTCGGAGCATTGACCCGTTGTCGCAACGTGGCTGGCCGGTTTCGACGATGCCCGTACGAGGCCACTTTGCGAATGGCAGCTGCTGCACGCTGAATCAGTCGGGCCGAAGGAGCCGCCGACGTGGCAGCCTTCGCAGGTCAGGTTTTCATGTCCGCCGTCGAGCTCAAAGCCAGTGCTGAAGTGGTCGAATACCGACTGTGCCGGGGCGCCGCCGGAGGCAAGCAGCCCAAATACACCGAGCGATGTCAAAACCAGGTTTCGGATTCGGGATGTCAGAGCTTTGTTCGTCATTGCAGTGACCTCACTTCCGTGAAGGAGCTGTCGCTGTGGCACCGTCCACAGTTGGCTCCGAATTCTCCGTCGTGAATGTCGTCCGGCCGATGGCAGTCGCCACAGTGGTCGCCGGTTGTGCGCATGGTAGCCAGGGAGCTGCGATGGCAATCGTTACACGCAACGTCGAGGTGGCCGCCCTCGAGCGCAAAGTCCGTTTGCGTGTTGTGATCGAACAGCCACAGGTCCCACGCGACCGGGTTATGGCATGACTGGCACTGATCTTCGAAAGCGCCTTTGTGCGAATCGTCGTCACGATGACAAGCAAAGCACTCACTGGCCGTGTCGGCGAACAGTTGGGTTTCGTGGCAGGCGTCGCACTCATTATTGTCGTGCGCACCCAGTAACGGAAAGCTGCTGAGATCATGATCGAAAAACGGCGCATCCTTCCAGACCGTCTCGTTATGGCAATCGTTGCATCGCTCGCCGAGTTGTCCGTCATGAACCTGATCTTCAAGGTGGCAGGACGAGCACGCCGTGCCAGGTGATGTTTCGAAAATTGGTTCGACATGGCAGTCGTTACACGCCGCCTCCTCATGGGCGCCATTGAGGATGAAGTCCGTACTTTTGTCGTGATCGAAATGGCGCTCCGTCCACGCTTCATTCGTGTGGCATTCTCCGCATTCGGTCCCGTTATGACCCTCGTGATCATCGTCTTCGAGATGGCAGGCGACGCATTCCATGTCCATGTCAACGTCGTCCCACGGGTCTTCGCTGTGACAGTCGTTGCAGGTCAGTTGTGCGTGTTTGCCTTCGAGCGGGAAGTCCGTGTTCTTCGCATGGTCGAAACTCGTGTCGGTCCAATCGCTCGGATTGTGGCAGGTCTCGCAATTTTCCCCGCTGCGGCCGTCGTGGGCATCGTCTTCAGCGTGGCAACTGACGCAGTCCATCGGCGTATCCTGATGCGCCTGGTCTTCGTGGCAGTCCCTGCATTCCACGTCACGATGCTTGCCAACCAGCGGGAAGTCCGTCGTGTCATGGTCGAAAGTGGAGTCGGTCCAGTCGGTCGGGTTGTGACAGTCCGCGCACTCGGTGCCGAGATTGCCTTCGTGCACATCGTCTTCGCGGTGACAGTCGACGCATTCGCCGGGCGCATTGCGACGTTTGTCATCGGCTTCGTGGCAGCCGGCACACTCTGCTTCGAGATGCTTGCCCACCAGCTCGAAATCCGTGAAGGCATGGTCAAAGGTCGTTTCGTCGAGCCCCAGGATGTTAGCGTTGCGGCCCTTGTGTTCGGTGTGGCATGTCGCGCAGGTGCTGTCACCAACATCGGCCGACCTGCCGTGAAAGCCTGTACCGGCATCCGCATCAGCCGCCACGTCCTCGTGGCATTCGAGACAAAGCCCATTCTGCGCCGAGCGATCAAACCGCTTATGGCACGCGGCGCATTCGGCTTCGACGTCGGCATGCCCTTTGATAACCGGGCCGGGCATTACCAGCGACTCAACGGTCTGAGCCGCAGCGGTCTGGCTGGTGAAGCAGGCTAACATCATCAGAATTCCCGCATATCCGATTGGTCTTCCGATCATTGCAGTTGAACTGTTGTCTTCGGTTAGTACATGTGAACAGCCAGCACGTGCAGCAAGGCTGATATCACCATCATGAAAAACAGCGGCATGTGCAGCACATGCCACAGGGACGACAGTCGCTCGAACAGCGTGAACTGAGCGATGCGGGTTGTCAGGCGCACGAAATTCTTGATGTAGACAGCGCTTGCCTTTCTTAACCTTTGGAAATCTCGGGCGACAGTCGGCGAGGCGGCGGCGCGCGCCCTTAATTCCGCACGCGCAGCTCGCGACAAGGAAATCCACATCACGTATTTCCTTAGCGACCAGGACAAGCTCGCACGCAGGCCAAGCGACCCGGTAATGCTGCATCCCTGAGCCTCGGCAGCAAGTGCCTCGAGCCTGGTTGTGAGTTGCGGCAGCAGCGTCGCAAGGCCGTGACTTTTTTCGAGCGACTGGCGAAGATCGTTGCGCAGATCCTTAAGGCTCGACTTGCCGCCGTACAGGCCGTTGCAAATATGCGCGTACAGATACTTGCCGATAACGCCGCTGCCCGCGACCATCAACATGCAATACAAGGCAACCCGGCTGTTGAACGAGCCGAGATTGAAGTTGCTGTGGTACAGGACAAGAACCGGCCCTAGGACACCAAGAACCATGTGTAGCCGAAACCAGTGCGTTGTTCTGCCGAGAAAACGTAGCGCCCGTACTCTTTTGCGTAGCGGATACAGGATGAGAACCAGCATCATCGAACCACCGATGATGCCGAGCCAGTACCCGAGCCCCTCTTTCGGATCGATCAGGTTATAGCCGCGCAGTAACCAGCCCGCACCGAGTGCGATCAGGGTCAGCGAGTAGCCGTAAAAAGTACTGCTTTGGCGGGTCTCTCGGGTGCCGAAGAGTCGTGTCCGGAAACCGCCGGATGCGAAAACCCGCTCGAGAGCAATCTCATTCATCACTGTCACCCGCTGACCGCGAAGCCACGTCAATGATCAGGTTGATCTCCTCGCCAGCTGCGGGCGAGACGGGCGGACTCCAGGCCTCGAGCCCTTGACTGTTGTCGGACGCGTTTCCGGAGCGCGATACTCGTGCTGTGATAAACAGCTCACCGAAGTCCGCAAGATGCGTGCCGGGAACCATCATTTCCTTGTCCGTCAGCGCGAAATCGATTGGCAGGTCCGCGACGGTTTTTCTTAGCGCAACAACCGGCAGCCGGTCCTGTGTCGATTCCTTGGCGAAAATGAATACCGTGTCCCCGGGTTGAACCAGGGCCGCCGCCGCCCGAGACAGTGAGGCGCGTCCGCGCAAAGCCGGTCCCGAATCGGTTACGTTCGTCTGCGATGCCAGCGACGGGCCCAGCAAGCTTGCGTCGAGAGTTACGTCGGTTTTACCCAGGGCCTGCGCGTGGCTGTAAGCGTCCAGAGCTTCGGCATCGCGGCCGAGGTGTTGATACGATTTTGCGAGTAACAACCAGCCGCCGGCGTCCTCAGAGTTCTCTTCCAGTTTCTCACGAAGGCCATCGACAAGGCTTGCGACGGATCCGTATGAGCGTGCGGTCTCGGCACTGTCCGGCGAAGCGTTTTCGTGCGGATTCTGTGTTGCTTGTCTCGACTCGGCCGTCATCGCTTGCGGTGACCCGAGCAATGCGTAAAGCGCCACCGCACTCAGCGGGACGCACACGGCGATAAGGGCGGCTGGATTGGCAAGCAACGGTTTGGCGCTCTCGAGCGGAACAACGACGATCGCAGTCGCTGTTGCGACCATTAATAGGGCTAGACTCCAGAACAGGAATGACATGGCTTCTCCGGCCTCTTCGATGAAATTGGTGTCGGAGTGCTCGGCGCATTCCGGTCCATATTGATACACGTTACAGAACGGGTTTTGGTTCCACTGCGTCACAAAATCAAGGAAGAAAAAACAGTAGCCTGTCTCGGAATTGCGACAAACGAGTTTGTAATGAGACCGCTACCTGTTTGCCGGAGTAACGCTACGCCGCTTTTCTCGACATAAGCCAGGTAATGAGAGCCATTCCCGATATGCACCGAGCGTTCCGGGTTATGCTTTTTCGCCTGCCATTGTCGAGCGAGCCCGGATGCAAGGGACTCTTCTTACTTATCTGTATTTAATTCCGGTCCTCGTGATCGTGATCTGGTACTGGAGTCGCCACAAACGCCTCGAACGCGAGAGTTTTGCAGCGCTCAAGGCAGCAACCGAAGCGGGCATGCTGGAGCCGCCCACGCTGCACCCGGATATCGACCCGAGGATTTGCATCGGCTGCAAATCCTGTGTTGAGGCCTGCCCGGAACAGGACGCCCATGCGGTCCTCGGAATGATCGGTAAAAAAGCCTGGCTAGTCGGTCCGTCTGACTGCATCGGCCACGGCGCCTGCAAAACAGCCTGTCCGGTAGGTGCGATCACGCTCGTATTTGGCACCTCGACCCGCGGCATCGACATTCCTGTCGTGAAACCGAATTTCGAAACGGATGTGCCCGGCATATTTATCGCGGGCGAACTGGGCGGCATGGGCTTGATCCGCAATGCGATCGAACAGGGCCGGCAGGCGATGGAGTCGATCATCAAGTTGCTCAAGACCGGGCACAACAATCAACACGACCTGGTCATCATAGGCGCCGGGCCGGCCGGCTTTGCCGCGACGTTGGCCGCCAAGGCGGCCAACCTGAAATCCGTAACCGTCGAACAGGAAGAACTCGGCGGCACCGTCGCCCACTTTCCGCGGCGCAAGCTTGTCATGACACAGCCAGCGGAACTTCCAATAGTGGGCAAAATGAAGTTCAGGGAAGTGCAGAAAGAAGAACTGATCGATTTCTGGAAAAAAGTCGAGAACGACACCGCTGTCAAAATCAACTACGACGAGCGCGTTGACGCCATTGAGCCGGCAGCCAGTGGCTCCGGGTACGTCGTGACGACCGACAAGACAACATATGACACGCGTGCGGTATTGATCGCGATCGGGCGGCGAGGTTCGCCACGGCAACTCGGTGTTCCGGGCGAGGACTTGCCCAAAGTGACTTATCGGCTGATCGACCCTGAGCAGTATCAGAACCTGAACGTATTGGTCGTCGGCGGCGGTGACAGCGCGCTGGAAGCCGCGACGAGTATCGCCGAAGAGCTGGGCACGATTGTGACCTTGTCCTATCGGTCGGCTGCATTCAGCCGAGCAAAGCCGAAGAATCGTGACAAGGTTGAAGCTATGCGTAGCGACGGCAGGCTGCGGGTACTGCTCAATTCGAACGTCAAAGAGATTCGCCCGGACTCGGTTGTTATCGCAGTCGGGGAAAAAATTGGTCAACTGAAGAACGATGCGGTCATCATATCCGCAGGTGGTATTCTGCCGTCCATGTTCCTGAAGAAAATCGGGATCAACGTCGAGACCAAATGGGGAACTGAATAACAGCGACAATGACTGGTGACGTAATCAGAATCGGACTACTGGGGGCATCGAAGATCGCCGTGCCGGCCATCATCAAGCCGGCAGCGGAGATTGACGGGGTCGATGTAAGCGCCGTTGCTGCCAGGGATGCCGAACGCGCTGCGGCTTATGCGGCAGAACACGGCATCGCACACGTCGTGGCAGATTACGCGGCCCTGGTCGCAAGCGACGACGTCGATCTCGTTTACAACGGACTTCCGCCAAGCCAGCACATGGAATGGTCGATCGCGGCGATGGCGAATGGCAAAGACGTGCTCTGCGAAAAGCCGTTCGCGCTCAATGCCGAACAGGCAAAGCGAATGATCGCGAAAGCAGCCGAATACGGGCGGACGCTGATCGAGGCCTTTCATTACCGCTTTCATCCGCTGTTTGGCCGCGTCCTGCAGATCATTACGTCGGGTGAAATTGGTGACGTTCAGCATCTGAGCGCCGTCTTCAACGTTCGGATTCCGTATCGACCCGGAGAGCTACGGCACGAACTCGGGCTGGGTGGCGGAGCGCTGATGGATCTTGGCTGCTATCCGGTTCATTGGGTTCGTGCCGTGATGCAGTCCGAGCCAACCGTGATCTCGGCCAGCGCGAGACAGGAACGTGCCGGTGTTGACGTTGCGATGGATGCCGTTCTCGAGTTTGCAGGTGGCGTAAAGGCGGAGCTCAGCTGCTCGATGGCAGAGGACCTGCCGTCAAAGCGGCGCGCGCAGCTAATCGTTGCAGGCGACAAAGGCACGTTGACCGTTATTAACCCGGTATCGCCGCACGGCGGCCACGAACTCATTGTGGAATCTGCGCACGGTAAGCGTAGTGAGGAGATACCGGGTGAGACGACCTATCACCATCAGCTACGGCACGTCCTTGCTGTGCTCGCCGACGATGCCCAGCCGTTGACCGGGGGCGCGGACGCCGTCGCCAATATGGCGATTATCGATGCGATCTACCGGGCTGCGAACATGCTGCCGCGCGGAGTCCAGGCCTGATCCGCGACTTCTGCACTTGACGCGTAGGTACTGTTGGCAATAGCCTCGGCATTGCGATTGCGCGACAATGCAAAATCGTTGTGGAGACAAGCACTTGAGTTACCTGGCCAACAACAGAATGCGGCAGCAATACTGGGGCAGACGCGCCCTGGGCCTGTTCGTGGCGGTGTGGCTGAATCTCGCGGTGCAGCCCTGTGCGATGGCGTATGAGGCCGAGGACCACGATTGTCCGCACTGTCCTCCCGCAGCGACGCATGAACACGGCGATATGCACGGCAGTATGGATGCGAATATGCCGTGTGCCGACGGCGCATCCGACTGCAACATCGATGATCACTGGAATCACGATTCACGTGGGAGTCAATCCAAACTCAAGGATGCGCCCGCCGATTCACTCATTGCAGTTGCTCCACACGAGCTCGATGTAGCAACCCATCGACGCCACGAGACGTCGGCCCCCTCACGCGACTCAGCGGTGCAGGCCGGCGCTCCGCCACCTCTTTACGTTCTCAACTGCGTGTATCTGAAATAGCGATCTCTTCGTTGTAAGCCGTTCTTAACCGGTTCCTGACGAAGGAGATTGTTCGATGATGTTTTTCCGTGGGCGCACGCCCTCACACATATTCGCGCTGGCGCTGCTGCTCGCTGCTAGCGCGCAGGCACAGCACGACGTACCGCTGACGCTGGCCGAGGCTGAAGATCGGGCGCTCGCTGGCGAGCCCGGCCACGCAGCATTTCTGGCACGCGCCGCCGCGCTCGGAGAACGCGCGGTCGTCGCAGGCCAGCTGCCCGACCCGACGATGCGTATTGGTCTTGCGAACTACCCGATCAGCTCGGGCGGATTCTCTACCGAAGCAATGACGCAGGCGCAGCTGGGTTTCAGGCAGAGCTTTCCATCCGGCAAGTCACGCGAGTTCAGCCTCCAGCGATACGAGTCGCTCGCGCTCGAGATGAACCAGAACGCTGCAGCGCGATCGCGGGACGTATTGACGCGTGTACGCAATGCCTGGCTCGAGACGTACTACTGGCAACACGCTCACGACGTTGTTACCGAATCGCGGCCGTTCTTCATGGATCTTGCCGAGATTTCGCGATCGCTGTATTCGGTTGGGCGCAAGACCCAGCAGGACGTTCTGCGGGCCGAGCTCGAACTGCGACGTCTGGACGATCGGCTTATTGAGATTGACAGACGGCATGCGCAGGCAGTAGCGGCGTTGTCGGAATGGCTCGGGGCGGATGCGCGTCGCCCGGTTGCGGCGAAGCTGCCAATGTGGGATCGGTTACCCGCGCGCGAGTCGTTGCGCGCCAGCCTGTCGTCTCATCCGGCGGTACTCGCCGCGGATGCTCGGGTCGCGGCGAGTAGCGCGGGTGTCCATGTCGCCGAAGAGCGCAAGAAGCCTGGCTGGGCTCTCGACCTGGGTTACGGCTATCGTGAAGGCGAGCTGGCGAACGGCGAACCACGTTCAGATTTTGTCAGCGTTTCTGTAACGATGGACATGCCGTTGTTTCGGAAGAACCGACAGGATCGATCGCTGGCGGCCGCACTCAGCGAACGCAGCGCAGCGGAATTTGAGAGGCATGACCTGCTGCGACGGCTATCGAGCCAGCTCGATGCCGAGTACGCGCTTTGGCAGGACATTAGTCTGCGAGTTGTGCTCTACGAGACGTCGATACTGGGTCTTTCTGCGAGCCATGCACAGGCCGCGCTGCTTGCGTACCAAAGCGAGGCCGGCGACTTCGCTGATGTCATGCGCGGTTTCATCGACGATCTGAACACCCGTCTTGATCATGTTCGTCTGCAAGTCGAGCGCGCGCAGAGCTATGCCGTCCTCGCAAACCTCGGAGGATTACCCCGATGAGAAAACAAATCACCGTGGCTGTCGTTGTGTCCGTCGCTTTGCTACTCGGGATCGGAATCGGTCGGTGGTTCTCCGTTGGCGGTGATCTGACGCCGAGCGTAACCGACACTACGGAGCGCGAAATTTTATATTGGGTAGCACCTATGGATCCGAACTACCGGCGTGACGAGCCTGGCAAGTCGCCCATGGGAATGGATCTCGTCCCGGTTTATGCTGATGAAGTAGACGCGACGCCCGGCACGGTGAAAATTGATCCCACGGTCGTCAACAATCTTGGAGTGCGCACGGCGCCGGCGGAGATCGGGCCCTTGTCACGGCGCATAGAGACGGTCGGCTACATCGGTTATGACGAAGACACGCTGCAACACGTTCACACGCGCGTCGACGGCTGGATCGAAAAACTGGTGACGACCGCGACGGGCGACCCCGTCAAAAAAGGCCAGTTGCTATTCGAACTCTATTCGCCGACGCTGGTTAACGCGCAGCAGGAGTACCTTGCGGCGCTGCGCAGCAACAACTCCGCACTCCGCACCGCATCGCGTGACAGACTCGCCGCGCTTGGCGTGACCGCTCGCGAGATTGCGCGACTCGACAACGAGCGCACCGTTAGCCAGCGCGTGCGCGTCTATGCCGAGGCAGATGGTGTCATTGCTCATCTAGGTGTTCGCGAAGGCATCTTCGTCACGCCGGCAACCGAGGTAATGTCGGTCGCGAGGCTCGATCGTGTCTGGGTTATTGCGGAAGTTTACGAGCGCCAGGCAGCGTGGGTTGAGTCCGGCCAGCGAGCGGAAGTCGAACTCGACTATGTACCGGGCAGACGCTGGCAGGGCGTGGTGGACTACGTTTACCCGGAGCTCGATGCGGCGACGCGCACGCTCAAAGTTCGCATTCGATTCGATAACGACGGCGAGGTTCTGCGTCCCAACATGTTTGCGCGAGTCACCTTGTTTGGTACCGAAACCGAACCGGTCGTGCACGTCCCGCGCGAGGCATTGATTCGTGGTGGCAGCGCTGACCGCGTCGTCTTGTCACTTGGCGAAGGTCGCTTCAGGTCCCAGGTCGTGACGACGGGAATCGAGTCGGGTCAACGCGTCGCGATACTCGACGGCCTTGCGGCCGGCGATCGCATCGTCATATCGGGCCAGTTCTTGATCGACTCCGAATCCGATATCGAGTCGGCGCTGCAACGCATGGAGGATGCAGCCGATCATAGCGACCACAAGGGGGAGGATGCGCAATGATCGCGGCAATCATTCGTTGGTCGATCGAGAATCGCTTCCTCGTGTTGGTGGTGACCTTCTTTCTCACCGGGTGGGGCATCTATGCCTTGCGGCAGACGCCGGTCGATGCACTACCGGACCTGTCTGATGTGCAGGTCATTATCAAGACATCGTTTCCCGGCCAGGCGCCGCAAGTTGTCGAAGACCAGGTAACGTATCCGCTAACGACCGCAATGCTGGCGGTGCCGAAGGCAGTGACGGTGCGGGGTTACTCATTCTTCGGCGATTCGTATGTCTATGTCATCTTCGCGGACGGCACCGATCTTTACTGGGCGCGGTCGCGAGTACTCGAGTATCTGAGTCAGGTCGCCGGCCAGCTTCCGGACGGCGCCAAACCCGCGCTGGGGCCGGATGCCACAGGCGTGGGCTGGATATTCGAGTACGCGCTCGTTGACCGAAGCGGGCACAACGATCTCGCGCAGCTGCGAAGCCTGCAGGATTGGTTTCTCAAATACGAGTTGCAGACGGTACCGGGTGTTGCGGAAGTCGCGACAATTGGTGGCATGGTCCGGCAGTACCAGGTCGTCGTCGACCCGGACAAACTACGCGCCTTCGGATTGCCGTTGTCGAAGCTGAAGTCGGCGATTCGCTCAGGCAATCAGGAGGCCGGCGGCTCTGTGATAGAAATCGGTGAGGCCGAATACATGGTTCGGGCCACGGGTTACCTCCAGGGCATCGATGACCTCGCGGACATTCCGCTCGGTGTAAACGAGAGCGGCACGCCGGTCGTGTTGTCCGATATCGCGGAAATTCGGCTCGGACCGCAGATGCGGCGCGGCGTCGCCGACCTCGACGGCGAAGGCGAAGTAGTGGGCGGCGTGATCGTCATGCGCTGGGGAGAAAATGCGTCAAAAACGATCGACGCAGTCAAGGAGCGTCTCATCGAACTACAGCGATCCCTTCCCGAGGGCGTCGAAATTGTGTCGACCTACGATCGCTCCGACCTGATCGAAAGAGCCGTCGACACGTTGCAGGGCAAACTCATCGAGGAGTTTCTGGTTGTCGCGCTGGTTTGTGCAGTATTTCTGTTTCACTTGCGGTCATCAGCCGTCGTAATTCTGAGTTTGCCGGTCGGAATTCTCGTCGCGTTCATCGTCATGCGCATGCAGGGAATGAACGCAAACATCATGTCGCTCGGCGGCATCGCGATCGCGATTGGCGCGATGGTCGATGCGGCCATAGTGATGATCGAGAACGTACACAAACACATCGAAAAAGAACCGCTCACCGACGAGAATCGCTGGCGCATTGTTGCAGAGTCGGCGTGTGAAGTCGGGCCACCGTTGTTCTTGTCGCTACTGATCATAACCTTGAGTTTCCTGCCGGTCTTCACACTCGAGGCCCAGGAAGGCAGGTTGTTCGCACCGCTGGCGTTCACGAAGACTTACGCAATGGCCGCTGCGGCAGGGCTGTCTATTACGCTTGTGCCGGTCCTCATGGGTTACTTCATTCGCGGCAAGGTAACGTCGGAGCACAAGAACCCGATCAATCGGTTCCTGATCGCCGTTTATCAGCCGGTCATACACGCAGTGATTCGATTTCCGAAGGCCACGCTCGCCCTGGCGGCCGTCATTCTCGTGATCGGCCTTTGGCCCGCCACGCGTCTTGGGTCGGAATTCATGCCGCCGCTCGACGAGGGCGATCTGATGTACATGCCGACCACCTATCCGGGCATCTCGGTCGACAAGGCGCGTGAGCTGCTGCAGCAAACCGACAGGCTGATCGCTACCGTACCGGAGGTCAAACGTGTGTTTGGCAAGATCGGTCGTGCCGAAACCGCCACGGACCCGGCGCCGCTGACAATGATCGAAACGGTTATTCAGCTAAGACCGCGTGAAGAGTGGCGCGAAGGCCTGACGCCTGAAGGCTTGCGCCAGGAACTGGACAGCATCGTCAGATTTCCGGGGCTCACCAATGCCTGGGTGATGCCGATCAAGACGCGCATCGACATGCTGGCAACAGGCATCAAGACACCCGTCGGTATCAAGGTCGCCGGGCCGGATCTCGAAATCATCGAGCGTATCGGCCAGGATCTGGAACGGGCCCTGGCCGATGTTCCGGGCACAGCTTCCGTGTATTCCGAACGTGTTGCCGGTGGCCGGTATGTCGAAGTCGATATTGACCGGAAACGCGCGTCCCGATTCGGGCTCAACATTGACGACATACAGGACATCGTGCGTTCCGCCGTGGGTGGCATGAATGTGACGCAGACGGTTGAGGGCCTCGAACGCTACCCGGTCAATCTCCGATACCCGCAACGTGTGCGCGATTCGGTTGAGCAGCTGCAGCTGTTACCCATCGTTACGCCGCAAGGCGCGCGAATCGCTCTGGCTGATGTTGCCGACGTGATGATCGTCGATGGCCCGCCGGTCATCAAAAGCGAGAACGCCCGACTCAATGGCTGGACCTATGTCGATATTGCCGGGCGTGACCTCGGCTCCTACGTGGCAGAGGCCCAGCGCGTCGTCGCAGACTCGGTGAACCTTCCGGCGGGCTACTCGCTCGCGTGGTCGGGTCAGTACGAGTACATGGTCCGGGCAAAGGAGCGCCTTACGGTTGTTGGCCCTGTAACGCTCGCGATCATCGTATTCCTCCTGTACCTCAATTTCCGACGTTTCGCCGAAGTCGCCATCATTCTGGGCACGCTGCCGATGGCATTGGTCGGCGGTGTCTGGTTGTTGTACCTGCTCGGTTATGACATTTCAGTCGCCGTCGGCGTCGGTTTTATTGCCCTTGCAGGGGTGGCCGTGGAGATCGGTGTCGTGATGCTCGTTTATCTGAATCAGGCTATCCGACACCATATGGCGGAGGCCGAGACGGGCGGCCGACTGCTGAACCTGGACGACGTCCGGCAAGCGGTTATCGATGGTGCCGTAATGCGCGTACGACCCATCATGATGACGGTTGCGGCGATTATCGCCGGCCTGCTGCCAATCATGTTCGGAGGCGGGACCGGATCCGAGGTTATGCGCCGTATCGCGGCACCAATGGTTGGCGGTATGGTTAGTGCGACGATATTGACCCTGATTGTTATCCCGGCACTGTTTCTGCTGTGGCGCGGCCACGGTCTGAATGAACAGCGCTAGACGTCGGGCACTGATGAATTCGATCAAAGGGGAAATAAGGTGAAGCAACACGAAACCGGGCACGACAAGCACGAACAACACGGGCATACGCACTGCCACTCTTGCCACGAGCCGGCAGAGACTGAGCCGCGTCGAGACTACGATCTGGTGCCGGCGGATTTCGACGGCATGGTCTACACGTGCCCGATGCACCCGCAGGTTCGCGATGTCCGCAATTCCGGCTGTCCGATCTGCGGCATGGCGCTGGAGCCCGAGGGTGTCGTGGTTGGCGAGGAAGACACGAGCGAACTCGACGACATGACGCGGCGGTTTTGGGTCAGCCTGATTTTCACCGTGCCGTTATTCGCATACGCGATGGGCGAAATGATTCCGGGTCAGCCGCTCACCGGTCTTGTACCGGTTACCTGGTCGCAGTGGCTGCAGTTGCTTTTTGCGGCGCCAGTCGTGCTTTGGGGAGGATGGCCGTTTCTTGTTCGCGCTGTGCAATCGGTCCGCACGATGAACCTGAACATGTTCACGCTGATCGGCCTGGGCGTGACGGTTGCCTTTGTTTATTCGCTGGTCGCGACCCTGGTGCCTGGAATCTTTCCGGGCACGTTTCGCAATGCGGCAGGTGAGGTCGCCGTGTATTACGAAGCGGCTGCTGTCATCACCACGCTGGTTCTGCTTGGGCAGGTGCTCGAACTCAATGCGCGCAGCCAGACGTCAGGCGCTATCCGGGCGTTGCTCGAACTTGCTCCGCCAACTGCGCGCCGGATCGGCGCCGACGGCAGCGATGTCGAAGTGTCACTGGATGATCTGGCCGTCGGTGACCGACTGAGGGTAAGGCCGGGCGAGAAAGTGCCCGTCGATGGTTCGGTTCTCGAGGGCAACAGTTCGGTTGATGAGTCGATGATCAGTGGAGAATCGATTCCGGTCGAAAAAGCTGAGGGTGACAATGTCATTGGTGGCACGGTGAACGGTACTGGTGGTTTTATCATGACCGTCACACAGGTCGGTGAGGACACGTTGCTCTCGCAGATCGTTCACATGGTGGCCGAGGCGCAGCGTAGCCGCGCTCCCATTCAGCGGCTCGCGGATCTGGTCGCGTCCTGGTTTGTGCCGGCTGTCGTGCTCGTTTCAATCACTACTTTTGTGGTTTGGGCCTGGTTTGGTCCGGAGCCGGCAATGGCTTATGCAATCGTCAATTCAGTTGCCGTGCTGATCATCGCCTGCCCGTGCGCACTGGGCCTCGCAACGCCGATGTCGATCATGGTTGGCACCGGCAAGGGAGCACAGAACGGTATCCTAATAAAAAATGCCGAAGCGCTCGAGACTTTCGAGAAGGTCGATACAATCGTCGTGGACAAAACCGGCACTCTGACCGAGGGCCGACCGGCACTGGTCATGGTCAAGCCGGCGGACGGCTTCACCGAAGATCAGCTGTTGTCGCTGGCTGCGTCTGTCGAGCTTGCCAGCGAGCACCCGCTCGCAAATGCGATTGTTGCCGGAGCAAAAGCCCGATCCGTCGAAATACCATCACAGGACGCTTTTGAGTCGGTAACGGGCCAGGGTGCGCAGGCGACTGTGTCCGGAAGTCGTGTTGCCGTTGGCAACGCGAAACTGATGCACAGCCTGGGCGCCTTTGAGCAATTGCTTGCCGACGAAGCGGACCGCTTACGAAGCAACGGACAGACGGTGATGTTCATAGCGGTGAATGGCAAGTCCGCCGGATTGCTCGGGGTTGCGGACCCCGTCAAAGAAACGACGCTTCCGGCGATCGAGGCACTGCATCGTGCCGGCCTCAAGGTTGTCATGCTGACTGGTGATAACCCGATCACGGCACACGCTGTGGCTCGACGCGTCGGCATCGATGAAGTACATGCGAACGTCTCGCCGGAGGACAAAATTCGCGCCGTACGGGAACTGCAATCCGCCGGCAGAGTCGTTGCGATGGCCGGTGATGGGATAAACGACGCGCCGGCACTCGCTCAGGCCGATGTTGGCATTGCCATGGGTACCGGCACCGATGTCGCCATGGAAAGTGCGGGAGTCACTCTGGTCCGCGGTGATCTGATGGGAGTCGCACGGGCGCGCATGCTCAGCAGGGCGACGATGCGCAATATTCGGCAAAATCTGTTTTTCGCATTCGCCTATAACTCTGTGGGCGTGCCGATTGCGGCCGGAATTCTGTATCCGTTTTTCGGACTGTTACTGAGCCCGATGATTGCCGCGGCAGCAATGAGTCTCAGCTCGGTTTCAGTAATCGGCAACGCGCTCAGGCTGCGAGGGATCAAGCTGTAAACCGTAGCGTTGCAACCAGGCAATATAGCGTCAACGCGGATCTCATGGGTCCCTGCCTCGACGCCCGTACATGCCGAGCTCCGAAGATAGTCGACGCCGCTGAGTGCTTCGCTACCGTCGACGAAGACGTTAACAGCCGGAGCGTCAGAAGAACCGTGGAATACCTGCACGGTTGCAAACTCGTGGATGGGTCCGCCGCCAGTGTTGTTGTCGGAGTCGCACGCAGCCAGCGCCAATGCGCTGCGCGCGACGAGAATTTTCACAAGAGTTTTCAAAAGTAGCCCCATTTCGATGGCTGTGACTCAAGACAGCGAGAAGTTTTCCAGGGGCTTGAAGCGAGAGCATTTCGCACCGGTTTCAGGATGTTTCCAGATGTAACGAGAGGCGAACAAAGTGCAACGCTGTTGTTTACAAGCGTTACTATTGGCGTATGACAAAGGTCCTTCTAATCGACGATGACCGGAAACACTCCGAACTGTTGCAGGCGTATTTCAAGCGCTTCGGTATCAATCTCGTGTGCGCGATGGATGCTGAGGAGGGCTTCAAGAAAATCAGCCGCGAGGATCCGGACCTGTTGCTGCTCGACATCATGCTGCCCGGCAAGGACGGCTTCGAGATCTGCCGCGAAATTCGCAAGACCAGCAACATGCCGATCATCATGCTGACGGCGCGCGGTGACGTTATCGATCGCGTATCGGGCCTGGAGCTGGGCGCCGACGACTACATCGGCAAGCCGTTTGAACCGCGAGAACTCGTTGCCAGAGTGCAAGCTACGCTGCGGCGCGCGGAACAAAGTGGCCCTTCGGTCGGCAGCCTGGAATTCGACGGATTGTCGATCGACACGCAAAGACGATCCGTAACGGTCGACGGGAAAGCCGTCGATCTGACCTCGATGGAATACGAGCTGTTACTGATTCTGGCGCGGCGGCATGGGCGCAAATTATCGCGTGACGATATTCTGAGCGAGTTACGCGGCATCGATGCCGCAATCCTGACGCGATCGGTGGACATCATGATCAGTCGGCTGCGACAAAAACTTGGCGACTCAGTCAAACCGCCGCGCTTCATACAAACAGTCTGGGGTCGCGGCTATTCGTTTGTGGGCATCCCGGTAACGCATGCCTAGCTATTTTGCCCGCTCTCTGGGCTTTCGCCTGCTGGTTATTTTCCTGGTCCTCGGCGGGCTGTTTGTCTTCGGCACGTTCAAAGCCATTCAGGTCGTTTACAACAGCGACAGTATCCGTGGACTGATCAGCGGGCACCTGTCGCTGCACGTGAATTACGTACGCGAGGACATCGGTGATCCGCCGCGGATCGACCGCGCAATCGCGATCACCGAACGAGTCCCTGTCGACATACGCATACTCGGGCCGGATGTGGACTGGGCGTCGAATCCCGCGTTTCCGCGGCTCGACCAGCTCGAATTCGCGCCGAGCCCGCGTTTCAGTAACGATCCGGACGCCTGGGTTGACGAGCTGAAGGGGGTCGAGTTTGCGGAACTGGACGACCATGATTTTCTCAAGATGCGACAAGGCGCATACGATATCGTTGTTTCGACGCCGAGAATTTCAGATACGCCGGAAGGCCCCGATCTCGTCACGTTGATTCTGGGCATGGGACTCACGTCGCTGTTGCTGGGTTACATGGCTGTGCGCTGGCTGTTCAAACCGATTCGGTCCATTCGGCAGGGGGCGGCGCACATCGGACGCGGCAATTTCGACTATCGCATCGCCAATATTCGTCGCGACCAGCTCGGTGATCTGGCTGCCGACATCAACGAGCTAGCCGGCGACGTCGAGAGTATGCTCGATGCCAAGCGCGCATTGCTTCTCGGCATCAGCCATGAATTGCGCACGCCGCTGTCGCGGATGCGGCTGACGCTCGAGTTTCTCGAGGACGAAAAAAACAAAGAGAATCTCCGCGAAGAGATCGTCGAAATGGAGAAGATCGTTGCGTCGCTGCTCGAGGCAGAGCGGTTGACCAGTCGTCATGTAAAGCTGTCGCGAACACGCGTTGTTATCAGCGACCTCATTGCGGAGCTGCTCGATGATTTCTTCTCGCGCGACGCTGATCGGATAAAGGTCAGCCTGCCCGAGGAGGCCATCCGCGCAAACATCGACGAGGCGCGCATTACCCTGCTACTGAAGAATCTCCTGAGCAATGCGCTACGCTACTCGCAACCCTCGGACGGCCCCGTCGAGCTGTCGGTGGCTGCAGAGGACGGTGAACTCATCTTCACGGTTCGGGATCACGGCCCGGGCCTGGGCGAAGATCAGGCGGAGCATATCGGAGAGCCGTTCTATCGTGGTGACCCGTCGCGGACCCGGGACTCCGGCGGCACGGGATTGGGTCTGTATCTGGCATCGCTCGTTGCCAAAGCCCATCGCGGGTCGCTACGTCTGTTGGAAACCGATGTCGGCGCGTGTTTTCAGGCGCGAGTCCCGCTGGACTAGTCTGCGGAATCTGCACTCATTGCGCTACGCGTCATCTGATACGCGGCTAGCGCATTCTGCCGGGCTTTGCCATGATCGACGATCGGCCGCGGGTAATCGTCTCCAATAACCACGCCGCATGATATTTGAGTTTCAATACTCGCGCCCCACGGGGCGTGAATATGCTCATCCGGCATTGCCGCGAGCTCCGGTACCCAACGGCGCACGTAGTCACCGGCAGGATCGAACTTCTTGCCCTGCAATACGGGATTGAAAATTCGAAAATAAGGCGCTGCGTCCGTGCCGCAACCCGCAACCCACTGCCAGCCTGCCGAGTTGTTCGCCAGATCTGCGTCCACGAGTGTATCGAGAAACCAGTCAGCTCCTTGCTGCCAGGGAATGAGCAAATCCTTTACAAGGAACGACGCAACGATCATACGAACACGATTGTGCATCCAGCCGGTCGCCCAGAGCTGTCGCATGCCCGCGTCCACGATCGGGTAACCCGTCATGCCTTTTTGCCAGGCACGCAGGCTCTCGGAATCGTCCGACCACGGAAAGTACCCGAACTCCTTGCGTAACGGCTTCTTAGGCAGCGTCGGGAAATGGAACAGCAGGTAGGCGCTGAAGTCCCGCCAGTAGAGCTGTCTACACAAAGCCTCGGCGCCCGTGGAGGAATTCGCATGAGCCGCCTGATGTTGCAGAGCATGCCAAACCTGCCGCGCGCTCACTTCGCCGAAATGCAGGTGCGGCGACAGACGAGATGTGGTGTCTAGGTCTGGCCGGTCGCGCTGCTCGGCGTAGTAGCGTGCGGCGGACTCGAGCTCGTCGAGTCGCCGCAAGGCACCTTGTTCTCCGGGTGTCCAGGAATCGCGCAATCCCTGCGCCCAGTCAGGCTCTGAGGGTAAAAGATCCAGGTCTTCGAGCCGCAGGGATTCCAGGTCGTGCTCTGCGAAACGGATGTCATCCGGGACGGGCAATGGTCGCGGCGGTTGAGGCAGCGCGCTCGCCGCGCGCCAGTACGGCGTAAAGACCCGAAACGGTGTGCCGCTCTTGGTCATCGGTCTGACCGGGTGGTTCAGGTAATTGTCATCTTCAGCG
>JAOTUB010000021.1 GCA_029864095.1 Gammaproteobacteria bacterium | reverse complement strand
TCTCGACGGTCGATTTCTTCGCGTTCATCAGCACGATGCTGAATTCGCCGGATGTGTATGGCTTAACGAATGTCACGGAAACTTGCATCACGCCCTACGTGACGCGGGGCGCCTTCTGCAAAAACCGTGATGAGTATTTCTTCTGGGACGCCCTGCACCCAACGAAAAAGGTACACGCCCTGCTCGCAGAATTCGCGCTCGGGCAGCTGCCGTAACCTGACAGAGACCAGAATTGATTGGCCGAATGAAGGGCCGCGATTTGGCGGCCCTTTTACTTCCCGCCACCGAAGAATGAGCTGGGCATGGCGAGTGTCGGCTTTCGAGGTTAGAGCGGACGTTTGGTGATGCTAGCTGCGCTCGGCCAGATGTGCTTGATGAACTTCCGCTTTGGGTCACCAGCGGCCTGTCACGAGTCTAACAGCCCAACGGCTGCTTTCGCGTGCGATTTCAAGCGGACGTTTGCTAACGCACGGCTCATTCTCGAGGGACGTTCAAATATCCGCAAGACATCAAATCAATGCTTGCCCGCAACCGCAGCAGTGAATACGACATCGGTTGAGCTGTTCAATGCCGTCTCTGCCGAGTCCTGCAGAATACTGATCACAAAACCGACAGCTACGACCTGCATGGCGATGTCATTCGATATGCCGAACAGGCCGCAGCTAAGCGGTATTAAGAGTAGTGATCCGCCGGCAACGCCCGATGCTCCGCATGCGGACAGCGCCGCGACGATGCTGAGCAACAGCGCTGTAGGCAGGTCGACAGCGATGCCCAGCGTGTGCGTGGCCGCGAGTGTCAATACCGTGATTGTGATCGCTGCACCACCCATATTGATTGTCGCGCCGAGCGGTATCGAGACGGCGTAGGTGTCTTCTTCCAGCTCGAGGCGCTCGCACAATGCAAGATTGACGGGGATGTTTGCGGCCGAACTGCGCGTAAAAAATGCGGTGACGCCACTTTCGCGGAGCGCTGTCAGCACAATTGGGTACGGGTTTCTGCGCGTCTTGACCCAGACGATCAGCGGGTTGATGACCAGCGCCATGATGAGCATGCTGCCGAGCAGCACCGACAAAATGCGGGCGTAGCCGCCAAGCACCGAAAGGCCGGATGAGGCCAGGTTTCCTGCGACGAGACCAAAAATACCGATCGGCGCCAGGCGGATGACGATGCGGACGATGTGGGTAACGGCATCGGCTGTGTCTGCGAGCATTCGGCGCGTGGTTTCAGCCGCATGGTGAAGAAAGACGCCGAGCAATACGCCCCAGACGAGTATGCCGATGAAATTGCCGGTCAGAATCGCGTTGACCGGATTGTCGACGAGTTTCAGCAAGAGATTTCCCAGCACCTCGGTGATGCCCTTCGGCGCGGACGCGTCCATGTCGGTTATCTGGAGCGCAAGTGTGGTCGGGAACAGACTGCTCATCGTGACGGCCAACAATGCGGCGGCACTCGTGCCAATCAGATACATCGCGACAATCGGCCGCATCTGCGCCGTATGGCTTGCCCGGCGATTCGCGATCGCTGAGGCGACCAACACCAGAACAAGCACGGGCGCCACGGCCTTGAGTGCGTGGACGAACAGGTTGCCGAGCAGCATTGAAGCTCCGGCGGCCTCGGTTGAGATCAGCGACAAAGCGACACCGGCAACGATGCCGATCGCAATTTGCAGCACGAGACTGCCGCTCATGATTCGATTCAAAATGTCGATACGATCGGCTCCTCCAGCCATTCCCCATCGAGCCACGCTTTGCTATTCCTGAATTCAAGGCGACCCTGGCCGAACCAGTTCGCGGCCTCAGGGTAGATGCCGTGCTCGACCGCCTGTACGCGGGCACGCAGTTCATCGGCTGTCTCATTGAGATCAACAGCGAGTTTTCCTTGCAGAATACGCGGTCCACCGTCGAGTTCGTCCGTAACGAAATGCACTGTACTACCATGCCAGGTCTCGCCGGCATCGAGCACACGCTGGTGCGTATCGAGACCGGGGTACGCGGGCAATAACGCCGGGTGAATGTTTAGAATGCGCCCTTCGTAGTGATCGACAAACCACGGGCTGAGAATGCGCATGAAACCTGCGAGAACCAGCAAGTCGGGGTGCCACTCATCGAGTTTGGCCGCAACAGCCCGGTCAAATGTCTCGCGATCGCAATAGTCACCATGCTCGATGCAAGCCGTTGGAATCCCGGCTTGTTCCGCACGAACCAATCCATATGCGGTGGGTCGGTTGCTGAATACGACCGACAGATCCAGTTCAATTTTGCCAGCGGCGGCGCGGTCAATGAAAGATTGCAGATTAGTGCCAGACCCGGAAATCAGAATGGCTGTCTTACACCGTCGATTGTTCAAAGATACCGGACCCGGCCGTGACCCGCGGCGACGTGTCCGATTGGCCAGGCATTTTCGCCGAGTCCTTCCAACGTAGAAAGCGCGGTGGCGAGTTCGGCGTCCTTGACGACAACGATCATGCCAACGCCGCAATTGAAAGTACGGCGCATATCGGCGGTCTCCATGTTGCCGTGTTCGGCAAGCCAGTCGAATACAGGGCCCTGTTGCCAGCTCGATGTGTCAACGACCGCGTGCACATTCTCCGGTAATACGCGTGGCAAGTTGTCGGTGATACCGCCGCCGGTTATGTGTGACAGTCCCTTAATCGTTACTGATTGCATCAGTTTCAGAATATTCCGGACATAGATTCGCGTTGGCTCGAGTAGCACCTCGCCCGCCGGGCGCCCGGCGATGCTGTCGTTGGCCGCAATATCAAGCACCTTGCGAATCAACGAATAACCATTGGAGTGCGGGCCGCTCGATGCGATGCCAATCAGCGCGTCGCCCGATGTGATCGTGCTGCCATCGATCATCTCCGACCGCTCGACGGCACCGACACAGAACCCGGCCAGATCGTACGCACCATCCTCGTACATGTCGGGCATTTCTGCGGTCTCGCCGCCAATCAGCGCAGCCCCCGCCTGATGGCAGCCTTCGGCAATTCCGGCCACGACGGCGCTCGCGACGTCGACGTCGAGACGCCCGCAGGCGAAATAATCGAGGAAGAACAGCGGTTCGGCGCCCTGCACGAGAACGTCGTTGACACACATCGCAACCAGATCGATGCCAATGGTGTCGTGTCGCTGCAGGCGCTGCGCCAGCATTAGCTTGGTGCCGACCCCGTCTGCCCCCGACACGAGCACGGGTTCGCGGTATCTATCAGGCGGCAGGGCGAACAACCCGCCGAATCCACCAAGGCCCCCGAGGACCTCTGGTCGATGCGTCTTCGCGACGAGTGGCTTGATTCGATCGACAAGCGCTGTTCCGGCGTCGATATCGACACCGGCATCTTTGTAGGTCAGGGGCTTCATCGGCGATATAATAGTGCTTGGGCATCCATGGGGAAACCACCCTTGCTGAAATCTCTTTGGGCGATGCTGCTATTGGCACTCGTCGCCTCGCCCGTTTGGGCTGTGGAAGTAGCGTCGCTGTATACGGCGCAGGTCCCCCTCGATCAGGAGGAGGCGGACCCACGGGCTCGTGCCTATGAAATGGCTCTCGCCGAGGTTCTGCTCCGCGTGTCGGGCTCGGAATTGAGCGGTAATGCCGAAATGCTAGAGTTGCTGTTTCCTGATCCGGCCTCCTACGTGGTGCAATTTCGGCCGGGTGACGACGACACCTTATGGGTGTCGTTTGACGGTGAAGCGATCGAGAAAGTCCTGCGACGGTCGGGACAGACTGTCTGGGGTAGCGACCGGCCGCTGACGCTTGTCTGGCTGGCCGTGGACTGGGGTCAGGGCGCGCGCGAGATCATCGGCGCGGATGATTCGCAGCGTCGTCGTGATGCGGCAAGATCCATCGACCGCAATCGATTATTGCGACAGCGCGTGCTCGACATTGCGGAACGTCGCGGCTTGCCGGTTGTATTTCCGCTGCTTGACACCGTGGACCTGCAAAACATCAGTTTCAGCGATATTTGGGGGGGCTTCGACGAGGCGTTGATCGCGGCGTCGCAGCGTTACCAGGCAGTTTCGATTCTGGTTGGCCGTATTCGGGCAACATCGAGCCAACGAAACCGCTGGAGTTATTACTTCGGTGCCGAAGAGCGTAGTTGGAGCGGCGAGCCGGAACTGGTCCTGGGCCTGGTCGCCGACCTGCTTGCGAATGAGTTTGCGATCAGCGGTGATGCGGCACTCGAGTCAATCCGGCTGACGATTGCGGGCATCGATTCAGTCGAGGCCTACGGTGCCGTGCAGAATCTCTTGTCCGGTATCGGGCTTATTGAGAACTTCGCGATTGCAGAGGTCGATGGCGACCGAATCCGCTACCGTGTCGATGCGATCGGTGGCGTCGATCGCTTGGCCCGGGCATTGCGATTCAATGGCCTTATCGAACAGAATGGATTTGACGGCGATCGGTTCGGTGGTGTCACGCCAGAACGATCGCTTGAATTCTTCTATGGCCCCTGAAAAAACGAACAAGATGGACCTGAGCTGGATACCCAACGCCATTTCGTTGTCGCGCATTCTCTTGATTGCGCCAATCATCATACTGTTCGTGAACAATGAGTTTGGATGGGCGCTGGCGCTGTTCACGATCGCGGGATTGTCTGACGGCATCGATGGCTATATCGCCAAGAAATACCATTGGGATACGCGGCTTGGAGCTTTTCTCGATCCGGCCGGCGATAAGCTGCTCGTTGCGTGGTCGTTCGGTACACTCGCGTATCTGGGTCACATTCCGGTCTGGCTGGCCATCATCGTAATCCTGCGCGACGTTGTCATTGTTGCCGGGTCGTTCATGTACCACTATATGGTCAGGCGCCTCGAAGGCGATCCAACGTTTATCAGCAAACTCAATACGGGGCTCGAGTTCGCGTTCCTGATCTTCGTCATGTCTCGTGCCGGCTTTGGCTGGCCCGACGACATCACCGTTACGGTCGTCGGCGCCGCCGTGCTCGTGACCGTCGTCATCAGCGGTTACGACTATGTGTCAAACTGGATTCTAAGTGCGCGCACCGAGGTCTGAGCCGTGAACGCCAGCTTGCGTTTGAACTGGCTGATCGCGATCGCATTGGTCGGCTGGCTTATGTATCTGCTCGCGCCGATTCTGACGCCGTTTGTCGCGGCCGCGCTACTGGCGTACATCGGAGACCCGGTGGCCGACCGCCTGCAGCGCCTGAAGCTGCCGCGGACACTGGCCGTTGCCGCCGTTTTTCTGCTGACTTTTCTGGTGCTCGGTCTGCTTGTATTGCTGGTTGGTCCGCTGATCCGAACACAGGTTGGTGCGCTACTGGATGCGTTGCCAGAGATTGTGCGTCAAGTCGAACAGGTCTGGTTGCCGAATATTGCCGAGATGCTCGATCTCGAGATTGGCGAGGATGTTGGCATTGGTGCATTCGTTGCGCGTTATGGAGACATGGCCGGCAGCTGGGGCACCAGGGTTCTCGTCTCGGTGACGCAGTCGGGTGGCGCAGTGGCCGCCGCGGTGCTCAGCTTGTTCCTGGTGCCGATTTTGACGTTCTATTTGCTGCGTGATTGGGATTTCATCCTCGTTCACCTCGAGGCGCTGATTCCGTCCGAGCAGCACGATACCGTCGTGGGCCTCGCCAGAGAGACAGACGAAGTGCTCGGCGCCTTTCTGCGCGGACAACTGCTCGTGATGCTCGCGCTCGCGATTATCTACTCGGCTGGCCTCGGATTGGTGGGACTCAAGTTTGCTGTCGCGATTGGTGTGGTCTCCGGGCTCGTCAGTTTCGTTCCATACCTGGGATTCGTGTTCGGTATCGCGCTCGCGTCGCTCACCGTTGTTCTCGAACCGGATCCTCTGTGGCGGCTCGTTGGTGTCGTTGCGACATTCTCGATCGCGCAGGCCCTCGAGGGATCGCTGCTTACGCCCAAACTCGTCGGCGATCGTATCGGACTGCATCCGGTTCTGATCATTTTCGCCGTCGCCGCGGGCGGTCAGCTGTTCGGTTTTTTCGGCATATTGCTCGCGCTACCGGCTGCCGCGGTATTGTCGGTTCTCGTGCGTTTTGCCTATTTCCGCTATCTCAAGGAGCATCCCGAAATCGACGTCGATGAGCTCGTCGACGAATCATAGGGCCGGGGAAACGAAACGTGAGTCAGCTGGCCTTGCCATTGCGCCTTGCCGATCATGCGGTGTTCGAAAGTTTCTTGAATACCGGCAACGAGGCGCTCGTATCCGAACTCACCGAATTTGCCGACGGCAAAGGCCAGGGCTGCTGGCTCTGGGGCCCGGTAGCGACGGGTAAGACCCACCTGTTGCAAGCGGTGTGCGATCGGGCCGGCGATCAATCGGTGTACGTGCCGCTTCGAATGCTCGCGGATGCGGGCCCCGGGATCCTCGACGGCCTGGCGAGCCGTGACCTGATCTGTATTGACGATCTCGACAGTGTTGCGGGCGATGCGGCGTGGGAAAATGCGCTGTTCGACTTGTGTAATCAGATTCTGGATGCAAACCGCATTCTGGTTGTGTCGGCGGTCATGTCGCCGCGCGAGTGCCCGATTGAACTCCCGGATCTGCAGAGTCGGCTTGTGCGACTGCCGACGTTCCGGGTGCGGCCATTGGATGACAACGAACGCGTATCGGCGCTGCAGTTGCGGGCAAAACATCGTGGTCTCGATTTGCCTGACGATACAGCGCGTTTCCTGCTGAAGCGCAGCCGCCGAGACATGGCCAGTCTTTACGATGTACTCGACAAGCTTGATCTCGCGGCGTTGCGCGCGAAGCGCCGGCTCACGATTCCATTCGTGAAGGACGTGATGAAGGAGATGTAGTAGTGGCGTCCAGGTTGCGACCGGGATGCGAGACTACATGAGCTTCTTCGCGATCTCCGCGACGCGTTTTCCGAGGGCTCGCGCGAGAGTCTTCTCGTCGTCGGACAGAGCGGCATTCTTGCTATTGAAAGTGACATTACTGGCGCCATAGGGCGTGCCACCGGTTGTAGTCGTCGTTAGCGCTTCTTCGGTATAGGGCAGCCCGACGAGAATCATGCCATGGTGCAGCAGTGGCACAGCCATGGTGAGCAGCGTCGATTCTTGTCCCCCATGCAGGCTGGATGTCGATGTGAACACTGCGGCCGGTTTGCCCACTGCGGCCGCCGAGAACCACTCATTTACCGTGCCATCCAGATAATGGTTGAGTGCCGCGTCCATGCTGCCGAACCGCGTCGGGCTGCCCATGACAAGGCCGGCACAGTCAGCCAGGTCCTGTGGTGTCGCGTAGGGTGGCCCCGAATCAGGTACCTCGTCTTCTACGGCCTCGGTAACGGCCGAGACCGCCGGTACAGTGCGCAGCCGCGCCGCCATATCATCGACCGAGTCCACCCCGTGGCACACCTCCCGTGCCAACGCTTCTGTCATTCCCTTCCTGGAATAGTACAAAACGAGGATCTCACTCATTGACCTATCAACTCCCGCACGTTCTCGGGTGGCCGCCCAATGACGGCTTTGCCAGTGCTCTGGTCGAGCACTATCGGACGCTCGATGACTTTCGGATGCACCTCGAGCCAGGCAGCCAGGGCGGAATTGTCGTCCAGATCCGGCAGATTGGTTGCGTCCTTTAGCTCGGATTCGCCACGGCGCAGAAGATCTTTAACTGCAATACCGAGTGAAGCGGCGAGCTCCAGCACAGTCGCGGCGCTCGGGGGTGTCTTTAAATACTCGATAATTGTTGGTGTGACACCTGCTGTTACGAGTATTTCCAATGTTTTCCGTGACTTGGAACAGCGCGGATTGTGGTATATGGTAATTGACATCATGTCCTCGTAATTGGTAGCGTTGACCGGTTTCCCATAACTAGAATAACAATGCAATCCACCCGTTTGATAATTTTCCTGCGCGGCGCCGTGCTTGCGGCGTTGCTTGCTGTTGCCGGTTGCCAGACTGCGCCTCCGGTGCAGGAAATGTCGGATGCGCGACAGGCTATCATGGCTGCAAAAGAGGCGGGCGCGGCAGAGCACGCGTCGGACGATCTCCAAGCGGCAGTCGATTTTCTCGAAAGCGCAGAGCGGTCGATCAATGCGGAAAATTACGCGCAAGCGCGTCGCGACGCATTACAGGCAAAGGCGAAGGCGCACGACGCGCTCAGGCTCAGCGAGACGGGCCGGCAAGACAAACCCTAGCCAGACCCCATGCCCACTGCACGCCGATTCACGATCAAAGGCCGTGTCCAGGGCGTGTTCTTCCGTGACAGCACGCGGCGTGTCGCCGAGTCACTCGGTATTACCGGACATGCAATCAATCTGAGCGACGGCAACGTCGAGGTGTTTGCCTGCGGCAAGCCCGCGGCCCTCAAAGAATTGGCGCGCTGGTTGGATGACGGACCCCCGATGGCCGAGGTAATTGAGGTTACTGAGCAACCCGCAGACTGGCAGGACCTGGATAGATTCCGAACCGGCTAGACCCTGGTCGCGGCCTAGGACAGGTTTTTATTGGTAAAGCGCAGCTTCGCGAGCTCCCGTCACGCGGGATCGAGACATGAGGGAGATGAACGTCCCGATCGCAGGCCGTTTGCATCCGCCTAACCTTGGTACCACTTTTTGCTGAGCTTGTTGATGACCTTATTCGGGTACTTCCGTTTGCCCAGACTGCCGTTGTACCGGCCCAGCGCCCGTCGCAGGTCGCCTTTTTCCTTGTCGAGGTAAAACTTCAGGATCGTGCAGCCATAGCGTAGATTGGTGTCGAGGCGAATCAGGTTGTCGTCGGGTCGACCGATTTCCTCGCGCCAAAACGGCATTACCTGCATTAGCCCGAGCGCGCCCGCGACAGATATCGCATAGCGATCGAAGTTGCTTTCTACCTCGATGACGGCTAGCACGAGTTCGGGCGGCAATTCGGCTCGCGATGCCTCGTAGTGCACCCGCGTCAGAATCTCGACGCGCTCATCCGGGTCGTGAACCTGACGCGCGAGTCGCGAAGACATGTCGGTGAGCCAGACCTCGGCGTCGAAGCGGTCGTCAAAGCTGTCCGCGGCGGTTGCGGCCTTGCGCAGAACCTCTCGCAGTTCGGGATCCGGGACCTGTTCCGCCACAGCCCCGGCCGGCAACAGCATTGCCAGAAGTACGCTGCGAAATATGAATTGGCGTCCGATCTTCATGGGCAGAGCTATTGTAGCGAAAACACTAGCTTATAGCGCTTTCTTTGAGCAGATTGAGAGCAGCTTCACGGTTCAGATTGCGCGATTCCTCGTCGCGGCGATACCGGTATTCGAGTTCATTCGCTTCAAGTCCGCGCTCGGAAACGACGAGACGATGTGGGATACCGATCAGCTCAGCATCGGCGAACTTGACGCCCGGCCGGACATCGCGATCGTCAAACAAAACGTCCAGTCCGATGTCTTGCAGTTGCGCGTACAGCGCTTCGGCAGCGCTGCGCACCGCGTCAGAGCGATGCATGTTGATCGGCACCAACACCACATCGAATGGCGCGAGCGGTTCCGGCCAGATGATGCCGCTGTCATCGTGGTTTTGCTCGATGGCGGCGCCGACGATGCGTGTGATGCCGATGCCGTAGCAGCCCATCGACATGATGCAATCCTTGCCATCGCGGTCCTGTACCGTTGCTCCCATCGCTTCGCTATATTTGGTACCAAGTTGGAAAATATGTCCGACTTCGATACCGCGGGCGATGCTCAACGTCCCCTTGCCGCCAGGAGCGGGATCGCCGGCGACGACATTGCGAATATCCGCGGTGTCAGGCAACGGCAGGTCGCGATCGAAGTTGACGCCAGTATAGTGATATCCGGCTTCGTTCGCACCGCAACTAAAATCGGTGAGGCTCGCGACGGCGTGATCGTAAACGATTGGCAGGTCCAGACCTACGGGACCTAATGAGCCGGGCTCGCTTCCGGTTGCTTTACGAATTGTCTCTGTGTCGGCCAGCGTCAGGGGCGATGCAATGCCGGCCAGCTTCTGCGCCTTGACCGCGTTGAGTTCGTGGTCTCCGCGCAGCACGAGCGCGACCGGTCCGTCGGTTCCTTCCACGATCAACGTCTTGATCGTCTGCTCGGCCTTGCTACCGCGCAGCTTGCAAAGTTCTTCAATGGTGCCAACGCCGGGAGTCGCGATCTTCTCGAGCGGTTGTTTTGCCGGCGCCCGTGCGGCTGTCGAAGGACTAGTCGCTGCGGTCTCGACATTTGATGCATAGTCGTCCTCATCGCTGTAGGCGATCGCATCTTCACCGGAGTCCGCGAGGACGTGAAATTCCTGTGACTTGCTGCCGCCAATCTCGCCACTGTCCGCCCAGACGATACGGAACTTCAGGCCAAGGCGCTCGAATATTGCCGAGTACGCCGCGTGCATTTTCTGATACGAGATCTCGAGTCCCGCGTCATCGATGTCAAATGAATACGCGTCCTTCATGATGAATTCGCGCGAGCGCATGACCCCGAAGCGCGGCCGGATCTCGTCGCGGAATTTGGTCTGGATCTGATAGAAATTGACCGGCAACTGCTTGTAGCTGCGGAGTTCCCTGCTCGCAATGTCCGTTATGACCTCTTCGTGTGTCGGACCAAAGCAGTAGTCGCGCTCGTGCCGGTCCTTCATGCGCAGAAGCAGCGGTCCATATTGGTCCCAGCGGCCTGTTTGTTGCCATAGCTCGGCCGGCTGCACGGCCGGCATCAGCAGTTCCAGGGCGCCGGCACGATTCATTTCCTCGCGCACAATCGTTTCGACCTTGCGCAACACTCGCACGCCCAGCGGCATCCACGTGAATAGTCCGGAGGCGAGGCGGCGGATCAGGCCGGCCCGGAGCATCAGTTTGTGACTGACGATTTCTGCTTCCGCAGGCACTTCCTTGAGCGTCGTCAGCCCAAATTCGGAGAATCGCATCAAATATCAACCATCGGGGATCAAGGCGCGAATTCTAGTGCATATAGCACCAAAAACGTATTGACTCGCACAACAAAGCAGGGGATGGTCGCGGGTCTTTGAATTCAAGCAGGTCGGGTTTTTGGAAGGTAGACGCAGTCCGTTTGTCGCCCCGGAGGGCATGCCCTTCCTGTTTGTCACTGCCGTGGCTTTCGGATTGGCGCTTCGCTATCTCGACATCGCAGTCGCGGTCGCGATAGCACTCGTCTTTATCGTATTGATCCTGATCTTCCGCGACCCGCGCCGCGGCATTCCGGCGTCGCCGCACGGCGTTGTCAGTCCTGTCGACGGCCGCGTTGTCGAGGTTGATCTCGTCGACCGGGGCGTGCTGCAGGGCGAGGCGCACCGCGTCCTGATACGTATCGACAGCTTTGGCACGTATACGGCGCGCGCACCGATCGAGGGCAAAATTATGGATCTGCGCTCCTCCAATGGTGACAAGGTCGTGGATTACCGCACCAATGCAATGTGGATACAAACGGACGAGGGCCACGATGTCGTGCTGCAGTTTCGTGGCCATCGCTTCGGTTTCGCGCCGCGGTCTTTTATTCGCTTCGGAGAACGCGTTGGCCAGGGGCAACGCTGCGCGTATCTTCGCTTGACTCGCATCGCCGAACTGCACCTGCCAATCGATAGCACAATTCTCGTCAAACCCGGGCAGCTCGTGGTTGCGGGCTCGGATTTGATTGCCAAAGTGCCGCCCGCCTGAGTGTTAGAATGCCCGGATGATTCAGTCTGAACATCAGCGACGCGCCTACCTCGAGGCGCTCGGTGTTGATGTCTGGTTACCGCGCGGGCGGGCGGAACCGGAGCCTGAGTTCGTGGACGCGAAAGCCGTGCCGGCCGATCTGGGTTGGTCGGGGCTCCGGGATACGGTGGCCGGGTGTACGCGTTGTCCGCTGCACAAAAGCCGCACGCAGACCGTTTTCGGCGTCGGTAATCCCGATGCGGACTGGATGATCATCGGTGAGGCGCCAGGCGCCGAGGAGGATCGCCGCGGCGAGCCGTTTGTCGGCCGAGCCGGCAAGCTGCTCGATGAGATGCTGCGCGCCGTCGGGCAAACCCGCGACAGCGCTTTCATCGCAAATATCCTCAAATGCCGTCCGCCCAACAATCGGGATCCGAAACCGGAGGAGTCAAGTGAGTGCCGCGGCTACCTCGAGCGGCAGCTCGAACTCGTGCAGCCCAGAATCATTCTTGCCGTGGGTCGAATCGCCGCACAGCTGCTACTCGATACAGACGCGCCGGTTGGCCGATTACGCGGTTCGAGACATCAGCTGGGTGATACGCCGCTGGTTGTTACCTATCACCCGGCCTATTTGCTCCGGAGCCCATCGCAAAAACGCAAGGCTTGGGACGATCTGTGTCTCGCAGCACGGATCGTTGCGGAGCCGCGCGCATGATTCGGCCAATCCCAGAAGCGTGCGTGTCGATTCGGCAGATGCGGCACGAAGATCTGGCGCATGTGTCGGACATTGAACGTCGTAGTTATGATTTCCCCTGGAGTCACGGTGTGTTTCGAGATTGCCTGCTCGCAGGATATCAATGCGTCGTGCTTGAACGAAACGGTGAACTGGCGGGCTACGGCATCCTGTCTGTGGCTGCCGGCGAGGCGCATATCCTGAATCTGTGCATCGAGCCCGCATACAGGTCGTGCGGCTATGGCGAGCGACTGCTTGACGAGATTCTGTTTCGGGCCCGCACGTCGTCGGTACGTGAGATATTTCTCGAGGTACGGCCGTCGAACGCCAATGCGATCGCGCTATACAAGAAAAAGGGCTTTCACCAGGTCGCGAATCGGCCCGCGTACTATCAATCGCGCCGGGGCCGTGAGGATGCTGCCGTTCTTTCCAAGAAACTGACGACCGACGACTAAACGAACATGTCGGTTATTGATGATCAGGTCCGGAAACGGCGCACGTTTGCAATCATTTCGCACCCGGATGCCGGCAAGACGACGCTCACGGAGAAGCTCTTGCTCTACGGCGGTGCTATTCAGCTGGCAGGTACCGTTAAAGGGCGCAAAGCAACCCGTCACGCAACATCTGACTGGATGGCACTGGAGCAGCAGCGTGGCATCTCGGTTACGTCGTCGGTCATGCAGTTCCCTTATAAGGAACACGTTGTGAATCTGCTGGATACGCCTGGGCACGAAGACTTTTCTGAAGATACTTACCGGACGTTGACAGCAGTGGATTCGGCATTGATGGTTATCGATTGTGCAAAAGGCGTGGAGCAACGCACGATCAAGCTTATGGAAGTATGTCGGTTGCGCAGTACGCCCATCATGACATTCATCAATAAGCTCGACCGGGATGGCCGTGAACCGATTGATCTTCTGGACGAAATCGAGTCGATTCTAAACATTCATTGTTCACCCGTAACCTGGCCAATCGGCATGGGCGGCAGGCTGAAGGGTGTCTATCATCTGTTGCAGGATCGCATCTATCTGTACGACAAGGTTGGCCGCGACAAAGCGTCGCGCCAACGAATCGTCGAGGGACTGAACTCCGACGAGGCTGGCGAGGTGCTGGGCGGCGATGCAGGCAGTTTTCGCGCCGAAATCGAACTGGTCAAAGGGGCCACCCCAAAGCTCAGTATCGATGCCTATCTGAGTGCAACACAAACACCCGTATTTTTTGGCTCGGCTTTGTCGAATTTCGGCGTCAAAGAGCTACTGGACGAATTTGTGCTGCATGCGCCAGCGCCTTTGCCGCGCGAGAGCGAGCAGCGCAAAGTATTTCCGGAGGAAGACAAACTCACGGGTTTCGTTTTCAAAATTCAGGCAAACATGGATCCAGGCCATCGCGACAGGATCGCTTTCCTGCGAATTTGCTCCGGGCAATACCGAAAAGGAATTCGCGTGCTGCACGTTCGGCTTGGTAAAGAGGTCAAAATTCCGGACGCGATAACGTTCATGGCGGCGGATCGGCAGCATGCGGATTTGGCCTATGCGGGCGACATCATTGGCCTGCACAATCATGGCACGATCAATATCGGCGACAGCTTCACAGAGGGTGAACAGATTCGCTTCATTGGCATACCGAATTTCGCGCCCGAAATATTCCGTCGCGCAGTACTGAAGGACCCGTTACGGCTCAAAGCGCTGCACAAAGGCCTTGCGCAGCTTTGTGAAGAAGGCGCGACGCAATTGTTCAAACCTGTACGCAATAACGATTTGATTCTGGGTGCCGTCGGGCCGCTGCAGTTCGAGGTTGTGGCACATCGATTGCGCGATGAATATAAAGTTGAATGCCAATTCGAGCCGATCAACGTTGCCACGGCGCGCTGGGTCGAATGCGCTGATGCCAAAATGCGGTCTGACTTCGAGCGTAAGGCACACGATAACCTTGCCCTGGATCATAGCGATCGTCTGGTTTACATTGCGCCCACAAGAGTTAACCTCAATCTGACTGAGGAGCGTTGGCCGGATGTCGTTTTCCGCAAGACGCGCGAGCATTGAATCTACGAGAGGTTCTTGACAGGAAAGTCATCGCCTGGTCGCTGTATGACTGGGCCAACTCGGCGTTTGCGTTAAGCGTACTGGCTGTGCTGTATCCGCTGTTTCTGGGCAGTTATTGGAGCGTCGGAGATTCCGGAGCATCCGTGACGGCGAGACTTGCCTGGATCACTGCCGCAGCCAGCGCAATTGTGAGCCTGCTTGCCCCGGTCTTCGGCACGATCGCTGACACGGGCGGCTTCCGCAAACGCTTTCTGCTCATACTCGCGCTGGTCGGCGCGTTCACAACCGCGATGCTCGGATTCGTAAGTGAGGGAAATTGGCCGTGGGCCCTCGGCCTGTATCTGATTGCCTCGATTGGCTTTTACAGCTCCACCGTTTTCTATGACTCGCTGATAATCGACGTCACCAAGCCGCGCTACTACAGCTTCGTGTCGTCGCTCGGCTTTTCACTCGGTTATCTTGGCGGTGCCGCGCTCTTGGCACTTCATGTTTGGATGCTGACGTCACCGTCGACATTCGGGCTTGCCTCGTCGACAGAGGCAATGAAATTCGCGTTCATATCAGTTGGCGTCTGGTGGGCCGTCTTCTTGCTGCCACTCATCGCATTTGTACCAGAGCACAGAAGCGGCATTGCTGTTTCGAGTCATGCGATTCGTGCCGCCTACGTGGAGCTGAAGTCGACAATTCGCGAGGTCCGTCGCTATCGTAACGTTGTGTTTTTTCTGCTCGCGTACTGGTTCTACATTGGCGGTGTTTTCACTGTGATCTTTATGGCTGCAAATTACGGGCAACGGCTCGGATTTACACAACAGGATCTCGTAAAAGCGCTGATGATCACGAATTTCGTAGGTTTTCCCGCAACTCTTCTATATGGATTTTTTGGGCATCGCTTTGGTCCGCGACGTGGCATCTATTTCGCCCTCGCGGTCTACGTCGCGGTGTCGAGTTGGGCCGTATTTATGACGGAGGTACACCAGTTCTACATCATGGCGATTATCATCGGCTGCGTGCAGGGTGGTGTGCAGGGATTGAGCCGCTCGTTGTACGCCTCGTTGATTCCTCCAGACCAGCCGGGTGAGTTCTTCGGCTTCTATAATATGGTGACGAAGTTCTCACACGTGCTCGGGCCGGTGCTGGTCGGGCTGGCGGCGACTTTCTCGGAAGATCCCAAATTTGTGCTGCTAATCCTCTTGCCGTTGTTTATTGGCGGTGCACTGCTGCTACGGCAGATTCCAGCCGTCGCATTGCGATCGGATCGGCAGGGCCATATCGAGCATTGAGATAGGTTGACGTAATCTCGTCGATGAGTTCTGCGGGAAATGGCGATTCGGACGCAGCCCTTCGGGCAAATACAACCGGGGTTTCCCCCGTTCGTAATTCGATGCCGGCTTTGTTGACGAAGCGTTTGTAAAGGATCGCCGCGCGGTCCGTTTTGGGTGACCGGTAGCGAAGAGCCAGCAGCCCGGAAATCATGACGAGCAGGGCTGCCACGACAGCGATGAGCGTCAGCATCATCTTGCGCCAGCCCGGATCGTCCATTCCGATCCACTCCATAAAGCGCTTCTGGTTTTCAGGACCGTAACCCAGAACCCATTCATTCCATTTGGCGTTCATGGCGTCCCAGGTCATAGTGAGCCGGTGCAGGAAAGCAGCTGAGGCCGACAGACCCCAAGCGAGGCCGGCGCCGTCGAGCAGCGACCCGCTGACGCCACTTTCGATACGATCGGGCGCAACGGCCGCAGTCGGGTCGACCCGGTACCAGCCAATTCCGTCCAGCCACACTTCATTCCAGGCATGTGCATCCGACTGGCGCACGATCATGTGCCCGCCCACCGGGTTCATTTCGCCACCCTGATAACCCAGGACTACCCGTGCCGGGATTCCCGCCGCGCGCATCAGGATGGCGAACGCAGAGGCATAGTGTTCGCAAAAACCACGCCTTGTGTCGAAGAGGAAGCGATCGACCGGATTACTGCCGAGTGGCGGCGGCCCGAGCGTGTAAAAATATTCTTCCTCGTGGAATTTCGAGAGCACAGCCTGTATGTACGCCGCGTCAGATGCGGCGGATGCGCGCATCTCTCTTGCGAGCGCTTGAGTTCTCGTATTGCTCTGCTCGGGTACACGCGCGTACCAGGAGCGCGCGTAGTCGGTCAGATCGACATCCGTACGGTAGTTCAGGTAGGACATTGCATCATAGCTGATGCGCTGATCGATCGGTCGCGCACGGGCGAGCTGTTGTTGTGGGCCCATGAATGTTCTCGGTAACGTCCATGACCACGGCATGTCGAGAGCGAATACCCACTGTTGGCGCGTCGGTTCGAGAGTAATCTGATATGCAACCGGATCACCGATCGGTGCAACTTGCTCATGCACTCGCGGTCCCGCAAAGGGATCGTTGCTGGTCCAGGTACGACCGTTAAAAATAGTCAATACGAGTCCGCGCCAGTAACGGTCTCGTTGTTCCGGAATGTTGTCCTCAAACGTCGCGCGAAATGCGACAGCATTCGAGAGTGATAAAGAACTTATGTCGCCCGGGCTCATCGAATCGCTGAGGCCAGATGTTGCCGTACCTGTATCCATCGGGACGGCCCAGAATGGCGTCGCGATGCGCGGGAACAGTATCCACATCGCAATGGCGAGCGGTGCCGCGTACAGGACCAGCCTGCCACCGGTTGCGAAGCTGCGTCGGGTGGGCTGTGTCGCAACCGCCGACACCCGCAGCCATGCCGTCATGATGAGAAATACCGCGGCAAGCAGGTACGGCAACGACCAAAGGTACTGCTCGCGCAGTAATGATGACATGACAAGAAATATTGCGATGAACAACAGGACAAACTGATCGCGACGTGCTCGGGTCTCGAGGAGCTTCAGGGCGGCCATTATCGTGAGCAGTGCGGAACCAGGTCCCACGCCGCTGATGGTCGAGTAGGTCGAAAGGACACCAAGAAAACACGCCAGAGCGAGCAGTATGCGCAGCCAGGTCGAGGGCAATGGGCGACGGCGTCTCTCGATCAAGTAACGCCAGGCCCCGCAAAAGAGGAAAGCGGTGCTGATCCAGACAGGCAGAAACTGCACATGGGGAGCCACTGAAAACACGCACGCAGCAAGCGTCCACGGCAAGCTGCCGAGCAGTGATCCATCCGTGCCGCGTGCCCTTGCCATCAGTTTTCAGCCAATTCGAACACGGCCAATGCTTCGAGGCAGCGCTGCCGGTGACTCTCACCATGCGACGGTGGAAATTCCCGACCCGAGAGACGAAGTCCATAGTCCTCGCTGGTCCGATCCGCTTCGATAATCCAACGCGTCAGTATCGACAGTCGCAGTTCGGTATCATCTGTCGGCACGGCTTCGAAATCGAACCATTGACTGCTCGTATCGGCACCGGCGAATTGCTTGGATAGAAGCTGTCCGGTGCGTGCATAGGCTTTCCATGCGACATGCCGGGGCGAGTCACCCTCGTGATACTTGCGCAGGCCCGCGAAATCCTCTTCACCGCGGGCATCGTGTTGCCTGTGACCATGCGCAGTCTGCGTGGGCGGCGGCGGCGGCGCGTGATCGGCAGGATGCGGATAGACAAGACCCCTCAAATCCATATGCAGCCACGCCCAGGAGCGAAACAGTTCAAATGGGAACAGCGTGCGAATACTAAAGCGTTCAAGCGAAATCCAGCCGCGCCCTGTTGTCGCGACCGAGAGCGTGAATATTCGGCTTTCGCCAGGCGACAGATCCTGAACGTCACTCGCGGAAAACTGCGTCGACAGCCCGATGCTGTGCCGCGCGTTCTTCGAGTGATTGGTAATGGCAACGCGAAACTTGGCAGGCTGCCCTGCAAACACCGGCTCGACGCCCGCGAAACTCAATTCGAGGCCGACGAGATTGCGCTGGCACTGGTGCATCGAGACAAAACCGAGGCCGGCCAGGATGAATGTCAGGACGAATGACAGGTTGTTGTTGTAGTTCATCGAACCCAACAGCATTGCGAATGTCATGAGTGCGTATACGAGGCCGACGCCTGTTGGCAGAATGTAAACGCGACCCGGGCGCAGACGAGTGATCGATGGATCGACGCCTTGACGCTTCCTGGCCCAGCGGCGAACTCGCCGGCCTGCGGCGGACTTGAGCGATAGTGCGATCCCTGATTTAGGGAATGGCCACGGAATCGAGGACATGCTGGCAGAGCTCGGCAGCGGATCGGTAAGTCGTATTGCCGGCTGGCTTCAGGCGGTGTCCGGCAGTCGCTGCAAAGACGGCCTGGATATCGTCGGGGTACACGCCGGAGTGGTGTTCGACAAACGCGTGCGCCTTCGCCGCGGCTACCAGTGCCAGTGCGCCACGAGGCGACAGGCCGATGTCAATGTCGGGTGATTCGCGCGTCTGGCGGACCAGCGCCTGGACGTAATCCACAAGCGGGTCGCTCATGTGAACGTTGGCTGCTGATTTTTGCAGCGCCTGCAGCGCCTCGGGTGTGGCAACCGACTCGACGTCTTCGAGCATCGCGCGTCGGTCTTCGCCGATGATTAACTCGCGTTCGTTTTCCTCATTTGGATAGCCCAATTCGAGGCGCATGAGAAATCTGTCGAGCTGCGATTCGGGCAACGGGAATGTGCCGATTTGATCGGCCGGATTTTGCGTGGCAACGACAAAAAACGGATCCGGCAGCAGGCGCGTGTTGCCGTCGACGGAAACCTGGTATTCCTCCATCGCCTCGAGTAACGCACTTTGTGCTTTTGGAGTTGCGCGATTCACTTCGTCAGCAAGAATCAGCTGCGAGAATACCGGTCCTGGCTGGAATTCGAATTGCCCCGTCTCCTGTCGAAAGACCGAGACGCCAACGATATCAGCAGGCAACAGGTCACTCGTAAATTGTATACGGCGAAAGCTTAGCCCCAGCACACGGGCGAGAGCCTGTGCGAGCATCGTTTTGCCCAGGCCGGGAAGATCTTCGATCAACAAATGCCCGCGGGCGAGAAGGCAGGCCAGTGCCAACGCAATCTGACCGTCTTTGCCAAGAATAATCGTACCCAGCGTCTCGCGCGCCTTATCCAGAGCCGCTCGTGTTGCGTCTTTGCCTATAGGCAATGTTTCAAGCGTGCTTCGACGCTGCATTTGGGTCTCCTCGCCTGGGGAGCGTGGTTGTTTTTGGGCTGTTTCCGATTATGCCCTGTATCGTCGCGGAAGCACGGTCCGAATGCACTCAAAGCCCACCATATTGTGATGCAGTGCTCAAATTTTCACGTGCCTAGGTGAGTTCGGCAAGCTTTTCCAACTGTTCGCCAAGCTGTGCAATGGTCTTTTCAAATTCCGCGGCGCGCTGCCGTTCCTGTGTGACCACATCGGCTGGTGCGTTGTTTACAAAATTCTTGTTATCCAGCTTGCCGCGGGTTCGCGCCAGGTCGGCGTTCAGCTTGTTCTGCTGTTTCTCGAGTCGCGCCCGTTCAGCATCGACGTCAATAACACCTTTCATCGGCACGAGCAGGCGCATATCACCCAGCAGCGCTGTGGCCGAAGTCGGCGGCTCCTTGCCATCATCGAGTGCTTTTATCGACGCGACGCGACCGACTCCCTGCAGCAGGCTTGCATATCGTTCGGCGCGTTCCCTGTCCATCACCGATGAATTCTGCAAGATTACCGGCAATGCCTTGCCCGGTGAAATGTCCATTTCGCCGCGAATTTGCCGAATACCCAATACAAATCCACGCACCCACTCAATATCCGCAACGGCGTCGGCGTCCTCTGCGTCGCCAGTCGCCACCGGATACGGTTGCAACATGATCGTTTCGGCAGTGATGTTCGCGCGGGGCGCAACTTGTTGCCAAATTTCTTCGCTGATAAATGGCATAAGCGGATGCATCAATCGCAACAAGCTCTCGAGAACTTCGACCAAGGTCCGCTGGGTGCCGCGCTTCAGCTCGAGAGAGACGTCATCGGATTGCAGAACGGGCTTGGAAAGTTCGAGATACCAGTCACAGAATTCGTGCCACGTGAATTCATAGATCGCCTGTGCCGCAAGGTCGAGCCGATACGATGCAAAATTCTCGTGCACTTTCGCAACAGTTTGCTCGAAGCGCGACCGTATCCAACGGTCTGCAGACGTTTGTGCGATTTTGCCTTCGCTGATGTTGACCGTGTTCATCAGCACGTAGCGAGCCGCATTCCAGATCTTGTTACAGAAATTCTTGTAACCCTCTATGCGGCCAAAATCGAAGCGAATGTCGCGTCCCGTAGTCGCCAGTGCGGCAAAGGTGAAACGCAACGCATCACAACCGTAGGCATCGATACCGTTGGGGAATTGCTTCCGCGTTGCCTTTTCAATACCCGGCCGGAGATGGTCCTGCATCAGACCGGTTGTGCGCTTTGCAATCAGGGTTTCGAGGTCCACACCGTCGATCAGGTCCAGCGGATCCAGAATATTGCCCTTCGATTTCGACATTTTCTGACCGTCCTGGTCACGAATCAGGCCATGGATATAAACCTCGCGAAACGGCACGTCACCCATGAACTTGACGCCCATCATGATCATGCGTGCAACCCAGAAGAAGATGATATCAAATCCCGTTACAAGCACGTTGCCGGGATAGAACGAGTCGAGCGCATCGGATTTGTCTGGCCATCCGAGGGTACTAAATGGCCACAGCGCTGATGAGAACCAGGTGTCGAGAACGTCTTCATCCTGACGCAGCGCAACTTTCGCACCGAGCTTGTGCTTATTGCGCACATCGTCTTGCGAATAACCGACGTATACGTTGTTGCTGTCGTCATACCACGCCGGAATACGATGGCCCCACCAGAGTTGGCGGCTGATGCACCAGTCCTGAATGTTGTACATCCAGTCGAAGTAGGTTTTGGACCAGTTTTCGGGTACGAACCGAACTTTGCCCGTTTCCACGGCCTTGATCGCCGGTTCTGCAAGTGGTTCGATTTTCACATACCACTGGTCCGTCAGATACGGTTCGACCACCGCATGCGAGCGATCGCCGCGGGGAATCTTGACGACGTAGTCCTCGATCTTTTCTAACAGTCCGAGTCTGTCGAATTCTGCGACGACAGCTTTGCGCGCGTCAAAGCGGTCCATGCCGCGGTAAGCGTCGGGTACTTCGTCGTTCAGTGCCGCATCGTTGGTCAGTATGTTATAGAGCGGCAGGTCGTGGCGCTTGCCGATTTCATAATCATTGAAATCATGGGCCGGCGTGATCTTGACGCAGCCGGTGCCGAATTCGGCGTCGACGTAGTCGTCGGCAATGATCGGAATGTGGCGGTGGACGATCGGCAAGTCTATTTCCTGGCCTACGAGGTGCCGATAGCGATCATCGCTCGGATGCACCGCAACTGCGCTATCGCCCAGCATCGTTTCGGGGCGGGTCGTCGCGACGACAAGGTGTCCGTCCCCTGAGGCGAGTGGATAACGAAAATGCCAGAGGTTGCCGGCCTCATCGTCGGAAAGAACCTCGAGATCGGAAAGCGCCGTGTGCAGCACCGGATCCCAGTTGACGAGACGCTTGCCGCGGTATATCAGGCCTTCGTCGTGCAGCTTCACGAAGACCTCGGTCACCGCCTTCGATAAGCCCTCATCCATCGTGAAACGGTCGCGCGTCCAGTCGACTGATGCGCCCACGCGCCGAAGTTGTTGCTCGATCTGCCCACCCGAGTGCTCTTTCCAGTCCCAGACTCGGGCGACGAATTTCTCCCGGCCCAGTTCGCGGCGCGATGTACCTTCATTATTAAGCAACCGTTCGACGACCATTTGCGTCGCAATGCCGGCATGGTCCATGCCAGGCTGCCAAAGCGACCGGTAGCCCATCATGCGCTTGTAGCGCGTCAGTGCGTCCATGATGGTGTCCTGGAAAGCATGCCCCATGTGCAACGTCCCCGTGACGTTGGGCGGCGGAATCATGATGCAATACGGTTCGCCGTCACCGCGCGGAGCAAAGTAGCCGCGTTCTTCCCAGCGCGCGTAAACACGTTGCTCGATGTCTTGTGGCTGGTAGGACTTGTCCATGCTTCGATGCGCTAGGGTCAGAAGGTCGGGGGCAGACTATACGTTGTGAGTCTCTAGCGTATGGCCATTGTCACGGTACTTGGTGAAGCGTTTGCGGCTCAGTTGCTTGCATTCATCATCGGAGGTTACAAGCTCTGCGACTCTCGGGAAAGCCTCGGCACATGAGGGAATGTCATCGCACAGATTGATCAACAGATCACGCGGCTCGATGCAATCGTCTTCGCAGCCAATCGTAACGGGGGACGGCAGTTCCAGGGTGCACTTCGCTATCATTTGGTGCGGCACGAAACTGCCGTCACGGAATGTCCATAGCAGCTCATCCAGCCTTTCCGCATCGCTTCGATTGCCGACGTGTATGTGCACGGTGTGATCAAGCCGATAGGCCTTTTCCGCCAACCGGCATGCAAAGGATTGACGCGAGTGTTGACCTGCCTGATTGAGAATGTAGAAGTCGACCCTGGCCATTAAGGCAGAGCGCCGCAGCGCGCGAGGAGGAACTCAGTGAGCATCGGTACGGGTCGACCCGTGGCGCCTTTCTGCTTTCCCGACTTCCATGCCGTGCCTGCGATGTCGAGATGTGCCCAGTTCATCCCATCAGTGAACTTGCCGAGAAAGCACCCCGCAGTAATGGCTCCGCCATCGCGACCACCGACATTGGCCATGTCGGCGAAATTGCTCTTGAGCTGCAACGCCCACTCGTCACCGAGTGGCATGGGCCAGCCGCGATCATCCGCGGAAATGCCGGCTGCAACAACGCTCTGCGACAAGTCGTCGTTATTACTCATCACTGCCGTGCGGTGATGGCCGAGCGCGACCACGCATGCCCCGGTCAACGTCGCCACATCGATGATCGCGTCTGGCTTGAAGCGGCGCGAATAGGTCAACGCGTCGCATAGAATCAAGCGACCTTCGGCATCCGTGTTGAGTATTTCGATAGTTTGGCCCGACATGCTCCTGACAATATCGCCCGGTTTGGTTGCTTTGCCACTCGGCAGGTTTTCCACAGCGGGGACGACGACATTGACATTGATCGGCAAACGCAGTTTCGCCACAGCAAGCATTGTGCCGATAACGGTGGCGGCGCCGCACATGTCGAACTTCATTTCATCCATGGCCGGGCCAGGCTTCAGCGATATTCCGCCCGAGTCGAAGGTGACGCCTTTGCCGACAAGAACCACAGGTTTTTGACCGGTTTTTCCTTTGTACTGCATGACAATGAGGCGTGCGGGTTCTTTAGTACCGGCCGTGACCGATAACAGCGAGTGCATGCCCAGCCGCTTCATCTCTGTTTCGTTAAGCACACGCGTGTGCAGATTCATGTGGTTACGTGCCAGTTTTTGCGCCGTACGTGCAAGGTAGCTTGGCGTGCAGACGTTAGGCGGCAAATTACCGAGGTCCTTTGCGAGCGATATTCCGGACGCGATCGCATCACCGTGCTCGGCGCCACGCATCGACTTTGCCGCATCGCCACGCTTGGCGACTGCAATTCCGACTTTCTTGAGCGGCATCGGCGGCGTCTGTCGGCCGCTCTTCATCTCGGTAAAACGATACAGAGATTCGCCAACGGCCTGCGCCGTGTGCCGGGCGAGGTAGTAGCTGTCTGTGCCGGAGACGTCCTCCAGTGTCAGGCAATTGAGGATTCCGCGAGTTTTGCTGCGTGATATGGCGTCCAAAGCCGCACTCAACGCACGACGAAACTTGCCTAAATCCAATGCACCGACCTTGCCCAGGCCGACAACCGCAACCCGAGGCGAACGAATGCCGGCAACGTCCGTCAGGACGAAACAGCGACCAAGCTCACTGGAAATGTCTCCACTCTTGATGTGCCGTCTAATTGCACCTCCGCTGGCACTGTCGATGTCTGCAGCTCCGGCGCCGAGTTTACCGCGGTCGTAAACGCCGACAATGACGCAATCAATAGCCTTGTTCGAGGCTTTGGAGGTGGTCGTAAAGTAGTCCATAGATTGTCTTCTAAAAAGGTGGCGGCCGCCCAGGTACTATGTGACCTGAAGGCTGTCCCGAGCAAAACAAAAGCGGTAGTCTAACCGATTCCGCCTGCGTGGTTAAGAAATCCCAGACATCGATGCGCCGCATACTTGATCGCTACATATTCAAAGAGATTGCCACGACCTGGTTGGGCGTCACAATGGTACTGCTGCTGATATTGCTGACAAATCAATTTGCACGGGTTCTGGGCGATGTCGCCAAGGGCAGGCTGCCCAAAGATGCGGCAATGGATGTCATCGCGCTGTCTGCGACGCAATATCTGACAATAATCATTCCGATCGGCTTGTTTCTCTCTATCATGCTCGCACTTGGGCGCTTGTACCGCGACAGCGAAATGCCCGCGATGATGGCATGCCGTGTTGGACCTTACGACATATACCGGCCGCTCATATGGCTGCTCGTTCCTCTAACTCTCGTCGTTGCGTGGCTGGCGCTCGATCTCGCGCCGCGCACATTGCAGGAGATAGATCGAGTTGGCGCCGAAGCCCGCCGTGAAGCGGATCTTAGCAGTCTCGAGCCAGGGAGGTTTACCGAAGTTGGGCCTGCCGCTGCGGTGGTCTATGGCGAGCGCATACTGGCGGACGGATCTATGGAAAATGTCTTTTTGCAGCGACTGATTGCCGACGGTCGCGTTGAAGTCGTCGTCGCTTCGCGTGGCGAGCAAGTAGAGTCCGACGATCCGGACGTTCGTTTTCTCGTGCTTCGGGACGGTCGTCGCTATGAAGGTGTGCCCGGTACGACGGAATTTCGTGTCGTTGAGTTTGCGGAGCACGGCATACCGTATCGTCTCCCCAGTCTCGACCCACCGGAACCGACGCCGCGCGCCATGTCGTTACCGAGGCTGATGCAAGCCGGCGAACTGGAGCATATTGCTGAGGTGCAATGGCGATTCGGGATTCCGCTTGCGACGATCATTCTCGGCATCCTCGCCGTGCCGCTCAGCAAGACCCAGCCACGAGCTGGCCGCTACGGCCGACTCGCGATCGGACTAATGGTATTCATTATTTACCTGAACATGCTCAGCGCGGCGAAAGCATGGATAGAGCAGGGCAGCATGTCGCCACTGCTTGGACTCTGGTGGGTACATGGTGCCGTGCTGTTGCTCGCGCTAGGTATTCTCGCGGCGCAGAATTCCGTTCACAAAAGGCTGTTCTCGTGAACGGTATACTCAGCCAATACATGCTGCGTACAATTCTCGCGGCGACGGCAATGGTGCTTGTAGTATTGCTCGCACTGGCCGGGTTGTTTGAATTCATCGCGGAACTGGATGATACGCAGGGCGACTATCAAACGCCAAGAGTCATTTTGTATACGCTGCTGCGATTGCCTCAGCTGGCGTTTGAGATGCTACCGGTTGCCGCACTGATCGGGTCGTTGCTCGGGCTCGGCGGGCTCGCAGCAAGCAGCGAGATTGTCGTGATGCGCTCCGCTGGACTTTCCGTGAATCAACTTGCCGGAATGGTCGCGGTCACGGGATTTGCTCTGCTCGTATTCACGGGTTTGCTGGGGGAGTTCATCGGGCCGCCGCTCGACTACTATGCACGCAATATGCGCCTCGAAGCGCGATATGAGCAAGATGATGACCGACTCGGCAACGAAACCTGGGTGCGCGATGGACCAGTCATCCTGCATCTGGAACGAGTGAGTTCCGAATTTGAGTTTGGCAGCATCTACCTGTTCCTGTTGGATGAACACAATGGACTGGCATCGATTGCCAGGGCAGAGAACTCAGGCATCGACGATGACGATCGGTGGATCCTCGAGAACCTGCGCGAAACCCGGTTTCGAGACGATGGCGTTCAGGTCGTCGAGTCGTCCGTTGCGGTCGAATCATTCGATATCGATGCGGAAGTGCTGGGCATCTCGCTCGTTAAGCCGCAGAGCCTGTCAGGCAGGGGTTTGATGAGTTACGTCGCCTACCTGAAGCGCAACAGCCTGGATTCGCGACGCTATGAAACAGAACTGTGGTACCGCGTGGCCCGCACTGCGACGGTCATGATCATGCCGATTCTGGCACTTGCTTTCGTCTTTGGCCCGTTGCGCACAGGCGGCGCGGGAGCTCGGCTCATGATCGGCGTGGTGATTGGCCTGGCGTATTATCTGGCGAGCGAAATGCTTGCAAACTCAGGTCAGGTGTTCAATTTCGAGCCCGCCGTGATCGCGTGGTTGCCGTCAGTTACGCTTGCGATCGTAACGGTCTTTGCGTTGCATCGAGTTCGCTGATCATCTGCCTGGCTTCGGGTAGTGCCGGAGGCGCGTACCGCTCAAGCGGTCATGCCAGGTCAGCGAATCCTTGTCCCAGAGTTGCCAGAAGAATCCCAGGCCGAGGGGCAGCCATGACAGGATCGCAACAACGAAGCGAATACTCGCCGCCATGAAGGTCGGAATATCACCGTCAGGCGTTTCGATGCGCAGCCCCCAGGATTGCATTCCGAGCGTTCGGCCAGAGCGGCTCCAAAAACCGGTAAAGAACAGGAATACGACCAGCACGATGCTTAGTTGATACAGCAGATTGTCGCCAGCCTCGACTGGTTCGCCGCCACGAACCGCGACAAACGGGATCGTCGTGAGGAAAAGCAATGCGAGCACCAGCAGGGAGTCATAGAGTATTGCGCCGAATCGCCGCAGTAGACCGGAGTTACTCATTTCACACCAATGCGTTTCAGCTCTCTCGCTCGACGCCGGTAGTCTCGTCCGAGCCACAGCGCCACGATGGCCCAGAGTACCGCAAACGGCAGCATCACGATCGAGATGCCGGCAATGCCTAACGCAGACATGAATTTGACGGTCCAGGTTCCAACAAGGTCGCCACCACGATATACGGCAGTGTCGATAAAATTTTTCGTCTTGTACTTTTCTTCGGGAGTTACGACGGAGTAGAGCATGTCGGTCGTCGGTTTGCTGAAAGCGAATCCCAACGCTCGCCTCGCGACCGTCAGGAAGGCCACGACACCGAGTACAGGATCGAATGCCAGCAATGCGAATCCGGCGACGGAGATAATGGGCAACAGAGAAAGCGATACACCGATGCCGAATCGAACGACGATGTGTTTGACGACGAACATCTGTCCAATCAGGGAAAGAGCGCTGGTCACGACATTCATGTTGGAGAAGAACTGCGTTTGCTCATCGGCTGTGGGAATGGCTGCTTCGACAAGTTGGGCCGCAAACATATAAAGCGCGGTTCCAAGCAAACTTGCGATTACCGATGAAACGGCGATACCGGCAAAATACTTTGACGCGAACAGGTGAGTGATGCCTGCAAGCGGGTTACCACCCAGCGGCTTGTCACTTTCGACTGTCTCCGTGATCTCGTCTTCGTGTTCGTGGACGACCCATTTTCGCAGCTGCCGGATGCACAGCACAGCGAGCCCAAGCAGCGTCGCCGAAATCGGCAACAGATTCTGAAATCCGATCGGTATGACAAGTGCACTGGTTGCAGCGCCGCCGAGAAGTGCTCCAACACTACCGCCAGCAGTGATCAGACCGAACAGCCGGCGCCCCTGCTCGCGCGTGTAAATATCGGCCATGAAACTCCAGAATACCGACACGACAAATAGGTTGAAGACGCTGAGCCAGACGAAAAATACCCGGCCGAGCCAGATGAATTCATTGCCGCTGTTGACCGCCTGGGAGAAGACCGCCCAGAAGATCAGAATGTTTGCAATGAAAAATAGATAGACCCAAGGCAGGAATGCCCGCCGTGGGAAACGTGACGCCACCCAACCGAAAATCGGGGTCACCAGAAGCATCGCGATGAAGGTGCCGATGAATAAGTACGGTATGGTATCGGGACCGCTGCCTACCGCCATCGCTTCACGAACAGGTCGCAGGATGTAATATGACGCAAGGATGCAAAAGAAATAGGCGAATGACCAGGTAACGGCAGGGTATTCGTGCTTCTTGAGGCCGAAAATGCGGTCGAACAAGGTCGGTTGCGTGGTGTCGGCGGCGCTGGTGGGCATGTTATCGGCCATAATAATGACCGTCGCCCAAATGTCACCGACTATTGAGAGAACGTAGAGAACAGAGGGGAAATGTTATGGATTTTGTCGCAGTGGTAACGGTTCTGGCGCTATTTCAGTTCGGATGGTTCGGAATGCAGGTCGGTTCGTTGCGGGCAAAACATCAGGTCAAAGCTCCCGCGACGTCCGGACCTGCCGAGTTTGAGCGCATGTTTCGCGTGCACTACAACACCATGGAGCAGCTGATCCTGTTCCTGCCCGCGCTGTGGGTCTACGCCTATGTGGTCAATCCACTTTGGGCGGCGGGCTTCGGCGTTGTCTATCTTGTTGGTCGATTCGTCTATCGTGCCGCGTATATCAAGGATCCGGCGGGCCGTTCAACGGGGTTTATGCTGAGTTTCTTGCCGTCAACCGTCATGTTGATCTGGGTGCTGGTTGCGGCCGTGCGCAATCTGCTTTAGCGGCTTGTTTCGACGCGCGCCCGGCGCGGACGCCAATGGCGTCCGCAGTCGCTACGCGAGCTTGCCGAACCGTGTTCAAAACCCGGCCCCGAATGCCCAAATCAAAAAGGGCCCACGCTGTGGACCCTTTGTGATTTGGCACTCCCTAGGGGATTCGAACCCCTGTTACCGCCGTGAGAGGGCGGCGTCCTAAACCGCTAGACGAAGGGAGCGGAGTGCAGGTTTTACCTGCCCCGGCCATGCGGGGGCTGCTATTATACGGCCGCATATTCAATGCACAAGCAGCAGTCATTTGAAAAACAGCGGGATCCAGACGCCCACAACTCCGAAGATCATTCCTCGCGCCGCTCACAACGTCTCACGGGACGAGATCTCCAAGAGCGCACTCAAAGTGCTCTATCGGTTACACAAGGCCGGCTACCAGGCGTTCCTGGTGGGCGGCTGTGTGCGCGATGCAATGCTGGAGCTGCATCCCAAGGACTTTGACGTCGCGACCAACGCGACACCAGAGGAGGTTCGGGCACTGTTCGGCAACTGTCGCCTGATCGGGCGCAGATTCCGGCTTGCTCATGTGCGATTTGGCCGAGAGGTTATCGAGGTCGCGACCTTTCGTGCTGCAGCGAATCATAAGGACGACGATCACGCCCATGACGACGAAGGTCGCATTGTGCGCGATAACGTTTACGGCAGCATCGAGGAAGATGTCCAGCGCCGTGATTTCACCTGCAATGCGCTCTACTACAACATTGCGGATTTCAGTATCTGGGATTATGTCGGCGGCGTGCGTGATGTTGAACGCAAGCGCCTCGTTCTGATCGGCGACCCGGACATGCGCATGCGTGAGGATCCGGTACGCATGCTGCGCGCAGTCCGCTTTGCCGCGAAACTGGGATTCACGATCGATGCGGCCGCCGAAAAGGCCATGGCCAAGGACGTGCCGCTTCTCGCCAACGTTCCGTCGGCGCGGCTGTTTGACGAGTTTCTCAAACTGTTTCAGTCCGGCTTTGCCGAGAAGACATTCGAACTTCTTCGCGAGTACGGGCTGTTTGCACAGATGTTTCCGGTGACCGACAGGGCGCTCGACGAGGACCCGTCGTTCCTGCGTTTTGTTGAAGCGGCTTTGCAAAACACGGATCGACGTTTCCAGGCTGACAAGTCGGTCACGCCCATGTTCTTGCTTGGCGTATTCCTCTGGAAGCCCACCTGCGAACTCGCCGTGATTCGGCGATCGGAGGAAAAGATGTCCGAGTCACAGTCCCTGAGTCTCGCATCCTATGAGCTCGGCGCAGAGCAGCAACGGCGAATCGCAATCCCTCGTCGATTCACCGTGCCGATGCGCGAAATGCTTGCGCTGCAGCCGAGGTTTTCGCAGACTCGCGGCAAGCGCGCCATCAAGTTGCTCGAGCACCGTCGATTTCGCGCGGCGTACGACTTTATGTTGTTACTCGCGGACGTCGGGCAGTTCGATAAGGAAAAGGCAGACTTCTGGACCAGGGTACAGAATGAGTCTGCCGAACAGCGTGCGGCCAGTTTTCAGATAAGCGCGCAGCCAAAGAGCCAGCGTCGCCGGCGCGGTCGGCGGCGCGCGAAGCCGGCCCCTTCACCATGATCGGTACAGAACGACGATCCACCGTCTGCTATATCGGTCTGGGCAGTAACCTGAATGAACCATCCGTGCAGGTTGAGAGCGCCTTAGAAATACTGCGCACAATTCCTGAAATCAGACTTTTGTCTCGATCGCCGCTGTACTTGTCGGCCCCGCTCGGGCCTACGGATCAGCCGGATTACGTTAACGCGGTCGCGAAGATATCGACTACGCTGGGAGCTCGTGACCTGCTGCTCGTCCTCAAGAGAATTGAACGGCTAAGAGGCCGCAAGGACTGCGCCCGCTGGGGGCCGCGCGTTCTCGATCTCGACTTATTGGTATACGGGGCACAGGAGATCGACGAGCTGCATCTCAAAGTGCCTCATCCGGGCATCGCGGAGCGAAATTTTGTATTGTTGCCGTTACGGGATATCGCACCCGACCTCGATATTCCCGGGCTCGGCCGTGTTGCCGATATTTCAGTTAACGAAAGCGAACCACGGATTTCGCGCATCCAGTGATGAGAAAGCACGTTTGTCAGTCAGTCAGTTAAATCGCAGCGGCGTAGCCTCGCGCTACATTGTCGTCGAGGGTCCAATCGGCGTCGGCAAGACGAGCCTTGCGAAAAAGCTGGCGGAGAGTTTGTCGGCCGATCTCGTGCTGGAGGAGGTATACGAAAATCCGTTTCTCGAGCGTTTCTATCGCGACGGTCAGTCTGCGGCCTTACCGGCGCAGATGTTTTTCCTGTTTGCACGTGCCCGGCAAATTGAGGACCTGCGTCAATCCGACCTGTTCTCGAATGTCAGAGTGGCGGACTATCTGTTTTCGAAGGATCAGCTCTTTGCTGACCTGAATCTGAGTCCGGACGAGCTGAAGCTTTATAACCAGGTCGTCGAATCGCTGAACGTCGAAGCGCCGGTGCCGGATCTCGTCATTTACCTGCAATCCTCAGTAGATGCTCTGCTGCGGCGTATTGCGCATCGTGGTGTCCCGTTCGAGCGTGCTATCGATCGACGTTATCTGGAAAACCTGACCGACGCTTATGCACGCTTTTTTCACGTCTACAACGAAGGTCCGTTGCTGATCGTCAACGCCTCGCAAATAGATCCGATAAACAATGAGGCCGACTACGCGCAGCTGTTCCAACAGATTCAACGGACGACAGGTGGGCGCCATTTTTTCAATCCCATCGCGGCTGCGCTGGCCTGACCCGAGAAAAACGATGTACACACAACTAGAACAGCGCGGCATGGCCGAGCCGCCCGTCAATGTTTCGACATTGAGAACCATGAAAGAGAAGGGTGAGCCTATTGCCTGCCTCACGGCGTATGACGCGAGCTACGCAGCTTTGGTTGATGCGGCACGCACCGATCTTGTACTTGTGGGCGACTCCCTTGGCATGGTCATTCAAGGGCATGATACGACGGTGCCGGTCACCGTCGATGACATCGTGTATCACACGCGCGCAGTAGCACGTGGACTGCGCCATGCGTTTCTTGTTGCCGACATGCCGTTCATGAGCTACACCAACGCCGGCCAGGCGCTCGATAACGCGGTACGCCTGATGCAGGAAGGTGGTGCGATGATGATCAAGCTCGAAGGCGGTAAGGGCCAGATCGAGATTGTCGAGCACCTTGCGCGGCACGATATTCCCGTATGCGCTCATGTCGGGCTGAAACCACAGTCGGTGCATAAAATCGGTGGCTTTAAGGTCCAGGGTCGCGAGCCCGACAAGGCGAAGGAAATGGTCGGTACCGCAAAGCGGCTGCAGGATGCTGGTGCGGACATCGTGTTGCTAGAATGTGTGCCCAACGAGGTCGGTCAGGCGACGACCAAGAAGCTCGATGTGCCGGTCATCGGCATCGGTGCCGGTCCTCATGTCGATGGTCAGATCCTCGTGCTTTATGACATCCTCGACATCACCCAGGGACGCACGCCGAGATTCGTTCGCAATTTTCAGAAAGAACACGATTCTCCTCTTGCGGCTCTGCAAGCATACGTGCTGGCGGTAAAGAACCGCGAGTATCCCGCTGCCGAACATTGCTTTTCTTGAACGACGCCGTTAATGGGCTGAGGCAATACTGTGCGGGTAGTTGAAAGCAAGGCGGATCTGCAGCAGCAAATACGCCAATGGCGGCACGACGGTGATCATATTGCAATTGTCCCGACGATGGGGAACCTGCACGCGGGTCACATCAGTCTTGTGAAACTCGCGCAGGACTACGCAGAGCGTGTCGTCGTAACACTGTTCGTGAATCCGACGCAATTTGCCGAGGGAGAAGACTTCGAAGATTATCCGCGGTCGCGTGAAAGTGATTCCATGCGGCTGAAGAAGATCGGAGCGGATTTGCTGTTCGCGCCCGACGTTGCAACGGTGTATCCATTCGGTATCGAAAATGCCACCACGATTTCGGTACCGGGTCTCACAGAAAACTTCTGCGGTGCATCTCGTCCAGGCCACTTTCACGGTGTGACAACAGTGGTTGCACGTCTGTTCTTTCTCGTGCGGCCAGACGTGGCGGTCTTTGGACAAAAAGACTACCAGCAACAGCTCATTATCCGACGCATGATCGATGATCTGGCTTTGCCGATCCGTGTAATTACGGTGCCGACGGTACGCGAAGACGATGGGCTGGCGATGAGTTCGCGCAACGCGTATCTGAGCGATGTGGAAAGGGCCGTCGCACCTGTGCTGTATTCGGCGCTGCGTGAAATCGGCGCGAGGCTAAAAAACGGTAGGCGCGACTATGAAGCGCTCGAAGAAAAAGCGTGGGCTGCGTTAAGCGATGCAGGATTCAAGCCAGAGTATGTGGCAATTCGTCGTGCGTTGGATCTCAGCGTGCCCGATCGACACTGCGACGAGCTTGTGGTTCTAGCCGCGGCCCACCTTGGCAGAGCGCGGCTTATCGACAATGTCGTCGTGACGGTCTAGTTCGAGACGACGTTGCGGCCGGCATTCTTGGCGCGGTACAGGGCCGCGTCCGCGGCACGAATCAGCCCGGAAAGGTCGCCGCCGCTAGCCAGCTCAGCGATCCCCATCGAAATCTGAATCGGTATTTGAATCAGCGAGTCGCTGCCATCCCCGGTCTCACCGCTGACGGCCTTTCTTACTCGGTCGGCGATCGACAGAGCAAGCTCCTCGTCTATCTCGGGTAGCAGCACCGCGAACTCGTCGCCGCCATAACGAACGATCACGTCACGTGGCCGAAACTGGTGCCGCAGAATACTCGCGACGGCTGACAAAGCTCGGTCGCCGGCGATGTGGCCAAACTGGTCGTTAAACACCTTGAAGTTGTCGATATCGACCATCACTAGCGAGATGGGCTTCTCATCCTGCTCGCACTTCTGGATTTCGCGCATGAAGGCTTCTTCCATCGTGTGCCGGTTGCTTAGCCCGGTCAGCGCATCAGTCGTCGCGTGGCGTTCGAATTTTCGGAGCTCACCATAACTGTCGGCGATGACCCGGTTATGACTTCGAACGCGCTCTGACAGGACGACGAGCAGGTTCTTCGCGAACTCGTGCGAGGCATTCACCATATCCCAGAGTACCGACTGATGAATTACGAGCAAGTGAGTAGGCTCTGCGGCCATGACGAATGCCGACGGGTCGCGGTCTTCGATGATCGACATCTCACCAACGCAGGCACCGACTTCCATCGTGGCAAGCACCGGCGCCTCCGGAGAGCCGACATGCACATTGACACTGCCGGAGAGCACGATGAAGACATGTTCATTCTTGGCGCCCGGTGACAACAACAGTTCGCCCTCTTCCAGGTCCCGGCGGTCACAGCTCTGCAAAAGCCCCTGCACGTCATCGGCATCCACACCCTGAAACAGCTCGAGGCCCTGGAGCAGCGAACGCTTGTAGTCGGAATTGATGGCGAGTGTCGTAGCCAATGCTTTGCCCTCGTGGAAAACACAGATTCTTGCGTCAATCGGCGGCCATTAACATCGACTGGGCCACAATATTGCGGCAAATCGGCAGAATGTCGCGTAACTACGACAGCTCAGCTCGCGCTTTTGTGAACTCGTCCCGATCCTCCGCCGAAGGCTCGGGGTATCGAAGACCGATTTTCTGCAGTGCATCAATGATGATTTCGGCAACGCGTGCCTGCATGTAAGGTTTGTTGTCGGCCGGGATCGCGTACCACGGCGCCCATGGCCGTGAGGTTGCGATCAGGGCTTGCTCATACGCGTTCATGTAGTCGTCCCAGTGGCGCCGTTCGACAACGTCTCTGGGCTCGAATTTCCAGTTTTTGTCCGGATCGTCGAGACGAGCCAGGAAGCGGCGCTTTTGCTCGTCTTTGGATACGTTCAGCCAGAATTTCAGAATGACCGTGCCGTTGCGGGCGAGATGTTCTTCCTGTTCTCGAATCGACTGCAGCCGCTCATCCCAAATAGTGTCGAGATTGACTTCGTCGGGCAGTTTTTGCGCACCGAGGATTAGCGGGTGCACGCGAACGACCAGCACCTCTTCGTACTGGCTGCGGTTGAAGATGCCGATGCGACCACGCTCGGGCAAGCGGCACGTCGTGCGCCACAGGAAATCGTGATCGAGTTCGAGGCTCGACGGCTTCTTGAAGCTGAAGACCTGGCAGCCCGACGGATCCACCCCCTGCATGACCGCGCGTATGGTGCTGTCTTTGCCCGCCGCATCCATGGCCTGAAATACGAGCAGCACCGCGTGCCGGTCGCCGGCGGCAAGCACGCGCTGCAACCTGTTCAGGTTGCGAGTCGCCTCTTTGCGATGCTTGCGTACATGCGCATGCCCATCCGTTACTGGCGTCGTGCTGGCCGCACTGACGCGGAAGCTGCCGTCGAACGGTACGAGGTAGGGCGACATTGGGGCCTCAAACATCAGGTTTCTCCTTGATTAGCCGTTGCGTTGCTTTCGTGCTCTAAAAGTGCCCACTCGACATGTTCTGCGACCAGCGCAGATTCCGAGTTGCGTCGTGATTCGAGCCCGGCGACAGCCGCCGGCGTCGTTGCGGCATTGCCGAGCGCGACCGCGATATTCCGCAACCAGCATTCGTAACCGATACGACGGATCGCGCTGCCTGCCGTTCGCTCACGCCACTTCGCTTCGCTCCACGAGAATAGATCGGTTAGCTCCGCCGCGTCGAGTCCGTGTCGCGGCGCGAAGTCCGCTTCCGCTGTCGGTTCGGCAAACTTGTTCCATGGACAGCACAGCTGACAGTCGTCGCAACCGTAGATGCGATTGCCGATCGCCTTGCGAAACTCAATCGGTATGGAGTCGCGTAATTCGATCGTCAGATAGGAGATGCAGCGTCTTGCATCAAGCTTGTACGGCGCAATGATTGCGTCGGTAGGACAGACATCGATGCAGGCGCGGCAGGTCCCGCAGTGGCCAGTCGCAGCCTGATCGACCGGTAGCGGCAGGTCTGTGTACAACTCACCCAGAAAAAACCATGAGCCGGTGCCCTTATTAATCACGTTGGTATGCTTGCCGATCCAGCCGATGCCCGCTTTCTGTGCAATGGCCTTCTCGAGCACCGGTCCACTGTCGACAAACGCGCGATAACCGAACTCGCCAATGTGCTGTCTAATTCTCGTTGCCAGCTGCTGCAGCCGCCGGCGCAAGACTTTGTGATAGTCGCGGCCCAAAGCGTAGCGCGACACGTAGGCGATGGATTCATGGTCGAGCAGTGCTTGTGCGGCTTCCTGGTCGTTCGACAGATAGTCCATACGTACCGATATGATGCGTACGGTCCCTGTGACGAGTTGCGCCGGCCGGCTGCGCTTGGTGCCGTGTTTACGCATGTAGTGCATGACGCCGTGATGCTCATTGGCTAGCCACTCATCGAGGCGCAACTCGGCCTCGGCCAGATTGATATCGCTGATACCGACCTGCTGAAATCCGAGCTCCGTCCCCCAGCGGATAATGTCGGCTTTCAGCGCCGCCATTTTGCGTGTCGTCTTCATTCGCGGTTACGGCACTCCATGTTCCAGGTCGGCTCACAGTATAATCGTCAGGATGACTTCCTTACCTAATGACATCTATTCGGTCGCCACGGTCCGGGAGATCGACCGCACCGCAATCGAAGACGAAGGGATTGCCGGTTATACACTGATGTCACGGGCTGGCGCCGCGGCGGTCACCGAGGCACGAGCACGATTTCCCGATGCGCAACGTTGGCAAGTTGTCTGTGGCGCCGGCAATAACGCCGGGGATGGCTATGTTGTTGCGCGAATCGCAGCGGGCGAGGGCATTCTTGTCTCGGTTGTTGCGCTGATGGACCCGGCGACGCTCAAGGGCGACGCGGCGACCGCATACGGTGACTTCGCGGCCGCGGGCGGTGTTGTTACAGCGTGGTCCGGCACGCTGGATGCGGAAGCCGAGCTACTTGTCGACGCGCTGCTTGGCAGTGGCCTGGAGCGCGATGTCCAAGGAGAATTTGCCCTGGCCGTCGCGGCAATCAATGCGCATGCCGCAAGCGTCGTGGCGCTCGACGTTCCAACGGGTCTGCACGCCGATTCTGGCGCTGTAATGGGATTTGCTGTGCGGGCGAATCTGACAGTGACGTTTGTTGGTCTGAAAGCCGGGCTGTTTCTCGGCGACGGGCAGGATTTTTGCGGTGAAGTGGTTTTTGCGGATCTGGGCATTCCGGCCCAGTGTCGCCAGTCCAGCAAGACAGAATTCCGACGCATCGATGACGATCGGCTGCAGCGCTGCCTGTTGCCTCGGCGCCGATCTGCGCACAAAGGGGACTTCGGGCACGTGCTGGTCGTCGGCGGCAGCGCCGGCATGCCGGGCGCGGTTCGCCTTTGTGGCGAGGCCGCGCTGCGGACTGGTGCAGGCCGCGTTAGCATCGCAACCGATCCGGGCCATGCCGCGATCCTAGTTGCTTCCCGGCCCGAGCTGATGTCCCACGGGGTGAGCGCAGCGCAAGACCTCGAGCGGTTGCTGGACAAGACTGACGTCATTGCGTTCGGACCCGGGTTGGGCCGATCGCCGTGGGCAGCGGACCTCATGGCAGCGATCAGCGCAGATCGCCGTCCGGCGGTCTGGGATGCTGACGCGCTGAACTGGCTGGCCGAGTCGCCGGTGGCGGCAGACAATCGTGTGATTACGCCACATCCAGGCGAGGCCGCTACCCTGCTGGGAGAGGGCGTCGCTGCGGTGCAGGCGGATCGGCGCGAGGCGCTCCATCGCCTGCAGGAACGTTTTGGCGGTGTCGTAGTGCTCAAAGGATCCGGGACCCTCGTGTCTAGCGCCTCCGGGGTGCCCTGGCTGTGCACGTCCGGCAATCCCGGCATGGCTTCGCCGGGGATGGGTGACGTGCTGACGGGCGTTATTGCGGCGCTGCTCGCGCAAGGCCTGAGCCCCGAGGACGCTGCGGCTGTTGGCGTCGAAGTGCACGCCCGAGCTGGGGACCACGCTGCCCGACGCGGCGAGCGCGGACTTTTGGCCGCGGACCTGTTGGCCGAGCTAAGGGGCGTGATCAACCTATGAGGCTGTATCTGCCCGACCCGGCGGCGACTGCTGAACTCGCCAGCCGGTTGCACGCCGTGCTGC
>JAOTUB010000126.1 GCA_029864095.1 Gammaproteobacteria bacterium | reverse complement strand
ACACGTTACCCGTGACTAACGCCGGGCCCGATGACGCGACTAATGTGACCCTTGTCGATACGTTGCCGGCCACGGTTGCGTTTCAAACCGCGACGCCGAGCCAGGGCAGTGGTTGCGTGCACAGCGGTGAACCGCTGGGGGGCACGGTCACCTGCTCACTTGGGACGATTGCGAATGGTAACGGGGCCTCAGTCGACATTGGTGTCACGGCGCCGGGGGCACCCGGCGTGATCAACAACTCCGCCATTGTTTCGGCCGACGAACCGGACCCAAACCCGGGCGACAACACGGCGGCCGAGGATACGACAATCATCGACCCGTCGGCCACGACGGCCGACATGGCGCTCGGGATGACCGATTCTCCGGATCCGGTACTCGTGAACCAGACGCTGTCCTATAGTCTCGTGGCTAACAACCTCGGGCCTGAAGACGCTACCGACGTGACCGTCGCTAACACGTTACCGGCAACCGTGACGTTCCAATCGGCGATTCCGAGCCAGGGAAGCTGTGTCCACAGCGGCGGTTCGCCCGGGGGCACCGTAACCTGCGCGCTCGGTACGGTTGGGAACGGCTCGAACGCGACCGTTGCAATCCTGGTCACGGCACCGGCGAGTGCCGGCAGCATCACCAACAATGCCACGGTGTCCACGAGCTCGAACGATCTGAATTCCGCCAATGACAACGCGAGCCAGAACACAACCGTCGAGAACCTCAACGTCAACCAGCTCTGTTACCTGGTGGCCGATGCCGGTGGTGGTGGCGGCGGCGACGACCTGCTCACGCAGATCGATACCGTCGATTTCGATCCGCTGACGAACGAGACCAACGTCGGTGTCGGCACCGGCACTAACACGATCGAGGCGATCGCGTGGAACTCGGCAACCATGGTGCTGTTCGCTGCTAACGCCGGCCGACTCGGGGTACTGAACACGACTACCGGTGTGTTCGCGCCGCTGCCATCACCATTTGGGACGGGCAACGGTTCGCTCGGGGCGGTCACATTCAGCGACGTCGACGGCCTCACCTATGACGCGTCGACCGGGGTCCTGTACGGCGTCCATGCTCGCAGTGGTACTGACGTACTCATCCAGATCAACATGGCCACTGGCGCGCATGTGCCCGACGCATTTGGACTCGGCATCGACTACGTACCGCTACCGCCGATACTCAGCAACAGCATCACCGACGACATCGCCGTGGATCCCACGACTGGCGTCATGTACGCGAGTGTCAACAGCGGCGGCTCGTCAGACCGGCTGATCACCATTAATAAGGCGACCGGTGCGACCGCGGATGTCGCGTTAATCACCGTGCCGGATATCGAAGGCCTGGGGACCGACCCGACCGGTCAGCTGTGGGGCACGAGCGGCACACAGCACATACTCTACGAGATCGACAAGGCAACTGGCGTCGGCTCCAACGGACGCCCTCTCGACAACGGCAGCGACTATGAATCAGTCGATTGCTACGCGTTCTCACCGTCCGTGGTTGCGGATCTGGGCATGACCAAAACGGTTGACAATTCGGCGCCACCGGAAGGCGATGCCGTTACCTACACGGTCACCGTGACGAACACGGGTCCAAGCACAGCCACCGTGGTGCAAATTGCTGATGTCGTGCCGGCGGGCGTAACATTTGTTTCGGCCCTCGCCAGTCAGGGGACCTACGACAGCATCACCGGCGCTTGGTTTGTCGGTACCCTCGGAGCCGGCAGCAATGCGACACTGAACCTACAGGCGAGCATCGACACGGGCACGGCCGGCACGACCATCACCAACACAGCCAGCGTCGCTTTCCTTTCACAAAATGATCCGAATAGCGGCAATGACACTGACAGTGTAGATATCGTTCCCGTGGCCGCCAGCCTGCTGGTACTCAAGAGTGTCAGTACCGTGCGCGATCCGCTGGGTGCCACGGCGCCGGCTGCGCTCGCGATTCCGGGTGCGACCATCGAGTACGAGATTTCGGTGACCAATTCCGGCAACGGCGCGGCGACGGAAGTCATCGTAACCGACACGCTGAACGCTGACCTCGCATTCCTGGCCGGTGACTATAACGGCGGGACCTCGGATATCGAAATCATCGTCGGCGCCTCGCCACCCGTCTTCTGCATCGCCGAAGTCGGTGGCGACACGAATGCTGACGGCTGTTTCCTGAATGCGGCGGGCGATTTTCTGACCGTGAGCATTCCGGTCAGCGGGCCTTATCCAACGGGTCTCACGGTCGGCACGACCGCGCCGAACGATGTTGCGGTTGTGCGCTTTCGGGTAACGGTCAACTAAGCAATCCACGTCGCAACTGTTTATGCCGCAATTGTGCACACCGTACCGGGTCGACGCTAACCCGGCCGGTACGGGTTTGTACAACTTGCTAGTCCTGCGCGAATGAAACGCAGTTCCGTCCTTTTTTCTTGCTTATATAGAGCGCCTTATCCGCTTTTGCAATCAGCTGCTCCATGGAAACGTCATCACCCTTGTCGCGCATTGCGATGCCGATGCTTATCGTCATCGGCACATCTTGCTGCCGCGTCCGGATCGGCATTTGGCTAATATTCGCACAGATACGATTGGCGACAGCAAAGCACGCCCTCGCATCGACATCGCGAAGAATGATCATGAACTCCTCGCCACCGTAGCGACAAACGACGTCTTGCGGCCGAACCGTTGCAACAATCTCGCTCGCCACTTTGCGCAAGACCTGATCGCCGACAGGGTGGCCAAACTGGTCATTGACCTTCTTGAAGAAATCGATGTCGGCCAGACAGAGCCCCAGCGTATGGTCGAACTTCGCACATTCGTGCACCGCTGCATTGAGAAGGTCCATTCCACCGCGCCGGTTCCACAGGCGCGTCAGGGAATCAAACATGGCCTGCCGGCGAGATTCACCGAGCTTTGTAATTAACGCCGACTGTGCGTTGTTGAGTTCCGATGCGAAAAGCTCGCTTTGCGCCATGTGGCCAAGATCTGCGAGCGCAGTGCCAAATTGATCATCCGTTTCCCGTGGCTTTACGTCCATGACACAGAAGGTGCCGATCGTGTCTCCGGTCGAGTCCTTGATCGCAACGCCGGCATAGAATCGAAACTTCGGGTCGTTGCACACGAGTGGATTGCTCATCAGGTAGAGGTCATCCAACGTGTCGTTAACGATGATCTGCTCGCCCGTTTTGATAACTTCGCTGCAAAGGCTCTTGGATACTTCAAGTTCCGTGACCTGCCAGCCCCTGACCGATTTGAACCACTGCCGGCCATCCTTGACGATGGTAATCGCTGCTACAGGTACATGAAGGGCACGGCGCGCCAGGCGGGTAATACGCTCGAAGCGCTCCTCGAGCGGCGTATAGAAAGGGTCGAGTGTGTGCAGTGATGCCAGCTTGAGCGTTGCGGTGCTCGCTATGTCACTGCTCAGCGGTATCCCGTCGTCACTCATTGTTACGCCCTGGCCCCTTGTAGGGTGGGACCGTGAATAAATCGTTGCGTTGCGAATACTGACCGCTGTATTTCGATAAGCTGGTATCCGGAAACAGGTTAGTGCAAAAAGGTGACAGTCGTGAAATGCCGACCGCCCATCACCATTCGCCGACCATTGCACGCAGTCGCAGCATCGCCTGCCCGTGAATCTGACAGACTCGTGACTCTGTGACATCGAGCACTTCGCCAATCTCCTTGAGATTCAGTTCACGCTCGTAATACAACGACAAGACGAGGTTCTCCCGTTCCGGAAGACCGTCGATCGCTTCGGCAAGCTTATCGCGAAATTGTGACCGATTGACTTCCTGGTCCGGCGTCGACGTAGTCGATGCAGGTAAACCGCGATGCCAAAACGGTTCATCGAGGGTTTCCTCGAGGCTGAACAAGCGGCTGCAGGTGCTGTCAGCCAAAATCTTGTGGTACTCGTCGAGCGAGATCCCGAGTCGTGCGGCTATTTCATTGGCATTCGCGCGACGCCCGGTCTCGGCTTCGATCTCACTGATTGCCTCTGTGATCTTGCGGTATTTATGGTGCACGGACCGCGGCGTCCAGTCGTGTTTGCGGATGTCGTCCAGCATTGAGCCGCGGATCCGGATACCGGCGTAGGTCGCGAAGCAGGCCCCGCGCGAGGGATCGAAATTGCTCGCCGCCTCGAGAAGCCCAACCATACCTGACTGCATGAGGTCGTCGATGTCCACAGTCGACGGCAGACGCGCCGCGAGATGTCTCGCGATACGCTTGACGAGGTCGACGTGCAATACGATCAGTTGCTCGTCAGAACAGCCAGCGTCGGTCGCGACACTGCTGCTGGTGTTGACACTACCATAGGTATTCAAGCGGCCCTGCCTTTCGAGTACTGGCCAACAAACAGCGCCATCACCGCATTCACAATCCCGGGGCTAACCGGTCGTTTCAGATTCGCGCGCTGTGAGTTCCTGCTCATTGACCACACTCGATGTCCTTACATACGGGCCCAAGCATAGTCGGGCCTCACCTCAGGGGTCGTGATTCAGGTCACAAATATCCACATACTTAACTTAATGGCGCGCGGCAGCCGGCCCGACGCCCGCTGCCGATTGGCTGCCTGGCCGGCGGCGCCCAGGGCCAATCGGACCATTCTTTGCGCACGGCGCGTCACCCTGACGGCCGTGAGCAGCGAACTGAACTTGATATTGGCCAGCAACGCCTTGATGAATAGCGTAAAAACGGCTCGGCGCATACGGGTGGAGAGCCTCAGTTCTCGCCGAATCGACGCAGTTATCGTAGGATCACGCTAAGCCAGCGAGCTTTTTGATGGCACATCGGGCGATTTGATGCACACAGCGGCTTAATAATCGTCGCTGGCTGCCGATACATGACTTAAGAACGATAATTTTCGAGGTTCCAGGGCATGGCAAGCAGGAATGGTCCGTTAGATCAGGGCCTAAACGGCAAGGCAAGCAATAGATTCGATGCGGTGAGCGACATCGGCGCTATAGTGCGCGAGTCCGGCCCCGCCTCGACCAATGAGAATCCCGAGCCGGTCTTCAGTGCCGAAATGCTCGAACGCCTGGAAAAGTCGCTGTCTTCTCTGCCAAGCGTCGACAGCATTCGCGTCGCGGAAGTCAAAGCCGCTATCGAGAATGGCGACTACGAGAGCGACGCCGATGCGATAGCGGAAGCGATGATCCGCTTCGAACGCTCATTGCGCGAGTAGTCGTGTCTCGCGCCGAGGCGCGCAGGTAATTGTCCAAATAATTCGCAAATTCGAGACGAAGATCCAGAGTGTCACCACAGATTCCTGTAAGCAATTTGGTGACGCGAATCATTATGCCGATTTCATAAATAATGCTACTGCGCGAGCCGCCGCAATCAGTATAATCACGTTCCGCCAGCAGGGTGACTGGTATTTCCGGACACCCGTATTTCAATTGCCATTTCAGAGAAATAATTGATGACAACGAGCCTTGCGACGCTCCAAAAATGGGTGGATGAGGTCGCCAGCCATACAAGACCGAATAACATCCACTGGTGCACAGGCAGCGATGACGAATACCAGCAGCTAATCTCGAAGATGACGGCGGACGGGACGCTGTCGCCGCTGAACCAGGACAAATACCCGAATTGCTATCTGCATTTGTCCGACCCGACCGATGTCGCCCGCGTCGAGCACCTGACTTACGTCTGCACACCAAACGAGGAAGACGCGGGGCCCAACAACAACTGGATGAGCCCGGTTGAAGGCCATGCAAAGGTCGATCCGCTGTTTGCTGGCGTTATGCAAGGGCGCACGATGTACGTCATCCCTTACTGCATGGGGCCGCTCGACTCGCCCTACTCGCGTTGCGGAGTCGAGATTACCGATAGCCCGTATGTTGTCGTGAATATGAAGCTCATGACTCGGATGGGCTCGGCGGCGCTCGAACGCATCGAACGTGAGGGGACATTTGTTAAAGGCCAGCACTCAACCGGAGATCTGGACCCGGAACGCCGCTTTATCATGCACTTTCCCGATGAGTTGTCGATCAAGAGCATCGGCTCCGGTTACGGTGGTAACGCGTTGCTTGGCAAGAAGTGCCACGCGCTGCGCATTGCCAGCCAACAGGCCCGTAGCGAAGGCTGGCTTGCCGAGCACATGCTGATTATGGGCCTCGAAAGCCCGGACGGCGAGACACATTACATTGCCTGCGCGTTCCCGTCCGCCTGTGGCAAAACCAACCTTGCAATGTTAATACCGCCACATTCACTGCCCGGGTGGAAAATCTGGACGCTCGGTGATGATATCGCCTGGCTGCACATCGACACGGAGGGGCAGTTGCGCGCGATTAATCCCGAATCGGGCTACTTTGGCGTCGTTCCGGGCACCAATGCCAAGACCAATCAGAATGCGTTCGACATGATTCACAAAGACACGATATTCACCAACGTAGGCCGTACGGCCGACAACGAACCGTGGTGGGAGGGCAAAAAGGTTGGCGAGCCCGCTTTCGACTGGCAGGGGCGCAAATATGATCCTGAGAACGGACCGGCCGCGCATCCGAATTCGCGTTTCACGGTCGCGGCAACAAACAACCCGAGTTATTCAGCCTTGGCTGACGCTGCCGAGGGAGTTCCGATCTCTGCGATTGTTTTTGGCGGCCGGCGTGCCAAGGTTGCGCCGCTCGTTTTCGAGGCAAGAGACTGGCAGCACGGGGTGCTCGTCGGCGCGAGCGTTGGTTCGAAGATGACAGCCGCGGCATTTGGTGAAGTTGGCAAGATCCGCCGCGATCCGATGGCGATGAAGCCGTTTTGCGGCTACAACTTTGCCGACTATTGGACGCACTGGCTGTCTTTCCCCGAACGCACGAAAAAGTTGCCCAAGATTTTTCACGTCAACTGGTTCCGCCAGGACGACGATGGCAACTTCCTTTGGCCGGGCTTCGGAGAGAATCTCCGCGTACTGCGCTGGATTGTCGACCGTTGCGAGAATCGCGTTGGTGCCAGGGAAACACCGGTCGGTTACCTGCCCAACGAGGGCGACATCGATACCAGCGAACTGGACATCAGTGCAGACACGATGCGCGAGCTACTTTCGATCGACGTCGAGCACTGGAGAATCGAAAACGAGCATTTCGCGGATTACCTCGACGAATTCGGCGATCGCGTCCCGGCCGCACTCCGTAAGGAGCAACAGCGGCTCGCAGCCAAACTGGCGGAATTGTAGGGGCCCGCCCCAGCGGGCAACACTCGACCTGCCACGAACGCGGGCGGTACATTGCAAATCGGAAGTAAAGCACAGCGGAGCGAGTTTCCATCAAGCGGGGTCAAGACATGAAGATCAGTAATGTCCCGCCTGCGCGTATTAGGTCGCTGGAAATCGCCCGCTGCGGTGGGCTCTTACATTACTCGACGGTCTTGAAGTGAATCGCGAGACTTGAGCCCGGACCTTCGGCGCGCCCGAGCCCGATCGTGCCATCGCCACGGATCTCGGTAGAGTCGCGGCGCACGAACGTTTCTTCGCCCTTGGCGTATTGTACAAATGTGCCGTTCGTGCTCTGGTCGATGAGTATGAACTTGCCGCGGCGCATTTCCAGCTTGGCGTGAATACGTGAAATCAAATTGCCCTTGACGACAAGATCATTGTCATCGGCTCGGCCCATGATGGCACCTTTGCGTTTGTCGCTGACCTCAACCTCCTGGTCACGAAAACTGAGCACCAGCTTCGTGCCTTTGCGTGCCGACGTCTCCCAATCGATAGTCGGCAACATGCTCGTCGCTTCTTCGGGGTTCCAAAGCAGCTCGTAGAGCGCGACTTCGTCGATCTTGCCCCGCACCGTCGCGACATCGATCTGGCGCGTCTGCTTTTTGAGATCCGGATTCATCTTGTCGACAGTGCCACCTGAAATGACAATCTGCCGCGCTTTGGCCTGCGACGTCATTCGATTAGCAGTATGCACCGCGGCACCGAAGATATCGTTTTGCTCCTGAACCACCGGACCGTAGTGACAACCGATGCGGATGGAAACAGGGATGCGGCCTTCCTGCTTGTTATCGGCCGAGATGCGCTTCTGCATCATCACGGCCGCGCCCATCGCCTCCTCTACCGTAGCGAACGTGGACATAACCTCGTCACCGATCGTCTTGATAACCGTGCCATTGTATTGGTGGGTCGCATCTTTCATCACGTCAAGGCAAAGGGCGACGGTCTCGCTGGCTTTGGTATCACCAAACTTGTCGTATAGCTGGGTGCTGCCGACAACATCGGCGAACACGATCGCGACTTCAAGGTCCTTTGCCATAATGTGTCCGCAACTATCTAAAATAGAAGCTGTTTTTCAAGTATTACGGTAGCTATTTTTCGGCAACAATATACGCTATCCAGGCGAGATCTGCTTCACCCTTTTCGTCCGGTGCGAACTCGCCGTTGCCTTCGCCGTCTTCGTCTTCACCCTCCCAATAGACAGTGACATTGCGAAAACCAGCATCGAGCAGCATATCGCGCAATTCGGGCGCCGTATAGAGCCGCCAGGAATAGCTGAACGCCCTTTTGATCTTTGATCCATCCGGGAACCGAAAGTGGATATAGCACTGCATGTGGTTCGTCACCGGGTGGAACTTGGCCTGATGCCAAACATAGGTGAACCCGTCGTGCTTGGTCTTTTCCTTGGTTTCTTCGAAGGACTCCGGTCCGCCGAACATATCCATGAAAAGGACCCCGTCGTCCTTTAGCGCGTCGTAGCAACGGCGCATGTAGGCAACCATTTGCGCCCGCTCTTCGAAAATCCAGTAACTGAAATTGAATGCCACGAGCGCATCAACTTTCGGCGTTTCGACGGTCTGCACGTCCGACTCGATGAGACTGACGCGTGCTTGATCTTCGGTGTTGAGGCGGCTTACCCGATTTTTGCGTCCCCACTCAAGTACGGACGCGTCGATATCCACACCGATCGCGGAATACTCGGGACCCTGCTTCACCCACTCGCAGGCCAGACTGGCCGTGCCGCAAAAATCTTCGCGAAAAATGTACGCCGTGCGTCCCGTTCGCTCCTTGAACGTCGTGCTCAGGAAGTTGACCTCGTTTTCGACGTTTTGCACGGATTCTTCGTAAAGCTCATAAATGTCGGCTCGTTCAGCCATTGTCGGCTTCTTGCCTTTCTTTCCGGATTTGGCGCCCATAGATAATTTACGCTCATGTAGTCAGAGTGGATCGCACATTCTATGCCGCAACCGGCATTGCATCCAGCGCTTCGAGAATAACCTCGATTCCGGCGCCGTCACGGTACGCATTCTCGCTGATGTGTCGCCGCCATGCGCGTGCGCCGGGCATGCCTGCAAACAGTCCGATCATGTGCCGCGTTATTCTGCCGAGCCGTTCACCCTGCCGCAGCTCGTTCTCGATATACGGGATCATCATTTCGATGACGTCGCGGCGTTGTGGCAGCACCGACTCGGGATGAAAGTGGCGCTCCAGTTCGGCCAGAAAGTAGGGATGATGATAGGCCTGGCGACCGATCATGACGCTATCGACTTGGGTCAGGAACTCATCAACCTGATTGACGTCCGTAACGCCGCCGTTCAGCACGATCTCGAGCTCCGGGTGAACTTCTTTGAGCCTGATGACGCGGCCGTAATTCAGCGGCGGCACTGTGCGATTATCCTTCGGACTCAGGCCATCAAGTATCGCGATTCGGGCATGCACGACAAACTTGCGGCAGCCCGCGCCTGCCAGCTCGTCGACGAATCCAAACAGAAACGCATCGTTATCCAGATCGTCTATGCCGATGCGAGTCTTGACCGTAACCGGTACATCGACATCGGCCTGCATCGCCCTAAAGCAGTCGGCAACAGTTCGTGGCTGCATCATCAGGCACGCGCCGAACCGGCCGCTTTGAACCCGGTCACTCGGGCAACCTACGTTAATGTTGATTTCGTCATAGCCGGCATTCGCGGCACGTCTCGCCGCCTCTGCCATCATGCCCGGATCACTGCCGCCCAGTTGCACCGCAATC
>JAOTUB010000125.1 GCA_029864095.1 Gammaproteobacteria bacterium | reverse complement strand
AGATCGGAGCGCTCTGCATCGGTGAGGCCCGGAATCGCTGCAATCTTGGTAACGAAGTTCGTGTAATACGGATTCGATGCGGTGCTGCCCTGCGCAATTGCCGAAACTTGATTAATCGCGACCTGCATCGAAAGCGCGGGTTCGACGATACCGGTCTGACGCTGTAGTTCCAGGTGGTCAATTAACTGGTCGAACTTCTCATCCACGAGATTCAGCCGCGTGATGTAATTCTCCGCATCCTGCAGCGTCGCAAGCGGGTGCACTTCGGTGAACAGTTGCCGAGTGTCTTCCTGCGTGCCGAAAATCGAATAGGTCGCGACGAAATCGTAATAGATGAACTCGAGCTGATTGACGACGTCCTGCAGATACCATTCGTACACGTCGTAATTCAGCTGGCCCTCGGCATCCAGTGCCGAGCGGTCATAAGTACGTAGCGCATCCAGCACGACCTGGTACATTGCGAACGTGTCACGGCGGTAGCTGTCGGACAAATCGTCGAGGGTCACGGACGCAAGTGGATAGACACTTTCGAGGGACTGCCAGACAATGGTTTCAGGCGAGCGCCTGATCAACGCCGCGAAAGAATTTTCGAAAAAGACATCGAGCGCCAGGCCCTGCAGGTCCGCGGCGAGACGCTCAGCCGGAGTCGGCCCGCCAACCGGCGGATTGTTGTCCGGTGGCGCGTTGTTGTTACTGCCTCCGCCGCCGCACGCACTCAGGAAGACGAGCAACAGCAACACAGATAGCGATTTTCTCATGCACGTTTCCCCGGACTCTGCTCGCTGCTCACTTTAGTCCGATTTCACCATAAATAGTTCTGCCGCATACCCTGCTAGAATCGCCGCAGACAAGAACAACAATAAAGGACTAACGATGGCCAACTCCGATCTCGCTACGCATACGACCACGGCCAAAGACGTCAAACAGCTCGGCATCTGGGCGGCGCTGGGCAGCCTGTCGTACGTTTTCTGGATCTGCGGCGGTATGGAGATGGTCGAGCGCCTCGCCTATTACGGCGTGCGCCAGGTATCGAGTCTGTATGCGACCGATGCCAAATCCAACGGAGGTCTGGGGCTGACCGGCGCAGCCGTCGGTATCATATTCACAGTCTGGGCGTTTGTGCAGTCGTTCGTCCCGGTGTTGACCGGCGGTATATCGGATCGCGTCGGTTACAAGGAAACGATCTTTGCCTCGACGATCTTCAAGATTCTCGGCTATTTGCTCATGGCCTGGTTTCCCACTTTCTGGGGCTTCATGGCCGGTGCTGTCGTGCTCGCCTTCGGCACCGGCATTTTCAAGCCCGGCATTCAGGCCACTATCGTAAAATCCACGAGCCGGCAGAATAGCTCCATCGCCTGGGGAGTGTTCTATCAGACTGTCAACATCGGCGGCTTTATCGGTCCGCTTGTCGCAGCGCAGCTGCGTCAATTGGAATGGGCGTATGTCTTCTATGCGTGTGCCGCGATCATCTCAATCAACTTCCTGCTGCTGCTTACGTACAAAGAAGTCGACAAAGAAGAGCGACTCGCGCATCGCGCCAAAGTGAAATCGGGCGAAATCAAAGAGACCAGCTTGTGGCGTGACAGCCTTCGGGAGCTGCTGCGTCCGATATTGATCTGGTACATGGTCCTGTTCTCGGGATTTTGGTTCATGCTGTACGCCTTCTGGGACGTCGCGCCGTTGTACTTCCGAGACTGGGTCGACACATCCGTCATGGTTCGGCACATGTTCGGCGAGGACGGCACGTCAAATCGATTCTGGATTTTCTTTTTCGGCATGACGCAGGACGGACAGCGCATTCAGCCCGAAGGTCTCGTGAATCTCAATGCGATGCTGATCATGATCGTGTGTTTCATTGTCGCCGGCTGGAGCGCTCTCATGCGTGCCACCAACTCGATGGCCATCGGAACATTCCTCGCGGCGGGGACGCTTATGGTGTTTGGGGGGTTTAATTATGTCTGGATCGTGGTGCTTGCGATCGTGAGCTTCTCCATCGGCGAGATGCTCTCCAGCCCGAAAAGTTCGGAATACCTCGGCAACATTGCACCCGACCAAAAGAAGGCGATGTATCTCGGCTTCAGCCAATTGCCGCTCGGCATCGGTTGGTCCCTCGAAGGATTTTTCGGCCAATATCTCTATGGCCGGTTTGGCGCCAAAGACACAATTGCCCGAGACCAGTTGCTCGACTCCGGCATGTCACAGGCCGGCGTTGACGCCGTGCCGATCGGCGAGGCGTTTCAGAAACTGGTCGAAGTCACAGGTCAAAGTGCCGAGTACCTGACAGCCCAGCTCTACGCCGCCAATAACGTCGGCATCGCCTGGTACATCATGGGTTCGGTTGGCATCGTTGCCGCAGCCGGCATGTACGTCTACGGACGCTGGACCTACCAGCTCAAGGAATAATCACCTACTGTGTCGGAGCCGCAACTGCACGGCTACCTCGTCTTCGCGACCTTTGTGCTGGCCGCAATATCGTTTCTGCTGCTGCTCGGTATAACTGCACCGTATGGGCGTCACCTCCGATCGGGTTGGGGGCCGACCCTTCCGGCACGCACCGGCTGGATCGTGATGGAAAGTCCGGCAACCTTGCTGTTCGGGGCCGTCTACTTTGCGGGCGACAATGCCCTGACTACTGCGCCGCTCGTCTTTCTTGCCCTTTGGCAACTGCACTACATCAACCGGACCTTCATTTATCCGTTGCGCATGCGCGCGACCAACAAGCGCATGCCAATTCTAATCGTTGCCATCGCAACACTGTTTAACTGCCTTAACGCTTACATCAATGCGCGCTGGATTTCTCACTTCGGCGAATACGCGACGTCATGGCTGACGAACAGTACCTTCGTTCTTGGCACGCTGTGCTTTTTGGTCGGATGGGCTGTGAATCAACACTCGGACGCGATTTTGCGGCGATTGCGTCGACCCATGGACACGCATTACGCCACTCCGCGCGGCGGCCTGTACCGCTGGGTCTCCTGTCCGAATTACTTCGGTGAGATGCTCGAGTGGCTTGGCTGGGCGATCGCCACCTGGTCGCTCGCCGGCGCAGCATTCGCTGTTTTCACGGCAGCAAATCTGATTCCGCGTGCACTTGCAAACCACCGCTGGTACCAGCAGCAGTTTGCGGACTATCCGCCGTCGCGCCGGGCGTTAATACCGTATCTGCTGTAGCTTGTGTCCGGAGCGCTACCGATCGCGGCGCCAGACTTCGACGGAATCTCCTGGTTTTGCTGTCTCTACGATGATCCCGCCTTTTTTGCACGGGACTTGGCCACCAGAATCCTCGCAATCGGGCAATTTCTCGAGCCTTTCCCGATGTAGCTCGATCGACGGGGAAGACGATGGCCGCGCTACGGACGGGTCTCGCCAGCCTTGCTTGTCCTCGGTGACTGCGTTGACCGCATCGAGACTCTCAAAAACGTCGCTTTGCCGCGCCGATGGAGCACAGCGTGACTTGTTCCGGTCAACAATCACGTTGGCAGACTCGTCTTTTAATGTCACGAATTGCTCCAACGCGTATTCGCAGTCCGCTCGTGTCACGAATTGCAGGTCGAATTCGCGCTCCTGGCAGACGGTCTTGCCCGCCGGTGCAACGCATTCTGCGAGAGTCAGCACAAAAACCTGTATCCATGCGGTATCCATGATGTAGCTCCAGCGCCTTGAGTCGGTTTCCCAGAGTAGCAAAAAAAAACGGCCCTGGGTTTGACTCCGGGGCCGCTCTCCAATTAGAGGACGCGTTGGCAGTTCTGCTTTTGTCGCGCTTCCGACTCTTTCCTCGTCCACCGGCCTTTCGGCCAGCTTTCATGTCAAGACCCGACGGCACTCTTTGTATCGGGCTACCTTTGGCGTAACACCCTGGTTTCTTTCCGAGGTCCACCGGGCATTCCTTTGGTTCCCGCAGTCCGCTTTCACTTTCTGCCGTCCCCAGGTTCCGCCTTTCGCGTCCACCGCCCCCGACACTTGTTGAGGCTCGGACCTCTTTCAGCAGGGCGGTTGTCAACAAGCGAACTTGTTGGCGCGTGAGGCTTTCGCCTCAAGATCAAATTTAGTCTGGCCCGCGAGGAAGTCAACGTTTTCGATTGTAACGGAAAACCGGCAGTACACGACCTCTCAATAAACCGACGACTTGAGCCTTCTTGTTGAAGTAGATTGCCAACTTCGTCCCTGAAACTGACCTTGCTGCATGCGCAGCGACGCGCTCAGTACAGCAGCTCCGTCCATCGACCGCCTGCAACCAGCTCGGCGCGACGCTGCTGCCAACGGTCGCTGGAACCGGTCATCCGCGAGAACACCTCATCCAGTTCGTCGCGAACATCCTCAAGGCCGGCAATGTAGATGTAGGTCTTTGGATCATCGAGCATTTCGAGAATTTCTTCCGAACGACCCTCGAGGGCATAGTCCCAGGCGATCGGGTCGGCCCAGTTGGGCCGCGGTGACAGTGCACTGAACGCCTCAAAGGTGTCTTCGTCGTAGTACTGCTCGAAGTCGTCGCGGTGCTCGTTCATGTAGAAAAGCTCGAGTCCGGTATTCGCGCCATAAAAGAGCCGCACTTTCCCGCGCCAATCCTTCACGTCACGATAGATATGCTTAACGAAGGCGCGAAACGGCGCGATGCCCGTTCCCGCTCCGATCAGGATAAGGTTGGCGTCTTTGTCATCCGGCACCTCGAAAGCATAGCCATACGGTCCTGTAATGATCAGCCTATCGCCTTGCCTGAGATCACAAAGATAATTCGAGCTCGTGCCATCGTATCGCTCGCCGCTGTAGTCGTCGATATAGGTGACGCGTCGCACAGCGATCGTGATGCGCGGCTTTCCGGCCTCAGAACGTGATGGTGTGTCCGCAACACTGTAAAGGCGGAAATGGAAGTCGTGACTCAGATCATGCGGGCCAGGTGTCACCACGCCGATACTCTGTCCTGCGGCAAATTCGAAGTCGGCCCGATCGACCTCGAGCATGAGTTCACGAATTTCGACGTCGGCATCTTCGGGCGTAATGCGCTCGCTGGCGAGCACGGTTGCCTCGAATTTCTTCTCCTTACTATAATCGTCGAGCTTCATGATTAGGACCTCCTCGTTTGCATTCTGCTTTGGCCATCATCGCGTTGGCAGGGACTCGCACATCCACATCGGCCGCACGTACCGCGCATAGCGAGCACGTCTGCCTCATCCTGCGACGAGCCAAACTCTTTGCGCCACAGGTTTTGCACCGCAACCCAGGCGATCAACAGAATCGGCGGCAGCAGCACGGCAAGCAAAAAGCTGGACATCATCGCTACGCTCCGAGGCCTGCAAAACCCATGAATGTCAGTGACAGGATACCGGCAACGATTATTGCGCTGGCGGTGCTGGTAACCACATCAGGCATCGTCGCCAGCTCGAGCTTCTCGCGAATGCCGGCCATCAAGACAAGCGCCAATGTAAACCCGATGCCGGCGCCGAGCGCATAAACAATTGCCTGCAGGAAACCGTAACCCTTGTTGGTCTGAAAAAGCGCCAGACCCAGAATCGCGCAGTTCGTCGTAATCAGTGGCAAGAATATGCCCAGCGCCCGGAATAGCACCGGGCTGATCTTCTTAATGAACATCTCGACAAGCTGTACTGTCGACGCGATTACGGCGATAAACGCAATCAACTCGAGAAACGGTACACCTATCGCGATCAGCACGTGGTGAATCGCGTACGCACACATGGAGCTGACGAGCATGACGAACATCACGGCACCACCCATTCGTGTTGCTGTGGCGATCTTGGCCGACACGCCGAGAAACGGGCAGATTCCGAGAAAGTAAGCCAACACGAAGTTATTCACGAGCGCGGCGTTGACAAAGATCGACCAGAGGGATTGCTCGTTCATCCTGTTATCTCCTGCGCGCCAGCAGCGTTCGCCTCCTTGCGCTGCTTTATAAAGTTGATCACCAGCAGCCACCCAGCCAGGGTAAAAAATCCACCGCTCGGCAGGATCATAACGATCCAGGGCTCGAAGGCATCCGGGAACAGCGCAACCCCGAATAGTGCGCCGTCGCCGAGCACCTCACGAACACCACCGAGGCACAGCAGCGCCAGCGTGAAGCCGATACCCATGCCGAGAGCATCGAGTACTGCGTGGCCGACGCGGTTCTTGGAGGCGAACGCCTCGGCTCGTCCGAGTATCAGGCAGTTGACGACGATCAGTGAGATAAACGCACCGAGCGACTTATGCAGGTCGAGACTGATCGCCTCGATGGCGTAGTCGACGATGGTCACGAACGTCGCAATGATCAGAATATATGTCGCAATGCGAACCTGTTTTGGAATGAAGTTGCGCAGCGTGGATACGAGCAGGTTCGACATCAGCATCACGAACGTCGTCGCGAGCCCCATCGCAAGCGCATTTAGCGCCGTATTGCTCACGGCCAGCACCGGGCACATGCCGAGTACCTGAACGAACACCGGGTTTTCGCGCCACAGTCCTTTGATGAACTCATCGGTTGCCATGACGGGCTGCCGATTACGTGCCGTCATCTTGCCCTCCCGCGCTCAGCCGATCGAGGTGCTCGTTGATCGTCGGCACCCAGCGCTCGGCGCTCTTTGCGAGGATGTCGCCGATCGCAACGGATGAGATCGTCGCTCCCGTGATGCCGTCGATTTGCCAGGGCTCTGTTTTCTTCCCCTGCTTGACCGTCTCGATGCGATGCTGCAGTGAAGTTCCGGACGCGTCGAGACGAACATCGAGCGCTACGAAGTTTTCGAGAAAGGCTTCATCCGTTTCGATCTTGTCACCAAGGCCCGGCGTCTCCTTGCTGGTCAGCACGCGGATGCCGACAATCGCTTCTTGCAGCGGAGAGTAGCCGTAGAGCACCGTGATCGTATCGGCATACCCCATGCCGGCGGCTTCAATCGCGACACCGACGAGTTGCCCGTCAGCATCGAATCCCGCGTGCACGCGTTGCCCCGTTGCATTGGTATCGGGCACGAACTGGCCCTCCGCGGTCAGGGCAAACGTCGCGCGCGCGATTGCCGCTGGCAACACGGCAAAAACCGCGCGCTCCAGTGCCTCGGCCCGATTGCGTTCGATAACCGGCCGCGTACCCTGAAACGTTACGGCAATCATCAAGCCGCACAGCATGCCGATCCCGACCAACGTCCTGTACATCGGCCATGTCGGCGTTGCGGGCGCGACATTCACGGTGCGCTCCGCCCGGCCGTGCCATAGACGCGCGGCCGCACCAGATTGTCGATATGTGGCGACACGGCGTTTGCGAGCAGGATGGCGTACATCACACCCTCGGGCATGCCGCCCCAGAGCCGAATGACAACGACCAGAGCGCCTATCAGCACGCCGTAGAGTACACAGCCAAGGCTTGTCATCGGCGAGGCAACCATGTCGGTCGCCATGAAGACCGCACCCAGCATTAGGCCGCCGGCAAACAGCATGAATACCGGGCTGGGATAAGTACCTGGATCGACCAGATGCAAGCCACCGCTCAGGGCGAATACGGTTGCAAAGATCGCTGCAGGGATGCGCCAGTTCATCATTTTGCGAGCGATCAGGTAGATACCACCAACGAGAATCAGCACAGCACTCGTTTCTCCCGTCGATCCGCTGGTCAATCCCATGACAAGATCTGTGGTGGCCGTCATGTCACCGTCAAATTTCATCGCCGCAAGCGGCGTTGCGCCACTGATCGAGTCGTAAGCGGGCGCAGCAAACGGAAACGTGAACGTCGAGGATGGCAGGACGCTGAAGCGTTCGGCACCCAACGATGGATACCAGGTCGTCATAGAGACCGGAAAAGCCGCCTGCAGAAACGCGCGACCGATAAGCGCCGGATTAAAGGCGTTATAGCCGAGTCCGCCAAACAGGGATTTGCCGACGCCGACACCGATTACCCCACCCAGGACGACCATCCAGACCGGCAGACCGGGCGGCAGCGTCAGACCATAGAGAATACCGGTGATTGCTACAGACCAGTCGCCGATCGTCGACGTCGCACCACGCCAGCGGCACAGCAGGTGCTCGGTCAGGACGCAGCTCAGTGTTGCGGCGGTCAGCGTTATCAGGGCCGTCAGTCCAAACACGTAGACAGCGAATGCGCAGACCGGCAACAAGGCATACACGACGTTGCGCATGATGATATCGACACTGGCGCCGCTCGCGATGTGCGGCGATGTGGCGATCTCGAGCGTTTTGTTAGTCGCGGACATCAGGCGACCTGTCTTTCGCGAACGATAGCTTTGGAGACGCGGAATCGCTGTACGAGCGGAATGTGAGACGGACAGACGTACGAGCACGCACCGCACTCGAAACAATCCATCAGATTGTAGTCATCCGCCATACGTTCATACTCGCCGCTCTTGGCAAGCAGCGCCAATTGTGACGGATTGAGGAAGATCGGGCAGGCGTCGACGCAATACGCACAGCGAATACACGGATACTCCTGCTCTTTGATGCCGGTCTGCGCTTCTGTAAACGCAACAAATCCCGAGGTTCCCTTGGTAATCGGGATGTCGAGGCTCGAGAGTGCCTGCCCCATCATCGGCCCGCCGAGGAAAACGCGGCTAACATCATCACTCACGGCAACTTGCTCGAGTGCAAAACGCAGCGGCGTGCCAATCGGAATCCGGTAGTTGCCTTTGCGCCCTATGGCCGGTCCCGTGATGGTGACGACGCGCTCCTGGATGCCGCGACCGTGCGGTAGCAGCCGTCCGATTTCAGCAGTCGTCGCGACATTGACCGTAGCCACGCCGACATCTGCCGGCAGTCCGCCCGACGGTACCTGCTTGCCAAGTAATGCCGTAATTAGCATTTTCTCGGCACCCTGCGGATATTTGACGTCGACGACTTCCGTCGTGACGGCGATATCGTCAGGCGCCGCCGCACGTAGGGTCTCCGCTGCATCCAGTTTGTTGGCCTCGACACCGATGATCGCGTGTTCTGCGCCGGTTGCTTTAAGCAGATAGCGAATGCCCATGTAGATATCCGCCGTCTGTTCGAGCATCACTCGATGATCGGTCGTCAGATACGGCTCGCACTCGATGCCGTTTACGATCAGCGTCTCGACCATCTTGCCTTCGGGGGGCTTGAGCTTCACGTGCGTCGGAAACGCCGCGCCGCCAAGGCCGACGATGCCGGCCGCCTGGATCGCTGCAATAATGTCATCTGCGCTCGCCGTGTCCAGAATGCACGGCTCGCCTTCGGCGACCTCCTGCGATGACCCTGGGTACGGCTCCAGATAAATACCACGCGCCATTTTGCCGGTGATGCTCGGCATGAGTCCGATGCGCCGAACAACGCCTGACGCCGGCGCATGCTGCGGTACCGAGACGAATCCGTCAGCCTCGCCGAGTACCTGCCCGCGCTCGACCTCCTGCCCCTCACGCACGACCGCGACGGAAGGCGCACCGATGTGTTGCGACAGCGGGATCAGCAGGACCGGTGCAAAATCAAATTGCCGGATTTTGCGCTCACACGTATCCGTTTTCGACTCCGGCGGGTGCACGCCGTGACTGAATGTCGGGTAACGGTGCAACAAGCTCACAATGATGGCCTAGTTGAACTTCCCGCCGCGCGCCATCCACTTGTCGATGCCGCTTGCCGAGCGATCACGCGGCAGTCCGGGATGAATGACCTGCGCGGTACATTTCTCGGCTGCTTTGACGAGATCGCTGTAAGGTCCGGCGTCCGGATTGGTAATAATCGCCTTCTTGCTCTCGTTGTACTCGAACATCGCCGAATTGATCTTGATGCACTCGTCGCAAGCCGTGCATTCGTCGGTATCAATCCACGGCGCCATATAGTCGCCTTCTGCAGCCGGCTTCGCCTGCGCCGCGGGCTCGGCCGCCGGCGCTGCGGCCGGCAGTGCAGCTGTCGTCAATACCTCACCCATCGACGGCGCCCCGGCACCACCGTTGGTCGCAAACTGCGCCAGGCCCTTCGCGATCTTTGTGACAACCTCCTGACGGATCCGGTTTTCGAT
>JAOTUB010000245.1 GCA_029864095.1 Gammaproteobacteria bacterium | reverse complement strand
GCGCCGCGAATCAATACGCGCCAGCTCGCTCAGGTTGACCTGATTGTCGAGATCAATCATGTCGCCCTGCAGCAGATAGCGTCCGTCCCCCGAGATGTACGCAACAATTGATCCTCTCTGAATCGTGTACCAGCCATCGACAGGGCTTACATCGACGTCGTCCGGCTCGATCGCGTCGAACATGCTGCCGACTTTCTGCCGCACTTGATCCAGCTCATTACTGTCCTCTGCAGCGTGTGCCGGCGCGAACGCGAATATGGCCGCGGCAATGGCGGTCACACGAATACAAATACTTGAGGTCAAATGGCTCATTGAGTGGTCCTGCTTGGTTGCCAGCGCCTTGCCTACATGGACACATCCGGCCGGCTCCAGTTCCCGGGGCCGGGATTGTAGCAAAGCTAGCCCCTGGGGTGGTGTTTGCCGTGCAGGTCCTTGAGCCGCTCGCGGGCGACGTGAGTATATATCTGGGTCGTACTGAGGTCGCTGTGACCCAAAAGAAGTTGCACGACGCGCAGATCTGCGCCCCTGTTCAGAAGGTGCGTCGCAAACGCATGGCGCAGGCTATGTGGAGACATCTTGCTGCGCACCCCGGCTTTCTCGGCATAGCGTTTGATGATGTGCCAGAAAGCCTGGCGTGTCATGCGGTCGCCGCGGCGCGTCGGGAAGAGATAGTCGGTCTGCCGTTCCAGCAGAATCTCCATGCGCGGCCCGTCGATAAAATCTTTGAGCCAGCGCTGCGACTCGTCGCCGAGCGGAATCAGGCGCTCGCGATCGCCTTTGCCGACGATACGCAGGACGCCTTGGTTAAAGTTGACCTGCGACTGTTTTAGATTGATCAGTTCGGAAACGCGCAGGCCCGTGGCGTACAGGAGCTCGAGCATCGCACGATCACGGTGGCCCAGTGGCTCGTCCGTGTTTGGCGCGTTGAGAAGCGCGTCAACCTCGTCTTCGCTGAGCGTTTTTGGCAGCGATCGTCCGATGCGCGGCATCTCGATGTCTGCGGTTGGATCGTTGTCGCGCAATCCTTCGCGCATGATGTAGCGGAAAAAACGGCGAAAACTCGACAACTGACGCGCCGTTGACCGCGGTTTCGCACCGCCCTCGACGCGGCCTGCGATAAATTCGAGAAGGTCCGCCTTGTCGGCGGAGTCGATGGACTTCTCGAGTTCGCCGAGGCTGCGGCCCAGGGTCATCAGATCGGCGCGATAAGCACCGAGCGTATTCTGCGACAGCCCGCGTTCCATCCAGATTGCATCGAGGAACCGATCCACGAGCTCCTCAGTTCGCGCAACGGTTCTTGAATCCATTTTGTTCTGATCAGTAACAGCCATAGCGTCCATCTGTTCAGTCGCGCAATCCTTTGCGGTAGCATACGCCGGTTTTCAAACAGCAGCGTGGGCGTCAGCCCTGCCGGCCGTTGGGACACCGGCATCGCCAAGCGACGGATTTTCCAAGGATTTGAGTATGAGCACCACGTGCTGCATCGGGCGTGATCGCTGTCACAGAATCCATAAGGCATTAACATAAAGTGATCTGCGTCACATGACCGGCGAAAGCGCCGGATTCGGCCCATATGTGGCCCGAACTCTGTTCGGTCTCTATGGCTGGGTCGTTTTCATCCTCTGCGCACTGTTTGCTCTGCTCGCGGTATTGTTCGTCCCAGGCGAGGAACGCCGCCACAAGCTGGCGGCCGGCGCATCGCGTGCGATATTCGTACTCGCGGGCATTCCGGCCGAAATTCACGGCCTCGACAACATACCGGACGGGCACGCTGTCGTCGTCGCCAATCATGCGAGCTACGTCGACGGTTTTCTCCTGAAAGGCTACCTGCCATCCCGCTTTTCATTCGTTGTCAAAGGAGAGATGCGCGGCGTACCGGTGGCTCACTTTCTGCTCAGGCGCTCCGGCGCCAAGTTTGTGGAGCGTTTCTCGGCATCCGGAAGCTCGCGGGATGCCAGGAAAATCGTCAAAGCGGCGCGGGGCGGCCATTCGCTGGCATTTTTCCCCGAGGGCACATTCCACAGGGAAGCCGGAGTCAATCGATTCCGCGCCGGCGCATTCGTCTCGGCTGTCCGAGGCCATATGCCCATCGTGCCGATAGCGATATCGGGCACGCGCGAAATCCTGCCGGCAGGTCGCATGTGGCCCTGGCCTGCACGGCCCCGATTCGAAGTTCTGCCGCCCATCATGCCCAACGATGCGGCTTTCGAGGACCACCGCGTATTAGCCGAGAAAGCCCGGCAGCAGATACTGGCGGCGCTTGACGAGCCCGATCTTTGTGCACAGAGTACTCCCGGACAAGCAACTGGAAGCGGAGACCCTGCATGAGTTCAGAACCCATTGTGATCGTCGCAGCGAAGCGCACCCCAATCGGCGCGTTTCAAGGCGCGTTATCCGCGGCGACCGCGCCCGAACTCGGCGCAGCAGCGATCGCCGGAGTTGTTGCCGAAACGGGTATTGATCCCGCCGACGTGGATCAGGTATTGATGGGCTGTGTCTTGCCGGCC
>JAOTUB010000124.1 GCA_029864095.1 Gammaproteobacteria bacterium | reverse complement strand
CACGGACCGCGTCATCAGTACGTCTGCCGGTGGAGAGACCCGGTTCTCGATCACATCGTTGACGATGCCCTTTGCCTCGCCGCGACGGACAATGACCATCACACCGGTCTGTTCAGTATAGGCAGCCAAAAGGTCCCGCAGCTGTGCATCGTCTTCGAATGCCGCGTACACGACGACCGGTTCCTTTCGGGAGTCATCCGCGGGCTTTTGCGGCGCCTCATCACAGGCGCCGAAAAGTATCGATATTGCGATGATAAAAGTCGTCGCAGTAACGCCGCGCATTGTCAGTTCTCGTCGACCGCGACCTGATCTCTGCCGCCAGATTTCGCCTGATACAGTGCAACATCGGCGCGGGCGAGCAGCGAATCGCCAAGTGTTTTGAGATCTTCGGCGTCCGGATCCGGCGTCACACCGGCCACGCCGATCGACGCAGTGATCGTCCGGGCATCACCGCCAGGCAATTCGTAGGGTGCAGCCGAAACTGCCTGACGAATACGTTCGGCAATGCGAACACCCAACTCGATATCGGTGGCGGGAAGCAAGATAACGAATTCTTCTCCGCCGTACCGCGCAGCGACATCACTGGCGCGGACCTGCGCATCGATGCGTTGTGCCAACTCCTGCAACACCGTGTCGCCCGCGGCATGACCCCAGGTATCGTTGATGCGTTTGAAGTGATCGACGTCGAGCATCAGACATACGACGTGGCTGCGGTCGCGTCGCGCCCTCGCCAGCTCCTCTTTGAGTCGTACCTGCAGGTAACGGCGATTGTGCCAACCGGTCAGCACATCAGTGAAACCACTGCGCAAGAGGCGCGCACGATTGACGGCATTCTCGATACAAAAAGACGCAATTACGCCAAGATGCCCGAGAAAATCGGCCGCGTGGTGTCGCGTGAACCGTGAGGCGTCTCCGCTGCCAAAATTAATACTACCGATCAGCCGGTTCCTGTGCATCAGCGGAATCATAGCGACGCTCGCGAGGCCCTTTGCGTGTGGGAATATCAACTGATGATCGCATGCGGCATAGGCGCCAAGCCAGGGCTGCCGCAATGCGACGTACTGCGGCGCCAGCCCGGTTAGCGATTCAGCGATCAACAGATTATCGAAGCTCTCTGCCGGCGTGCCTGCCGCCAGCAGCAGGTGGCGAATATCGTGATCGGGGTCACAGAGCACGACGCTGACCTGCTGGAGTTCGTAACTCTTGCGCAGGCCTTTGAGCAATTCGCAGAGCAATGATTCGAGGTCTTGCGCCTGCAGCATTCGCAGCTCACGTTGCTGCGTTCGCCGCATCTTCTCTTCGTTTTGCGCGACCTGTGCGGTTAGCTCTTCGAGCTGCCGCTCCGACGCTTCCAGCCGGGCGTTGAGGTCATCTGCAGTTTGCATTCGTCAGGGTCCCTCCGTCGTTTGCATTATCTTGTACCAGAAACGATCGCTGGCGTCGCTCGAACGGTCGCCTGTTCCACCTAGCCGCGCAGCGCCATGTATTCCCTGCCCTTTTTCATGAGCTCGACAAAGCCGCCTTCGTCACCGCTGGCCACGACCTCTCGAATTCGGCGCGAAGCGTCGCATAGCGCGTCGAGGGGGTCGAGTCCGAATTTGTTGAGATTCTGGATTTCGAAATACAGGTGTGGATTGTCCTGCGCAACCGCCGCGGACACGAGAAGCTGAGCGTCGAATGTCGTGGACGACATCTTCGCGAGTTTCGGCGCAGCCTCGCCACTCTCCGCGAGCGCCGTGAAGAACGCGACGTTGAGCGCATGCGACAGACCAAGCACGTAAGCGATCAGGCGATCATGATCGTCCAGACCCATATCCAGTTGCTCGACCATGGTTGAGCTAAACAATGCTTTGGCGTCGTCATTTGCCTGTTGCGATCCCACATCGCAAACAATCAGGTGATGTCCTGACAACAGCCGCGTATCGGGACCGAACATCGGATGCAGCGACGCGACGCGGCATCCCGCATCGTGCAGTTCCCGCAAGCCATCGATGAGCGGGGTCTTTAATGAGCCAATATCGAAGATCAGGCCTGGCGGTTTGAGCACTGCGAGCTGCGCCAGTATTCGCCCGGAAACGGCCAGCGGAGCGGCAACGACGATGACATCGTAATCAACCCCGGCCTCCGTCCAGTTGTTGAATCGCCCGGGTCCGTCTTCGATGGCTCGGTCGGCAACGGTTGTCGCAAATCCCTGGGTTGCGAAGAAGTCGGCGAACCATCCACCCATCTTGCCGGCGCCGCCAATGATCAGCACCCGTCGACCGTCGCCCTTGCCTTCGGCGATGACGCGGTCACGCTCCTGGCTGGCCAATGACGAGCGAATGAGCGTGCGCAGCACATGCTCAGCAAGGTCGGGATCAATGCCGAGTTCCATGGCCCGAGTGCGTCCCATATCGAGGACTTCTTTCTCACGCGCATAGTCCCGGGTAGCCGTGCCGGATGACAGCTTGTTGCGCCCGATTTCGCTGACGATTCGCTCCCGTTCGGCTATCAGGTCGATAAGCTGCCGGTCGACGGCGGATAGATCATTGCGCAGGTCATCTAGATTCATTGGTTTGGTCTGGCTTCGCCCGAAAGCATGATGACTGCTGTTTTACAGGAGACCCGCGCGACTGAGCAAGCCGCACCACGTTGTCCGCGGACAGGCAATCGTGCGAATATCGTGCTCCGGCACAATGACAATATTTAGCGGGGCATTAAAGACATGAAGACGCGCGCGGCAGTCGCCTGGGAAGCAGGCAAATCACTCGAAATTGAAACGATTGATCTCGATGGGCCCAAAGCCGGCGAAGTATTGCTGCGCAATGTCGCGACCGGTGTATGTCACACGGACGCGTTTACGTTGTCGGGCGAAGACCCTGAGGGCATTTTTCCGTCGGTACTCGGCCACGAAGGCGGGGCCATTGTCGAGGAGGTCGGCGAAGGGGTGACCTCGGTCAAGGTCGGCGACCACGTCATTCCACTGTACACGCCCGAATGCGGCGAGTGCAGCTTCTGTACTTCGGGCAAGACCAATCTGTGTCAGGCGATACGCATGACTCAAGGTCAGGGCCTGATGCCCGACGGCACGTCGCGATTTTCGGCGAACGGCAAAGTCGTCTATCACTATATGGGCACATCGACATTCAGCGAGTACACGGTGCTCCCGGAGATTGCCGTTGCCAAGATCAGGGAAGAAGCACCGCTCGAAAAGGTATGCCTGCTTGGCTGTGGCATCACGACCGGCATCGGCGCCGTCCTTAACACGGCCAAAGTCGAACCCGGCACAACCGTCGCCGTCTTCGGACTCGGCGGCGTTGGGCTTAGCGCCATCCAGGGTGCGACGATGGCAAAGGCTAGCCGCATCATCGCGGTGGACATCAACACCGACAAATTCGAACTTGCAATTCAGTTGGGTGCGACCGACACCGTCAATCCTAAGGACTACAGCGCGCCTATTCAGGAAGTCATTGTCGACCTTACCGACGGTGGCGTGGACTATTCGTTCGAATGTGTGGGCAATGTCCAACTCATGCGAGCCGCGCTCGAGTGTTGCCACAAAGGATGGGGCGAGTCGACAATCGTCGGCGTCGCCGGGGCAGGTCAGGAAATATCGACGCGGCCGTTTCAGCTCGTAACGGGTCGCGTCTGGCGTGGCACGGCGTTTGGCGGCTGCAAGGGTCGATCGCAATTGCCGGGTATGGTTGACCAGTACATGGATGGCGACATCAAAATCGACGAATTCATTACCTACACGATGCCACTTGAGGATATCAACAAAGCATTCGACCTCATGCACGCAGGCAAAAGCATTCGCTCGGTGATCCATTACTGACGGCCATTCCCAACGCTGCAGGGCCTGTTCGTGACTAAAGTTGCCGTCGCAACGACATCGCAGCTTGCCGCCGATGCGGCGGCCGAGGTTGCCGCGCTTGGCGGCAATGCAGTCGATTGCGCACTCGCGGCCGCCCTGTTCACAATAAACACCGAACCCGGTGTTTGCGCCCTTGCCGGCGGCGCGTTCATCACAGTGTGGGTCGCGGGCAGGGATCCGGTGACGATCGACGGCAATGTCGCCGTGCCCGGACGTGGCCAGCCCGAATCTGATTGCAATCATACCGTTAGCAACGTGACGCTGGATTATGGTGGCGGCATTACAACTCTTGCCGGCCCGGGATCGGTAGCCGTGCCCGGGTCGCTCGCGGCGATCGAGCGGGCGTGGGCATTGTTCGGCAAAGCGCGCTGGCAAGATCTGTTCGCGCCCGTCATCAGGGCAACGCGTGACGGCTTCCCTCTGTCTTCGGCGTGCCACTTCTACCTCGGTATCTCGGGCGAAGACATTTTCAGTCGCAGCGACGACGGTTTCTTCGCATTACACAAAGAAGACCGGTCGCTGCGTGAGCTGCGCAGCCTGATTGTCATACCGCATCTCGCCGACACCCTGTCTGCGATCGCAGACGAAGGCGCCCGCCTGTTTTACGAGGGCGACCTCGCGAAGATTGTGACAGACCATGTTCTGCAGGGCGGTGGCGCCTTGACGATGCAGGACCTGAAGGATTTCGAGGCCATCGAACGGCCATCTTTAACCGTTGACGTCGCGGGCTGGACGATCGCGAGCACTCCGCCCCCCGCGGTTGGCGGAACTGTGCTGGCAGCCATGCTACTCGCGTGCGCCGATCTGCCGCACCGTGGCTGGACGAGCGACGCGCTGTCGCGACTCGTCCAGGTGCAAAGTGCCGCTTTGGACTACCGCAAGAGTCGGCTGGACCTTGCCAACGATGTCGGTGTCGAATCGGCCAGATTGCTGGAGGCTGCGCGCAGCGGACAGCTGCTCGGTGAATGGTCATCAGCGTCCACCGTGCACACATCAGCCGTGGATGATAGCGGCATCGCCTGTGCCGTTACGGCGTCGTCAGGGTACGGATCCGGCGAAATGCCCGCCGGCACGGGATTGTGGCTCAATAACTGCCTCGGTGAACTCGAGCTCAACCGGCGCGGCCTGGCGGCAGATCCGCCTGGCGTGCGATTGCCTTCCAATATGGCGCCGAGCATTGCCCGACGCAAAGGCAGAGTGCTGGCCGCGGGCTCGCCGGGTGCCGACCGTATTACAACAGCACTGCACCAGTTCCTGGTCAACCTGCTGCAAATGGATATGCCACTTTTCCAGGCGGTCGCCCACCCGCGCTTGCACATCGATACGAGCGGGACTGCGAAACGCCTGATGGCAGAACCTGGACTGGATCTTCCGGATGTCGACTTGCCCGTCACCGTGTTTCCTGAACTCAATATGTACTTCGGCGGAATTGGTGCGACACTGGTTGACAGAGAAAGTGGATTTCAAGTTGCCTCCGACCCGCGACGCGAGGGCGGCAGCGTTATTAGCGCGCACTGAAACGTAGGGCACGAATGGAGGTTAGCGTGATCGATCCTTGCTCAGCGACCAGGCTCCCGACGAAGCTGCCTTCAACCCCGATGCATTGGGCGAAGGCGTGGCTCGACGACGCTTTCAAGAAGGGCGTGCTACGTAATCCGCACGCAATGACCGCGGTTACAGTCGACGAAAACGGCCAGCCGGCCGGCCGCATGGTTCTCTGCAAAGAATTCGTCGTTGATCCTGGCTACCTGGTTTTTTATACGAACTACAAGTCGGATAAAGCCCGGCACCTGGAAAACAACAACAAGATTTCACTCGTCTTTTACTGGGACTCTTCCGGACGGCAAGTGCGTCTGGAGGGCGAGGCAGTCCGATCTCCGGCCGAAGAGAGCGATGCGTATTTCGCGACCCGTGATTGGGCCAGTCAAATTGGCGCGTGGGGGTCGGACCAAAGCTCACCGCTCGAATCCCGAGCCGCATTGATCGCCCAGGTCAGCAGGCGCGCGATGAAGCTTGGCGTCGGTGCAGCGAAGAACCTGAAATCCATCGCGGTGGCCGACCGCCCGGTCATACCGAGGCCACCACACTGGGGTGGATTCCGCGTCTGGCCAAGACGCATCGAGTTATGGATCGAGGGCGCCGACCGAATCCACGATCGCGCTCGCTGGGAACGCTCACTCGAACGCCGCGACGATGATGCATTCGCGGTCGGTGAGTGGACGGGCACGCGGCTGCAGCCCTGAGGACGTGCACGGACCGATGAGCAGCGGCTTGCCCGAACAGCGCATTCACTGCCCATTCTGCGGTGAGACGATCACGATCGTTGTCGACACCTCTGCTGGTTCGCAGTCCTATATCGAAGATTGCCAGGTGTGCTGCCAACCCATGCAGGTATTTATCGAGGCTGCAGACGGCGAGCTTTTGTCGGTGCACGTGGATCGCTAGGTGCTAAGAGCCTGCCTCCTCGTCGCAGTGTCAGTTGTTGCCAGCGCAGCAGACGCACAGGTCACACTCACAAAGGGCACGAACTTCTCTGTCGACGTTGCCAGCGACGGCCGGCTGGCCTTCGACCTGCTTGGAAAAATCTGGGTGTTGCCGCCTTCGGGAGGCGAGGCGCAGGCGATTACTGACGGCACATTGCCGGCGCGACGCCCGAAATGGGCCCCCGATTCTGGCGCTGTCGTCTTCCAGGCGCGCGCGGGAAATCAGTGGCAGCTCTGGCTGTACCGGTTTGCTGACGAGGCGGCGAGCAACATCAGCGACGGCGAGTTCTTCGACCGCCACCCATCCTGGCATCCGGATGGTGACCGGATTGTGTACGCGTCCGACCGCAGGGTCACCGGATTCGACCTTTGGGAACTCGATCTGGCAACGGGCCTGACCTGGCGAATCAGCGATCTAAGTGGGGACGAGACCGAGCCGGCATGGTCCACAGACGGACGGGACCTTGTCTATATACATCGTAATGACAACAAGTGGTCCCTTATGCTTCGCCGCCGCGGTCAACCCGATCGGGTAATTGAGACGTCGTCGACCCCATTAATGGCACCTTCGTGGCGACCCGACCGAAGTCTGATCACGTTTCTGCGGGAGAACGACGCGGGCCTGGCGATCGACATGGTTATCCTGTCCGACCCGCCGATTATACGACCGCTGATTGCGGGCGAGGATTTCTTCATTGCGCCAGTGTCGTGGATGAATCGCCAGCAGATGCTGTACGCGGCCAACGGGCTCATTCGCACGCGGCTGTTCGACTCCTGGACTTCATCTTCGGTTCCATTTCAGGCGACGGTGTTTCGCAAAAAAGCACCGCGACCGGTGGCTGTCCGGCAACGCAAGTTACCTGTAATAGACGAACCCTCGGGCCAGCTCGTAATTCGTACCGCGCGCCTCTTCGACGGCGTTGGCAGCGGTTACCGGGAAGGTCTGGATGTCGTTATAGAAGGCAGCCGAATCAGTGCGGTCGAGGAGCCGCGGGACCGGCCGGGGGCGATAGTCGTCGACATGGGTGACGTGACCACCCTGCCCGGCTTTATTGACGGCCAAGCGTCGTTACCGGCTGACCTGGACGAGTCGCTCGGTCCCGTGCTGCTGTCATTCGGAGTAACCACCGTCGTTACCGATCACGCCAGGGCAGCCGAATTCAATACGCTGTGGTCCGGCAAGAACATGCCCGGCCCGCGTGTGTTGGGAGATGACTGGCAATTGAATCGCGACTGGTTGTCGACCGAGACACTGGGCGTTGATTCTTTGCCGACCTCACCGCGCGGCTTTCGTTACGAGGACGCACAATTAGCCAACGGGGCCGACGCCATAACGAGACTCTCTGGACTCGCGGACTCCCGAACTCGCGGCCTGACTGCGCTGCTCGGTTCGCGCCAGGCAACGCTGCTCAGAAACTATCCCACCGCGATTCGCCGCTTCATCGACAAACCGCGTCTCGAGGCGCAATCTTCAGCCATCGTTGTCGGCAGCGGTCCGAATGGCTTTGCGCCCGGTCTGGCGTTGCACGCCGAACTTCGGGCGCTGTCCGAGGCAGGACTGGAAGAAGCATATGTGCTGCGCAGTACCGGTATCCATGCGGCGAGTGCGCTTGGGCTTGGCCTGCAGGCCGGCCGAATTGCGCCCGGCAGCAGTGCTGATCTCGTGTTGGTTGATGGCGATCCGCTACACAACATCGACGATGCTCTGAAAATCGTTGGCGTCGTCCGAAATGGCAGGTTTTTCAGTACGATCGGCCTGATAGAGCGTGTCAAACGGCAGGAATCCGTCGAATAATTTGACAAATTATCGCCGTGTCCGGGCTACTGAGCCTTTACGGAGGTAATTTGTCCGGAGCAAATCCCTCAATCCGACCCTAGTTGGTCTTTGGCGCAGTACGCGGCGCGAATTAATGTGTCTTTTCGAGGGCTTGTGCTGTGTTGTTTGAAAATCACCTGATGTGCGGTGCAGCAATTTTGTCGGATATCTTTACAAAATCGATGTTATGCGCGTCACGAATGACCTATACCAGTCGCTAAATACCTGAATTCCCGACCTCTATGGCCGTGTTGGCACAGCTCTTGCTTTTAATAACCTGCCCAAGCGAAGTGTAACTGCAGTTGGTATCACAAACGGCTACAAACAGGATTTAGACGCCAGAAGAACAATAACTACAAAAACAATAAGATCCAGATCCGATAATAATAATATCTCTGTATCCGGTTACCGAATTAGCAGTTACCTCTTTTGATAAAAAGAAAGAGAGATTAGCCCCGCCGCTCACGCCGCGGGGCTTTTTGTTTGCGCTCTAGAAAACCCGACCAAGAGTTACTTGACGAGTTTCACACCGTACGCCGATGATCAGGGCGAATCGCAGATTCTGCGAACTGTACCAATGCCCGGGGACCCGGAAAATGGCTTAATCGCTTTCCGGGCCAGGACCAACGCTGCAATTCGCCATGTTTAAAGTTATTCGTATCACTGTGCTGCTGTTCATTCTGCTGTTCGTGGCTCTCAGCACGTGGCTGACCCAGGCCCGCAGCACTGACTGGAATAACAGCCTGTGGGTGAAAATCTACCCGATCAACGCCGATGGCAGTGATGCGAGCGCCGAGTACATCAGCAGCCTCGAGAGTGACGACTTCGCAGGAATTGAGGAATTCATCGCGCGCGAAACCGAGCGCTATGGAAAGTCGGTGAGTCGTCCGTTGCGCATGGAGCTCGGGCGCCCAATCAGTGAGCAGCCCCCGGCTATCGAGCCGGATTCAGGAGCCCTCGATATTGTGCTTTGGTCTTTGAAACTGCGTTGGTGGGCGTCGAGCACGGCTGGTGAGCAGGATTCGATCGAGCCGGACGTGCGCATCTTCGTTCGTTACCATGGGCCGGACCACCCTCAGCTGCTCGAAAATTCTGTTGGCATGCAAAAGGGGATGGTTGGCATCGTGAACGCGTTCGGTAGTCGCCGCCATAAAGGCAGTAACAACGTGATCATCGCGCACGAGTTCCTGCACACGCTCGGCGCAACTGACAAGTACGACCCTGCAGACGGGCAGCCGTTGGCACCGGATGGCCTTGCCGAGCCGGAACGCAAGCCGCTTTACCCGCAGCGCTATGCCGAAATTATGGGTGGACGAATCGCCCTCGCCGCAAATGACGCTGTCATGCCGAAGAGCCTCAAATACACCGTCATCGGTCCGCAAACAGCGAGCGAGATTCGTCTTATCGATTAGTCTGGGCTAGGCTCAACGGATGACAGGGCAAGATCATCCGCTACTCTCCTGTAACAACATTCGCGTCAGCGTGCCGGGCCGCGTGCTCGTCGATGAACTGGATTTTTCGCTGCGCACGGGCGAACTCGTGGCGATCCTCGGACAAAATGGCGCGGGCAAATCGCTGACACTGATGACCCTTGCGGGACTGCGGCCACCTGACAGCGGGCATGTTTTGCTACTCGATGAGGACATTCGGCTGCGGCAACGGCAAACGGTCGCACAACGCTTGGCATTGTTGCCGCAGGTTATTGACGACATCTTTCCGGCGACCGTGCTGGACACCGTTCTGATTGGCCGCCATCCGCACATTGGCCGGTTTCGCTGGGAGTCGGAGCAAGACCGCGCCGTCGCCAACCATGCGCTGCAGACCATGGGTCTTGATGAAATGTCGGCGCGCGATGTTCTGACCCTGTCGGGCGGCGAGCGAC
>JAOTUB010000244.1 GCA_029864095.1 Gammaproteobacteria bacterium | reverse complement strand
CGACCTCGAGGTTGCGGCTCGATTCCTCATTCGCCGAGCTGCCCGGTCCGGGAGGATTGAAGCCTTTATGAATGCCGGCCAGCAACCGCCAGTCATCGTTGAGCCGGTATAACGCGCCCATGCCCGGGATCCACGTCGACACCGAGTTCTCGCGCACGCGCGTCGGTCCCTGACCGCGCGCGGGATCATCCGTCGCATAGTCCAGGCGCCGCAACGTCACGTCTTCGAAGCGCAGCCCCGGCGTCAATATCCACTGGCCTGCGCGAATCTCGGCATTGACGAAGTAGCCTTGCGCATCCGCATCCGAGACGCGGTTCGTATTCGAACCGCCGGCACCCGGCGTCGTCATGACAAGCACGCCGTCTACCATGCGATAGCCGTTCTCGTGCTGGAATCGATCTTCTTCATCCTCGTGAATCCTGAGACCGGCCGTGAGCGCTACCTCGGTATCGCCAAATCCCAGATCCCAGTCGATTTGCGCCTGCACACCCTGCGAGTAATAGCTGCGATTGTTAGCGCGCTTGAAGATCGCATCGTCGGGGCTCGCGTTGCCTTGCAGGTAGCCAAGTTCGGCGGCGTACGTCAGCGGGTCGTCGAGCACATCGCTCATGCTCGCACCATTGACCGACTGCAGCTTGTACCAGTTACGTTTGAAGTCGTTACGGTACGCCGTGACTTCGCCACGCCATCTATTGCCCGGGTCAATCACGTAGCTCAGCTGGTACTGCTCATGCTCGCTCGTGAAAATGTCACCTTCGGACGCCGCGTAGCGCATCATCGGGTCTTTCGCGAAGTCCTCGTCCGTCAGGCCGAGGTAGGTCTCGTCCGAGGTTTGATCGGTGTAGCCGAGCTTCAGACGCAGGCTCTGGTAAATTTTGGCCGTCGGATCACTGTCGATCCGAACCTTCGCGACGTAGTCCTTGATTTCATATCCCGTATCACCGTCGAGAGGGCCGTCGATGTGCTTGAAGCCGTCGCTCTGGCTCTGCACGGTTTCGAGTAACCATGAGAGACGCTCGCCATGATCGCCGAGGTTCGCGTGCACATCGAACGTGTTGTGGTCGCCGAGGCGCAGGTCGACGTTCGCGCCCAGCGCATCGGGAATCGGCGTGGAGATCATGTTGAGGGCGCCGCCGGTCGTGCGTGGTCCGACGATGACCGAAGCGGGTCCCTTGAGCACCTCGAGCGCATTCATGCGCCGCTGTGTCGGGAAGTAATAGGCGGACGGGGCAGCGTAGGGCGCCGGCGCGATCAGCACGCCATCTTCGAGCAGTGCGATACGCGCACTGCGATCGAGCCCCGAGCCGCGAATGCCGATGTTGGGGCGCAGCCCGAAGCCTTCTTCTTCCTGGATGTAGACGCCGGGTACCGTGCGCAACACGCGCAGGATGTCGGTGTCGTTGAAGATCTCGAGCGCCTCGCTGTCGATGACGTGCGCCGAGCCTGGCACGTCCGCAACGTCGCTGGAGCGGCCGATGATCGTCACGGTATCGATAGGCTGTCCGTCGGCACGACGCGCTTCCTGCCCGTGTGCGGCCGCTGAGACGAGGAAAACGGCGGCGCAAATGACCGCGCTGCATGGCATTCTGTATTGCATCGGAACTTCCCTGAACGTTTGTACCGCAATGCCTGCAGACACTAATGCAAATGCGAATGATTCGCAACTGCGGTAACTACGTATGGTCAGTCGGTGCCTTCGGTAGCCCGACACGTGGGCACTCAGCGGCAGTCGCTGTCGGCATGCCAGTCTTATGTCGCCACGGTGCGCGAACGCTGACAGATCACACAAACGTCTGTGACCGAAACCCTCCCAAGTCGCCGCCCTTCATGGCACCATTGCGCCTCGGCCGCACGGGACAGCCACGTTCGCGCGCGTAACGGGCTGCAACAGGGATTCATGAGCGAAGCAAGCCGCAAACTGCTGATTGTTGAGGATGACCCGGGACTCCTGAGCCAACTCCGATGGTGTTTTGAAGGCTACGATGTCTTCACCGCCGAGGACCGCGAGTCCGCGATCGCTGAACTGCGACGTCACGAACCGATGGTGGTTCTTCAGGACCTCGGTCTGCCGCCCAAGCCTGAAGGTGTCGAAGAAGGTCTCCTCACGCTCGGCGAGATGCTCAAGCTCGCGCCGCATACGAAAGTCATAGTCGTCACCGGTAACGGCGATCAGGAAAATGCGCTGACTGCCGTGGCGCAGGGCGCCTACGACTTCTATGAGAAGCCCGTCGATACCGACACGCTCAAACTGCTCGTCGATCGCGCGTTTAATATCTCCGAACTCGAAAGCGAAAATCGCCGCTTGCAAAGCAAAGTTCACGAGTCACCACTCGATGGCATCGTTGCCGCGAGTGAGGGCATGCTGGCCGTTTGCCGCATGATCGAGAAAGTTGCACCAACAAATGTCACCGCGTTACTCCTCGGCGAAAGCGGCACCGGCAAAGAATTACTTGCACGTGCGCTGCATCGCCTGAGCCCGCGCGCCGACAAGAACTTCATCGCGATCAACTGCGCTGCAATTCCTGAG
>JAOTUB010000123.1 GCA_029864095.1 Gammaproteobacteria bacterium | reverse complement strand
GTTGCGGCGTTCACGCTGAACAGGTCGCCGGGTACATAGTTCGCAGCGACGATCTCGCCATCAATCGGCGAATGAACACGGTGGTAGTTATTGGGGGCCAGATAGATTGTCGCGAATGCGCCATCGACATAATTGCGTGCCTTTTGCAGATCTGTCGCAAGCAGGTCTTCGAGCGAGTAGTCGAGGTTCTTTGCCTGAAAAATATTGTGACGCGTTATTGTGCCTGCGCTGCTGACTGTCCCGTCAACCGGGGACACGATTGAACCCGAACGTGTGTCGATGGGCCGCGCGCCGTCTGCGAGTTCTCTAATGAAAAAATCGTTGAAGGTGGCAAAGTCAGCAGGCACATTCAGTTTGACATCGTCGATGTCGACATCATAGAAACGAATGAAACGCGAGATCAGCCAGTCTTTCACTGCCGATGTCTTGATTCGGGCCAGTCGGTGAACCAGCGACGTCAGCCAGAAACGCGGCAGGACGTATTGCAGGATGACGAATAAGCGGGCGGACATCGGAAACTAGTCGGCAAAAGTTGCATTGACCGACAGCAGCAGCACGTTATCGGCGTAAAACTCCAGAGTCGCCGAATCGGCGTCGCTGGTTGGATTCATCAGCATCAGGTGCTTGCCGCCCGGCTCGAATGCGACATTTTGACCCGCGGGAATAGTCACTTCGTCAAGTGGGTACATTCTCGAAATGCCGTCCTCGAGAATCGACTCGTGCATTTCCACGGATTTGAACTCAGGGCTCGTTACGCGCGTGATCGTGATCGTCTCGGTCGTGTTATTGGATAACGTAATGTAGCCAGCCGCCACGCGCATTCCGGGCTTCGGCTTCGAGACAGCAACGTCGGTCGCGATGAGCGGCGCCCGGTCACCTGAACATGCGCCAAGAACGAGCAGCAAGATAAGGCGTGAGGCGCGGTGCTTCATCGACCGCCCATGATAATCGGCAAGTCGTGCACGAAGTTTCCGGCTTCATGAGGAGCACCGAAAAGCGCGTGAAACTGGCCGCGTGGATTGATCACAATTACCACGGCTGAGTGATCGACCGAGTAGTCGACCTCGTCCAGACCTGATTTCTCGAAGAATATACCGAGTCCACCCGTCAACTTACGGATTTCGTCGAGTGTGCCCGTGATGCCGATGTTGTCGTCCCCAAAGTAGCGGACGTATTGACTCATGACTTCAGGCGTGTCGCGTTCGGGATCGACGCTCACGAGCACAATTCGTGGTAATGGCTGCTGTCCGTCGGCGGCCAGCTGTCGCTTCGCATTGGCAAGCACCTGCAGAGTCAGCGGACAAATGTCCGGACAGTGGGTGAAGCCGAAAAAGACAAGGTTCCAGTGACCCTCGAAATAGTCACGCCCGATCGAGAGCCGATTCTGATCGACGAGCGAAAACTCCGGCAGCTCGCTTGGTGCCGGCAGAACGGTGGCGGTCTGCAACCTCGGCGCAGGCTGCATGACCATGGACGAAAGCCAGGCACCGGTTCCGATAGCGCCAACCGCGACAATGGCTATGAATGTGTTTCTGGGGCCCATCTTTTCCTGAAGAGGGTTTGCACGAGGCGGACATTCTAAACGACACTCTTTATATATGGCACAGGAATCCGAACAGCCCGCCAACGTCGAACAGCTTATTCACTATGTTGCCGATCGCTTTGCGGCGGCCACGCTGAGCTACGGGCATGGCACCGACAACCCCGTCGACGAGGCTGCCTGGCTCGTATTTGCCCACCTGGGCCTGCCTCACGAGGATGCGTCGACCGTGTATCAGCGATCCGTCAGTGCCGATGAATTCGCCCGCATCGACAGGCTCGCCAGTACGCGCATCGATGAGCGTGTGCCGGTCGCCTATCTCGTTAATCAGGCCTGGTTTGCCGGGCTCGAGTTCTACGTCGACGAACGCGTGCTCGTGCCGCGTTCGCCTGTTGCGGAACTCATTCAGGCCCGCTTCAAACCGTGGCTGGCGCCGGGCACACTCAATGCAGCTGTCGATATTGGCACCGGCAGCGGCTGCATAGCTATCGCCATTGCCAACGCATTCCCGGACGCGGTCGTGGACGCTGTGGACATCTCGGTCGACGCGCTGGCCGTTGCGGCGATAAATGTTGAGCGACATGGACTCGGGGATCGCGTGCGCCTCGTGCAGTCTGACTTTTTTGCGGCTTTGGACGGCAGGATGTATGACCTGATCATCAGCAATCCGCCCTATGTCGACAGACTGGACATGGAGACGATGCCGGAAGAGTTTTGTCACGAGCCGGCGCTCGGGCTGGCTGCGGGCAACGACGGTCTGGATTCGGTTAACACGATCCTGCATCATGCGTCGCGTTTCCTCAATGACAATGGAGTACTCGTGTGTGAGGTCGGCAATAGCCAGGGCGCTCTGGAAAATCTTCATCCAGGTGTTGCATTTACGTGGCTGGAGTTCGAGCATGGCGGATCAGGCGTGTTTTTGCTGACAAAAGACGATCTCAAGGATTTGTAACGTGTCCGGTAACAGTATTGGCCAGAATTTTGTCGTCACGACGTTCGGCGAGAGCCACGGCGTGGCGCTCGGTTGCATTGTCGACGGCTGTCCGCCTGGCATGAAGCTGGATGCCAATGACATTCAGGCAGATCTCGAACGCAGGCGCCCGGGCCGGTCGCGGCACACCACACAGCGAAATGAACCGGATCAGGTCGAAATTCTCTCCGGCATCTTCGAAGGTGTAACGACGGGCACGCCGATCGGGCTGCTTGTCAGGAATAAGGATCAGCGGTCGAAAGACTACAGCGATATCAAGGACAAGTTCCGTCCCGGGCATGCTGACTACACCTACCAACAGAAATACGGCATACGCGATTATCGCGGCGGTGGCCGCGCGTCGGCGCGTGAGACAACGATGCGTGTCGCGGCCGGGGCAATTGCTCGAAAATATCTGCGGGAACGCCTGGGCATCGAGATTTGCGGCTATCTATCGCAGCTCGGTCCAATCGAACTCGCCGCGACGGACCTGTCGATCGTCGATGATAACCCGTTCTTTTGTGCGGACCCGTCGCGTATTACGGAGCTCGAGGACTATATGGATGCCTTGCGCGAAAAGGGTGACTCGATCGGTGCCAAAATCAGCGTGCTGGCCAGTAATATTCCACCGGGCCTCGGCGAGCCCGTGTTCGATAAGCTAGAGGCCGCGATCGCTCATGGGTTGATGAGCATCAATGCGGTCAAGGGTGTGGAGCTTGGCGCTGGATTCAAGGCGGTTACCCAACGCGGCAGTGAACATCGTGATGAGATCGGTAAGGACGGATTTGCCAAGAACGATGCGGGCGGCACGCTCGGCGGGATATCGTCGGGACAGGATCTGCTTGCGACTATTGCATTGAAGCCGACATCGAGTATCTCGGTGCCGGGCAAGACGATTGACAAAAAGGGAAAGGAGACAGAGATCGTGACTAAAGGCCGGCATGATCCGTGCGTTGGTCTGAGAGCAACGCCCATTGCCGAGGCCATGGTCGCGCTTGTGCTCATGGATCATTATTTGCGTAACCGTGCGCAGAACGCGGATGTCGAATCCGTTACATTCGCGTTATGACGAGGAAATTTGACATCGCTGTTGTCGGCGCAACCGGCATCGTCGGCGAATCCATGCTTGAGATTCTGGCGCAGCGCCAGTTTCCTTTAGGCACGGTGTATGCGGTTGCAAGCGAGCGCTCCGTCGGCAAGACCGTCTTATTCGGTAATCGGGAGCTGCAGGTCTATGACCTGGCGGAGTTCGATTTCTCGACCGTGCAGATTGGATTGTTTTCCGCCGGTGGCGCGATCTCGGCCGAGTATGCGCCTAAAGCGGCAGCGGCCGGCTGCGTGGTCATCGACAATACGTCGCACTTTCGCTACGACGATGACATTCCACTCGTTGTACCGGAGGTCAATGCGCACGCCATCGATGATTACAAAGCGCGCGGCATTATTGCCAATCCTAATTGTTCGACGATCCAGATGGTCGTTGCGCTGAAGCCGATTTATGATGCGGTTGGCATCGAAAGAATCAATGTCGCAACATATCAGGCTGTCTCCGGCGCCGGCCGGAACGCGGTCGAAGAACTCGTGCGACAAACTGCGAGGCTTCTGAACGGCCGCCCGCTGGACATCGCGGGCGACGCGAAACAGATTGCGTTCAATGCTATACCGCACATCGACGATTTCCAGGACAATCGCTACACGAAAGAGGAAATGAAGATGGTCTGGGAAACGCGCAAGATTTTCGACGATAACGATATACTCGTGAATCCGACCGCGGTCCGGATACCTGTGTTTTATGGCCATTCCGAAGCGGTACACATTGAGACCAAAGAGAAAATTACCGCAGCAGGAGTCTGCGAATTGCTCGAGGGGGCTGCGGGCGTGACGCTGCTTGACGGCGTGAAAACCGGGCAATATCCGACCGCGGTTACCGAAAGCTCGGGTGCGGATGCGGTTTTCGTCGGCCGCGTGCGCGAAGATATATCGCATCCACGCGGAATCGACCTTTGGGTAGTGTCCGATAACATACGTAAGGGCGCGGCTCTAAATAGCGTCCAAATTGCTGAAATATTGGCCAAAAACCATTTATAAGCTATAGTTCATGACCATATGTTAAAGCGGTCTGCCTGCCGTGATATGGGCGCCTGCGTGCGTCATATGTGCGGTGCTTGGGGAGTTGGAGATTAAAACTATGTCGAGACGACTATCTCGAATCTCGCTTGCGCTTGTGATCTTGTTGTCGAGCGAGGTCTGGGCCCTGGGGCTGGGAGACATTCGCATAAACTCCGCGCTCAACGAGCCGTTGAGCGCGCGAATAGAACTGCTGGCGGCGACCGCGGAAGAACTCGAAGGTTTGACCATTACAATGGCGTCAGCCGAAACGTTTGAGCGTTACGGTATCGATCGGCCGTTCCTTTTGCAGGGCATTCAGTTCAACATCGTCCGCAGCGGCCGTGCCGACGGCAATTTCGTGCAGCTGAGATCTGCCGGGCCCATGGCGGAACCGTTCATTACATTCCTCGTTGAGGCATCGTGGTCGCGCGGCCGATTGTTGCGTGAGTACACGGTTTTCCTCGACCCACCGACATTCACACGACCCAGCGCAGACTCTGCCCCGGCCGTGCAGGCACCGAGCCGCCCGGCGCCCGCAGACAGCGGTCGCATCGAGCGCGCAACACCGCCGCAGGAAAGTCCTGCGCCAGCACCGGCGCGGCCTCCGACGCGTCAGGCGGCACCTGCACAACCGAAACCGCAAGCGCCGCTAGACGACACGCCCTACGACACGGCGGCAGGCGGGGACTACCAGGTCCGGCGCAGCGAAACGCTCTGGGGTATCGCGTCGCGCGTGCGCCCGGATAGTCGCCTGACCATGAATCAGACGATGCTCGCCATCTTCGAGGCGAATCCCGAAGCCTTTGGTGGCAACATCAATATTCTTCGCGCCGGTGCGTCGCTGCGTATTCCGAGCGCCGATGAGATATTCCGAATCAGCCGCGGTGATGCGTTGGCAGAGGCGCAACGTCAACATGCAGAGTGGACGGGCGGTACAGTGCCGCCGGTCGAAGACAGGTCTACACGGCCAAGCCTGGTGTTGGTGCCGCCGGACGACGACTATGTCGCGGATACTCTCGGCGCGGATACGGCGGCCGACGCGGAGCCGGTCTCACGAGAGGAGGAGATCGAGCAACGCATTGCCGAGCTTGAAGCCGACGTGCCGCAGCAGCGGTCGCTGATCGAAATTCGCGACAATGAGTTGGCCGCGTTGCGCCAGGAGCTCGCGCAAATACGCGGCGAGGTTTATGAACCACCGGTCGAAGACCCGTTCGTTGGCGAAGCCGATGATCAGGTCGTCGACGAAGATACGGGCGAGGGTCCGTTCCCCGATTACGACGACATCATGGCTGAAGATGACGCCGATGATGTCGCTGCAGAGGCTGACGCAACGGCAGACATCGTTCGACAGCCGACACCAGCCGAACCCGGTCTTGTCGATCGTGCAATGGAAGTGCTGAAGGGCTGGTGGACCATTATTGCCGGCGTGGTCGTGCTGGTTGGTGGCGCGCTGTTTTGGTTCATGCGCCGCGGCGGTGATGGCGACGATCTGGATTCCTGGCAACCGCTCGACTCCGATGAGGTGCGTGGTGACTCCTTGTCTGCGACGGAGAGTCTCAAGGCACCGACTCGCGATGACGATTCGATAATGGTCGTCGAGCAAGAATCTACAGTGCTCCGGCCTGTCGACGATACTATCGAAGCGCCGGCGCCGGCGATCGGGGCCGATGTCGGCACAGGGGCAGCGACCGGGCAGTTCGACTCGCTCGAAGACACGTTCAGTAGCGAAACGGCCATCAATCTGGATCAAACGGATCCGATTGCCGAGGCTGATTTTCACATGGCTTACGGCTTGTATGACCAAGCCGCCGATCTCATCAATGGCGCGCTGTCCCTCGAACCGGAGCGGCACGACCTGCTTACGAAACTCTGCGAAATCTATTTCGTATGGGGTAACCGCGACGCTTTTGTCGACTCCGCCGGGCGGCTGAAGTCGACGGTCGGTGATGCCGGAAGCGCGGAATGGGACAAGATTGTCATCATGGGTCAGCAGATTGCCGCAGATGACGCGTTGTTCGCGGGTGCCCGTGCGGCCGGTGCTACCAAAGAGGTTGACCTGTCGTTCGAGGCTGGCATGGACGAAAGTGGCGCACTCGACATGGAACTTATCTCCGGTACGGCGATCTCCGATGACATCGTCGATTTGGGCGGCGACATAGAAACGCTTGCCGGAGACGCCGGTGAAGAAATTGACTTTTTTGTCGGCGGTGACGCTGCAGAATCGGACGTGGTGTACCTGGAGAGCGATGATACGTCCGAAAGCCCAACCATCGAGACGCCGGATTTCGATGTAACGAGAGAAATGGAGGCGGCGGGTGAGGCCACGGCAGAAATGCCGGCACGGGATTCGACATTGGAAGCGCCGACGATCGAGGAACAATTTGAGGTGCTCAGCGGCACGGCCGAGTTGCCGTCAATTGACGAGGCATTTGCAGGCGCGGCGCAATCGGCCGACGCGACCGCAGAGATAAATCTCGATGATCTTGGACTCGATATCGACAGTTTGGCGGAAACCGAACTGGCGTCGCTCGATGATCTCGATGCGACGAGCGAATCCGAAGTTCTCGAAGACACCGGGATCAACGAGGCCATCGCCGACGCATCCGCAGTCACCGGCAGGAATCTCGCGCTCGATCCCGATGCGACCGGTATGCAAGTGGGGCTGAGTGATGACACGGGCGTCCGCGAAGCACTCGACGTCGAAGATGCGCTTGCCGCGACCTCCGAGATGCCGGGATTCGACGAGGACACCGGTATTGACGAGGCCCTGCTCGACGCAACGGGTCTGACGCAGGTGTTGCCGGATGACCTGGCGGTTGAAACCGCATCCGATGTGGGGGCCGAGTTGTCCGACGACGACGCGACCATGCTCGCGCACAGCTACGGTGACGACGATGCGCAAACACTTGCTGACGATGCCGCGACCTTACTGGCAAGTCTCGATGAAGATGAGGGCGAGGGTGATTTTGACTTTGCCAAGACCGAGGCTTTGCCGAAGGAGGCGTTCACAGGTGACGCAAGCCTTGACGAGACGGGCGAGTTACCGGCAGTTGCGAGCACCGACGTCGATCTCGACCTCGATGATCTGACAGCAGCGCTGCAGGTCAGCGATGCGGGCGACACTGTCGAACAAATGCGCGACGACGCAACGGTCGAACAGCCGCGTCCTGTCGTGTCCGACGAAGATGTCGTGACGGTTGCAATGGGACCCGACGAGCTGAGCGACGACCTGTCCGATGCGCGCACGATGACCGAGGTTGGCACGAAACTCGATCTGGCACGCGCGTATGTCGACATGGGTGACCCGGCCGGGGCTCGTTCGATTCTCGAGGAAGTCCTTGACGAAGGCGACCAAGGCCAGCGGCAGCAAGCCCAGCAACTTCTGGAATCGCTACCGAGTTAAGTGCGCATTGCCCTTGGTCTCGAGTACGACGGTACGTCGTATAACGGCTGGCAGCGCCAGCGTACCGGAACAGGCGTGCAGCAACGCGTCGAGGAGGCCCTGTCCAGAGTTGCCGATGAGACGATCGAGGTCGTCTGCGCAGGAAGAACCGATACGGGCGTGCACGCGTCGGGCCAGGTCGTCCATTTCGACACCCGCAGCGAGCGCAGCAGCCGGGGCTGGCTGCTTGGCGCCAACAGCAATCTCCCTGACGATATCAGCGTAATCTGGGCGCGACCTGTCGCTGACAGCTTTCACGCACGCTTTTCGGCGACGGCGCGGAGCTACCGCTACGCGATCCTCAATCGCCTCGAGCGCTCGGCGCTTTACCGGCATCGCGCGTGGTGGGTTCACGAACCGCTGGACGCCGAGCGCATGCACAATGCGGCGCAGGCGCTCTCGGGAGAGCACGACTTTTCGGCGTATCGTGCCGCAGGATGTCAGGCATCGACACCGATTCGCGAAATTACCTCGATTGCAGTCGCGCGCGACAACGACTGGATCTCGCTCGACGTGACGGCCAACGCGTTCCTGCAGCATATGGTTCGAAACATCGCCGGCACGCTCGTGGCGATCGGGCGCGGTGATGAAGCCGAGGACTGGGCCGCTGCGGTACTGGCGGGTCAGGATAGAAAGGCCGGCGGCTCCGCGGCTCCGCCGCACGGCCTGACACTCGTGAAGGTCGACTATCCGGCAGAATTCGATTTGCCGCCTAACCCAGACTCCAAATTACGATAAGATGCGCGCATGAGTTGGTTCGAAAAACTAATGCCGTCGCGCATCAGTACCGAGAAGCGCACGCGTTCCGTGCCGGAAGGTGTCTGGATCAAGTGCCCGAAGTGCGATGCGCAACTGTATCGCAATGAACTCGAGCGCAACCTGCAGGTCTGTCCGAAGTGTGATCATCATATGCGGATCCGTGCGCGTCAGCGTCTCGATTTCTTCCTCGACCCCGACTCACAACAGGAACTGTCATCCAAGCTCGAGCCTCAGGACCCGCTCAAGTTTCGCGATAGCAAGCGTTACCGCGATCGCCTCACTCAAGCGCAAAAAACAACCGGTGAGAAGGACGCCATTGTTACGGCAAGCGGGACCTTGTACGGCCGTCCGGTGGTGGCATGCGCATTCGAGTTTGGGTTCATGGGTGGATCGATGGGGTCGGTCGTCGGCGAGCGATTTGCGCGAGCCGCAAACCATTCGGCCGAGAACAACATGCCGCTGATCTCGTTCGCGGCAAGCGGCGGCGCGCGCATGCAGGAGGCGTTGTTTTCTTTGCTGCAGATGGCCAAAACATCGGCGGCACTCGCTAATCTCGGCAGCAAGGGCGTTCCTTACGTTTCAGTATTGACCGATCCGACGACCGGCGGCGTCTCGGCGAGTCTCGCGATGCTCGGTGACGTCAATATCGCGGAGCCAAACGCGCTTATCGGATTCGCCGGACCACGCGTCATCGAGCAGACCGTGGGACAGAAGCTGCCCGAGGGCTTTCAGCGAAGTGAATTCCTGCTCGATCACGGCGCGATCGACATGATCGTGGACCGGCGTCAGATGCGCGATCAGATTGCGGACCTGCTGGCCAAATTCGAGCAGCGACCAGGCCCGGTCACCAATTAATTCCTGATCGTGAACAAACTTGGTACGCCTCTCTCTGCATGGCTGGCGCGGCTCGAGACGGTGTCACCGCGCGAAATTGACCTAGGCATCGAACGGGTCGAATGCGTGCACGAACGCCTCGCGCTCGTGCCGCCCAAGACCGTGTTTCATGTCGCTGGCACGAACGGCAAGGGTTCGAGCGTCACGATGCTCGGGTCGCTGCTGCAAAAATCGGGTGCACGTGTTGGTAGCTACACGTCGCCACACATCCGGCGGTACAACGAGCGCATTCGCGTTAATGGTGAGATGGCCAGCGACGAGGAGATCGTTGCAGCCTTCGAGCAGATCGAGGCGGCGCGTGGCGACGAAGCCCTGACGTACTTCGAATACGGCACCCTGGCTGCGCTGGTCGTGTTTGCTGGCGCTGGCGTCGAGACGGCAATTCTCGAGGTCGGCATGGGCGGGCGTCTCGACGCCGTCAATGCGATTGAGCCGGATGCAGGCCTGATAACAAATATATCACTGGATCATTG
>JAOTUB010000020.1 GCA_029864095.1 Gammaproteobacteria bacterium | reverse complement strand
AGCCTAGGAAATTCTCACATGTCGCCGGTTGACAAGACTCTACGCGTTGATCGATGGTTGTTTTATTGCCGCTTTTTCAAGACCCGAAGCCTGGCGACTGCCGCCGTGACAGGAGGGCATGTGAAGATCAACGGCGAGCGAGCAGCACCCGGTAGCCGCGTCAAGTGTGGTGACCAAATTGACTTGATTCGTGAGCGATTGCCGTACTCGCTCCAGGTTGTCGAAATCCCGAGCCGGCGCGGCCCATCGGCGGAAGCGCGAAAGTGCTTTCTCGAAGATGAAGAAACGGTCCGTCGAAGGAATCTTCAAATCGCGGCGCTGCGGCAAGATCGAATGTCAATGCCACGGACAGACGGTCGTCCCGATAAGCACACGCGGCGCATACTAAGGAAACGTAACAGAAGTTAAATGCGATCATTCGGTTTCGGGACACTCAGACAACTCGGGATTTCGAGTCCTGCGACGTCTGCTGCTGGGATACAGCCTTGAGATACACACCTAAAAACCGCAATAATTGGCGAAACTGGCTCCAGAAAAATCATGCGAACGAGACCGAGGTGTGGCTCGTCTTCTTGAAGAAGCACACTGCAAGACCAAACCTTTCATACAATGATGCTGTTGAAGAAGCTTTGTGCTTCGGCTGGATCGACGGCATCAAGCGATCGATCGACAAAGACCGTTACATGCACCGGTTTACGCCACGAAAGCCGAACAGCAGCTGGTCCGAGTCAAACAAGAAGCGTGCGCGGTGCATGATTGACGCAGGCCAAATGGCGCCGGCAGGCAAGAGATCCATAGAACTCGCCAAGAAGAACGGCAAATGGACTACGCCGGTCGGGAGGCACAACGTCTTCAAGATGCCACCTGAACTCAAAGCAAAATTGGAAAGTAGCGACAAAGCGGCGTCGTTCTTTGCGTCTTTGCCCCCATCGTACCAACGCCAGTACATCGCATGGATCGCGACGGCCAAACGACCGAAAACAAAGCAGGGCCGACTCGACGAGGCGATTCAGCTACTTGAACGCGGCAAGAAGCTAGGCATGCGATGAAACCCGCCCGTTCGGTGAATTTGGCGCAATAGTCCCATATGCAGGTCTCGCGCTTCTCGCGGTGCCGCCGGCCGGCGGAGGCATGACCTGGGGCACAGTTTTTCCACTCAAATTCCGATAGAAAGAGAGGTCGCCAGGCGGTCACACGCCACATAAGGCCGTCTATTTGACATAACGGACAACGGGAATGCGTAGAATTCGCGCGCAGGTAGCAGAATTGGTTCGAGTCGCCATCATTTCGGCGGCACTTTCGGTCGCTGGGTGTTCGGCCTTGGCGCCTGTTCCGGACACGGGCGGGGCAGAGATTGTCATCGAACCGCCGCCCGAGGTTGTTGAGATCAAGCCGCCAGTTGAGCCGGCCAAGCCGCCACCCTTGCCCCCACAACTTCCGGCTGTTGCCATCGTGCTGACGAGCAATCAACCCGCGTACGCCGATGTGGCTCAGGAACTCGCCCGTCACTTTGAGGATTACGCCGTTTACGATCTAAATGATGACGGCCGGCCGCCGGTGTCCATCCTGCGACAAATCAACGATTCTGATTCAGCAGCTGTTGTCGCTATTGGCCTGCGCGCCGCCCGCTCCGCGGTCGCCATGGCGGGCGTACCCGTAATATTCAGTCAGGTGTTCAATCATCAGGATCACGATCTGCTGCATGACAACAGCCGCGGTATCGCCGCGCTGCCACCGCTGGACGCGCAAATCGTCGCGTGGAAAAAGATTGATCCGACCGTCGCTCGGATTGGCATCATCGTGGGTCAAGGTCATAGTGATCTGGTCGCCGAAGCGGAACTTGCTGCAGAACGCCACAGCGTGGAATTGCGTGTGCAGTTTTCTCATTCAGATCAGGAGACGCTGTATTTGTTCAAGCGCATGATTCGCGACATCGACGGCTACTGGATGTTTCCCGACAATCGGATTCTGAGCGCAAGGATCTTGCAGGAGATGCTTGACGAGGCGAATCGGCATCGCGTTGCCGTTGTGGTGCCTAATGAGGCTCTTTTGCAGATGGGCGCTGCGATTAGCATATCGACGGTCGCGTCTGATATTGCCGAAACTATCGTCAAGGTCATTCGGCAAATTCAGGACGGCGAACTGGATCGGGTGCCCCCGGTCACTGCGCTTTCGCAGATACGCGTCGCAACAAACGATGAACTATTGAAGCAGCCCGCCGTCGCGAGGACCACGTCTGCAGACTCAGCGCAGGATGTAGAGCGATGAAAGGGATCCTGGAGTCAGCGGCTAATCATGTCGGGAGACTTTTCAGCCGAGATACTTCGAATAGCGGCAAGCGGGTGCTCGTAAACGACATATTGTCTATTCAGGTCATCAGTGCGGCATTGGTCGGCGCTCTGGCGATCGCGAGTCTTTACTGGGGCGGTCAATGGGTGCTGCAGGACAATTACAGCCGTTGGGCTCTACAGTGGACAGAGGAACTGAACGAACTCGGGGCGCCGCTATTTTTGACTGACGACAGCGAGGCGCTAATCCGGTTAGAGAGTTACGTCGAACGGTATCCGGAGATCGACCGGGTTGGCTATTACTCCGAGGACGGGACGGCGCTGTTCTCTGTCGACAATGTGGACGAGGCTGCGCCGCTCGCCAATATGTCCGAATCGATGCTCGAAGATGCGGCTGCCGTGGTCGGCACGCGCAAACCCTATTTGATGCGCAACGACATCCTTGACCCGAGGCGGTTCGAGATTCTCGCACCGGTATGGACGGAATCAATTCCGGACGACGGACTGTTCGCCTTTGATCCATCGAGTGCGCGGCAGGAGTCACAAACGCAGCTGGTAGGATTCATCAGTATTCACCTCGATTTCGTGATGTTTCACAATCGACTGCTGTCGAATATTCGCGGCGCCGTGCTGATCCTGATGGGTCTGCTCATTGTCTTTGGGCTTTATGGCAGGCGGATATTGCAGAGGGCGTTGGCATCGATTTCCAGTCTGCAACAGCCGATTAAAGAGCTCGCCAAGGGAAATCTCGATGTCAAATTCGAGCCGGCCGAGCACCGCGAAATCTCGGATATTGTCGAAGCGCTGGAGACTACTGCATCGGCACTCGGGGAAAGGAATGCAGAGCTTCTTGAGCTCGCAAATCACGACAGCCTGACCGGGCTGTTCAATCGCCGGCGATTCATTGAAGAATTTAAAAAAGAGATTGACGAGGTCGCGGGAAACGGTCACAGCAGTGCGTTGTTCTTCATCGATCTGGATCAATTCAAGTATGTCAACGACGCGTGCGGGCATCCGGCGGGTGATCGACTCATCTGCAAAGTTGCTGACGAATTGAAGCGCAGTATTCGACAGGACGACACCATCGCACGCTTCGGCGGCGACGAATTCGCGATTCTAATGCGGCGCATCGACGTGGATGGGGCGCGATCAACAGCGGAGAAGATACTGACGAACATGCGGTGCATGGGGCATGTCGAGGAAGATCACGTGTTCCATGTGCATTGCAGCATCGGCGTTACGATTTTGAACGGTGACGACCTGCGCCACGACGAGCTGATCAACCAGGCCGATATTGCATGCCGCGAAGCCAAGCTGGCGGGCCGCAATCGCATGCACGTCTACGAGCACTCCGAGGACACAGTCCAACGAATTGCGGCCGATGTTGGCTGGATGAACCGGCTGCGTGAGGCATTGGACGAGAATCAATTCGAGCTGCGGTTTCAACCGATCAACCGTATTGATACCGGTGAAACGACACACCATGAAGCGCTGATCAGGCTCAGATCAGAAGACGGCAAGATGATCCTGCCGGAGGCGTTTTTGCCAGCGGCAGTGCGCTTTGGTCTGATGTCGGAAATTGATTTTTGGGTAATTCGAAATGCGGCAAAAGCCTACGCCGAGCATGCGTGTCGCGAGCGGAGACTCAAGTTCGCTATCAATCTGTCCGCAAATGCCTTTGAGAATGACAATCTGACAACCTTTGTCGAACAATCATTCAAAGAATTCGATGTGGAGGCGAGCGATATTATTCTGGAGATAACCGAAAGCCTGGCAGTGCGGCGGCCGATTCATGTTGACGGAAAGATCGATGCGCTTCGTAAGCTGGGTTGCCACTTTGCACTCGATGATTTTGGCACTGGGTACAGTTCGTTCAGTTACTTGCAGAAAATGCACTTCGATTACATCAAGATTGATGGTGCATTTGTGCAGGACATACTGAATAACCCGGTCGATCAAAAAATGATCAAATTGATCGCCGAAATCGGTCGCGAGGCCGGCATGCAAACCATCGCAGAATATGTGCAGGATGCTGAATCGCTGGTTCTGCTCGGTGAACTGGGTGTCGACATGGCGCAAGGCCACTTTGTCGGCCGCCCGACAAAGAAACCGCTGGTAAAGTCCACGCCATTGACACTTAGCTCCCGCCGCGCCCAGCGCTCGTCGAGTTAGAATCACCCTTTCGCGCCAAAATTCGATCGTAGTGATATTTTCGATTGGCAAATGATTTGGCGTCGCGGGGAGGCCATTGCCGGTGAAGAATACCGCTTCAATACTGCGCACAGCGTTAGAGATTCTGTGGCGAGCGGCAGTGTTTCTGCTCGCTTTCGGGCTAATCAGCGCGGTGTTTCTGGTCCCTTTCACATCCCGGCTGGACGAGTGGGCAGTCGCCTTCCCGATGCGGGTACGGCTTTACTACGACACCGCGGGCGCGGTGGCTATCCTGATTGCGACTGGGATTATGACTCGGTTCGTCGATCACCGTCGATTTGTAAGCATTGGGTTTGAACACCAGCATGTTCTTCGAGATCTGGCAGCCGGACTAGCCTTGGGAATCTTCTGGCTTGCGCTGTCTGTCACTGTTCTATGGGCTTTTGGCTGGTTGTCTCAAAATGCTTCGGTCGCAATGTCAGGCTCGCTGCTGCTCGGGTCGGCGATCTCGGTTTTCCTTAACGTAGTTACTCAACAACTCCTGCTTTGCGGCTATATCCTCCAGACCATACGATTTCGCGCCGATTTTCCGGTCGCGTTACTGGTGTCGGCTGCGTTGTTCGCGGGCTATCACGCCGGGGCGTTCCAGGGTGCATGGCTCCCGGCCGTCAATGTTTTCTCGGCCGGCGTTTTGTTCTGTCTGGCCTACGGAGTATCCGGCAATCTCTGGTTACCCGTGTCCGTTCACTTTGCCTGGAATTTCTTGCTTGGCCCGGTGCTCGGCCTAACCGTGAGCGGAACCGGCGACATGGGGCTGGGATGGAGGGTCTTTTCTGTACAAGGCCCGGAACTTTTCACCGGTGGCGCCTTCGGCGTTGAGGGAGGTCTGGTCGTCACACTCACGACTGCGATTCTCATCGTTGCGCTTGCTCTGATCCGGAGTAAATTGAAAGCAATAGCAGCACAGCGCTGATCTGCTCTGTTGTGGCGACGTCCACCGAAAACGATCCGCCATAACAGAAAAGCCGGGACGCTTGCGCGTCCCGGCTTACTGTCAAAGGCTAATCAGAAACGATAGCCAAGATTGAGTGAGTAGACCCACGGATCAATATCGAGCGTGCCGGCTTTTTCTTTGCCGTCGAAGGTATCTCCGCTGAATGCAAGGTCAGAATCGATGTCCATGTACCGAACGTCGAAGTTGACTACCGTGCGATCGCCAATGGCCCAGTCACCACCGAGTTGCGCGGCAACGCCAAACGAGTCGTCGATATACATTTTGTCGATACCGAGCGCATCGATGAACTCGGTCTGCGTCGCGGCATCCATGGCGACGCCGTTAACCTTGATCTTGCTGGGGTCGTAACTAACGCTGGAGAAGGTCGTCCAGTTCAGGCCGAGACCAAAGTACGGCTGAAAATCTCTGTCCGGTGCAAAGTGATATTGGAAAGAGACAGTTGGCGGCATTTGTTTCATATCGCCCAAATTGCCCTTGACCTGTCCGGCCTCTATGACATCCGGGATTCCAAAGGCTTCAAAGTCGAACAGAATGTCGTGTTTCATCGGCAAAGCGGCGAAAACATCGAACGCCCAGTTCTGGCTGATCATATAGGTGCCGTTGAGCGTCATGCCGGTGCCGTCTTCCACGTCTAAGGAAGCTCCGAACTCACCGAAAAATTCATCCTCGACCGTACCTGACAGAGCCTTGCCTGATGGCGCCAGCGTGCCTACACCGCCGCGTAGGATGAAGGTCCCGGGTTCGTATGCAATGGCAGACGAAGTTGCCAGGGCCAGCAGCCCTGCGGCTACTAACCATTGTTTGAAGATCTTCATGATGACGTCCTCTAGTCCGTTTCAGGACTGGTAACACAAGCGCCGCGGGCCCGCGGCACTTAGAACCCAATGGGCCCTATACGCTAAGCTGTAGATGGCTAATCTGTTTTCAAGTGTCGGTTTGTACTTACCCGGAATGAGGGGTTGACGAGCTAGCGGGCGACGTCTTGTAGTAGGTCAATAAACTCCAGCAGCTTTGATGCCGCTTTGGGCGAGCGATGGAGCAGGGCGGTCATCGTGTCGTCGACGACGCCGGATGCGTCGTTCAACAGTCTACGGCCAGCAGGCGTGAGCCCCGCAATCGCCAGGCGCGCATCGCGCTTGCTCTTGACAGTCGAGACAATGCCGAGTTTTTCCATCGGCCGCAGCGCCCGGGTGACGCCGGACGGGGTAAGGCCGACCGCGTGCGCCAGATCGACACGGCTTGCCTGGGCATTGGGCGCATCGGCGAGCGCTCGCAACAGGCGATATTCGGCAAGGCTGATGCCACGAATGGCGCCTAAACTGTTATCGAGGCGCCGCTCGAGATGGCTCCAGGCGCCCGCGCAAGCCAGCACCAGGGTCTGTTCGAGTGTCATTTTCGCATGCATGTATAAAGCATAACAGATACGTGAGCAATCACGCAATAATCATTAAAATTCGCACTCCAACGTACTTGCTGCCGGCGGGCCAATGCTCCACAGTACGCGGCTTACCGCATTGAGGACCCGTAAGTGCTGCAAGAGATTAGCGATATCGAGGCGCGCATCGTTGGTTGCCTGATCGAGAAATCCATTGTTACGCCGGATCAGTACCCGCTGACGCTCAACGCCCTGACCAGCGCCTGCAATCAGAAATCCGGGCGCAATCCTGTGATGGCGTTGAAGCAGGGCGAGGTGCAGCACGCGATACGCGATCTCGAGGCAAAACACCTCGTGCGCACCGAGGAGAACTTCAAAAGCAGGACCGAGAAATACACACAGCGATTCTGCAACACGCGCTACAGCAATCTTCAGTTCGACCCGCCACAACTCGCAATCGTCTGCTTGTTGTTATTGCGCGGCCCGCAGACTCCTGGCGAATTGCGTTCTCGCAGTGGACGCTTACACACCTTTGCCGAGCCCGCGGAGGTCCTGCAAGCTCTGACTAGCCTCATCGATCGTGAAGGCGGTCCGTTGCTGGTCAAGCTGCCGCGCACACCGGGGCGCAAAGATTCCGAATACATGCACCTGTTTTCCGGCCCAGTAGACGTGGCGGCTCGCGTGAGCCACGTACAGACGGCGAGGAGCGCAGGGTCGTCGGACAGAGTCAGCGTGCGCGAATTGGCCGAACGCGTCGCACAGCTTGAAACCGACGTCGCGGAAATCAAAGGAGTCGTCGAGCGGCTCCGAAAATGAATGGAACGGAGGCATACCTATGAGAGCTATCTGGAATGGAGCCGTCATCGCGGAATCGGACGACACGGTGGTGGTCGAACGCAACCATTATTTTCCCAAAGAGGCGGTCAAAGACGAGTATCTCGTGGCAAGTGACCACTCGTCGGTCTGCCCGTGGAAAGGCACAGCGAATTACTATTCGCTGCAGGTCGACGGTGACACCAATAAAGACGCCGCCTGGTATTACGCGGAACCCAAGGACGCGGCCAAACAAATCAAAGGCCGGGTCGCTTTTTGGCGCGGCGTCCAAGTAACCGAGTAGTGCGACCCCGCCGAACGCGATACCCGTAGTATCCCTGATATCCAATCTTGAAAAATTCTCAATAATCGCTGCATCTGCGAGCGACAACTCCAGCGGTGATTGGGAGGAAGAACAATGGCGGATAAGGCACTGGACCTGGCAGGACCGGGCATCGGCAGCTACGAGGAAGTCGACAAGATCCTTCCCTCGGATTACGCATCACTGTTGGACAGGAAGCGGACGCAGAAGGCCATCTACGATGTTAAGGAATACATCGAGAAAGGGCTCGCCGAAGAACTGAATCTGATGTTTGTGCAGGTGCCCTTGATTGTCGAGGTCGCCTCCGGCATGAACGATATGCTCGACAGGGACGGCTCGAGGACACCCGTCGAATTCCAATGCGGCCTCGGGCTCGACGAGCCCATCCGCGCATCCATCGTGCAGGCGGCGACCAAGTGGAAGCGGTGGGCGCTCGAGCAGTTCGACTGCGAAGTTGGTGAGGGAATCAACACGGACATGAGGGCGGTCCGCAAGGACTACTTCCTCGACCACGATCACAGCTCTTATGTCGATCAATGGGACTGGGAGCAGGTCATTACCGCAGACGACAGAAACCTCGAGTACCTGAAGACGGTTGTGAATAAGATATGGAAGGTGATTACCGGCGCCGAGAATATGGTTATGGACAAGTATCCCGAACTTCAGGACCCGCGCTTCCCACCCCTTCCGGACAACCTGCATTTCATACACGCCGAAGAAATTTTAGCCGAATATCCGGACTTGCCGCGAAAGCAGAGAGAGACCGAGATCATCAAGGAATACGGTGCGGTGTTCATCATCGGCATCGGCTGGGTCCTCGATGACGGTTATCCGCACGAGATGCGGGCGGCCGATTACGACGACTGGGTGACACCCACGATCGTGAAAGACGGCAAACTGATGCACGGCCTGAACGGCGATATTCTAGTTTACAACCATGTGACCAAGAGACGGCACGAACTGTCATCAATGGGCATCCGGGTTACGCGCGAGACGCTCAAGCAGCAGATGAAGATCGCCGAGCGTGAAGACGAACTTTCGCAGCCGTATCACCAGATGATCCTGAATGACGAAATCCCGCTCTCGATCGGGGGTGGCATTGGCCAGTCAAGAGTCCAGATGCTGCTTCTCAGAAAGGCACATCTTGGAGAGGTGAGCACGACCGTGTGGCCAAAACAGCTCCATGAGGTTTGCGAAAAACACAATATCTTTGTTCTGAAGTGACACTACCGGTAATTGCGACATACGAGCTCCCGAGATAGGCGGATGAAATGGTAGCGGATGAATCCACTGACCGCGATAACCAACCACAAAAAGGCAAAAGATGCTTAATGCGTGCAAGTGTGGCTGCAGAAGTTTTGGCGCTAGCACACGCTGCCGAGCGCAACCCGGATCGCCTCTCCACTGATGCCGCTCGCTTCGTCCGATGCGAGAAACGCGATCGTCTCACCGACTTCCTGAATCGTCGGAACGCGGCCTGCCGGATACAGGGACGCTCGCTCGTCCCATACCTGATCGGCGGAAATTCCACGATCGTTTGCTGCTTGTTCGGCGGAACGGTCCGCCATGTCCGTCCTTACCCAACCGGGCAGCACCGCGTTCGACGTAACGCCGTAAGGACCGGCATCGAGTGCAACTGAGCGCATCAGACCAAGAAGTCCATGTTTGGAGCTGTTGTAAGCGCAGCTGGCGTCCTCAGCAATCAGGCCGGCCGTTGAACTGGTGTAAACGACACGCCCGTAGCGACGCTTGACCATTCCTTGTAGCGCAAGCCTCGTGAGATGAAACGGCCCGTCGAGGTTTACGCGCATCGTTTCATTCCAGAGGTCCGGATCCTGTTCCCAAACTAGGCGCTCGAGGGCAGATCCGATTCCGTGATTGCACACCAGGATATCGATGGGCCCGAGCCGCTGCTCGGTGTCCTGCACCGCATGCGCGCAGCCCTCGGGAGTGCCCAGATCAGCAACCGAATAGTCGAGTCCGACCTTTGCCAGGTCCTGCTCGCTTCGGGCGACACACATTACTTTGGCGCCGCGCGATGCAAGTATCTCTGCCGCGCCGCGACCGATTCCCCGGCTTGCACCCGTAACGAGTGCGACTCGCCCGTCAACTCCAGTCATGCGCTATACCCTCTCTTCACGTTTTTCGTTGATCAACAGCAGGAGTTCTGCCGCAGCTTCCGCGTCGCACATTGCTCGATGGTGCTGTTTGAGCGGGATATCGAACGCTCGGCTCAGCGATGCCAGGCTGTACGAGCTCTGGCCGGGATACAGCTTTCGCATCGCGGCGCAGGTGCAGAGTTTTGGATAGCGAAAACTGCGCCCGAGTCGCCTGAACTCTCGCGCTATGAAGCCGAAGTCGAACTCAACGTTGTGTGCAACGAATATTGCGTCCTGCATGAATACCTCGAAGGCATCAGCGACGTCCACAAAACAGGGCGCGTCGAGCACCATGGCAGGTGAGATTCCTGTCAGACGCGTAATATTGGGCGGGATCGACCGCTGTGGATTCAGCAGCGTCTGAAAGCGATCTATCACCTTGCCATTGCGAACTTTCACTGCACCGATTTCCGTAACCCTGTGATTATCGCCGCGGCCACCTGTCGTCTCCACATCAACGACAACGTAAACCTGATCAGGATCGAGGACCCAGCGCACACGCACAACGTCGGCGCGAAAGCCGGCATTGCGCAGCTGCTGTAAGCGAAGAAGCTGATTGCGTCGAAGCTGATCGCCTTCAGTTTTGATTTCGACAAAGCGCACTCTGTTGTCGCCAACAACCATAAGGTCGGGATAGCCGTAGCGCGAATTCGCATAGTCCTGACATATCCTGCGCAATATGGTCGCCAGGGCATCCGTGCCGGAGCTTTCCAGCAGCGCGAACAGAGCATCCCCCATTGACCGACGCCAGCGAAACAGACCATTGGGCGTGCCGTAATATTGTGCGCTGACCTTGAGCAGTTGGCGTCGGACCACCGCAGGGTCTTCGTGCAGCAGCGACAGCTTCGCCTCGATGCGATCGCGATGCTGGTCATAGAAGCTGCCGTTTGCGAGCGACGCCGGCAAAAACTCGAACGGCGAGTGCAGTGCCGCGGTCTCATCGGTAAACAGTTCATCCCAGAACAGGAGACCGAAGAGCGTCCTCCACAGCAGGTTTTCAGTGCGAAACGCCTGGAAACCGCAATTTTCGTAGTACTCAATAGCCGCGCGCTCGGGTGAGCCGCTTTTTGATTCGTCGATGTCGATCGTTTCCGCGGCGCGCAATACATCCGTTTGCACCGACCTACGCTTGTTCGCGAATTTCCGTTCATACAGGTCGCGCGCAAACAGCCATTCCTCATCGCTTCGCGGTTCATCCAGACAACGCTCGAGATGCCGTTTCGCCTGTTCGCGTAAACCCGCCGCGAGCAGCAGTCGAATCACTCGCTCGCTGCACTGCGCGGATTCCCCCCGGCGATACAGCATTAACGCGGCATTAATTTCGTTCGCACGTTCGGCCTTTCTCCCAAGTCGGTAGGCTAGTTCGTCGCGGAGCGCAGCGCTGCTGGAGAAATTCGTCTCCGGCCAGTCCATGCTTCCCTCGATGAGGGCCTGAAGCGCACCGGAATTCGCTTGCTGCGCCGTTTTCAGGCGCGTTGCGAAGTAGTAATGTTCGAGCGCCTCGACGCTGTCGCTAAATCGCGGTTCGTACGCGTCATGGAAGTCATTGGTACGCACGATCCCGAGGTCGCGCATCGTGAATTGGGATAGCCCGTCCTTGACGCGGCCGAAATACAGGAACAAGAGGTAGCGGCATTCCTCGGATCGTCGCTGCACGAGAAGTCTCTCGGTATTCAGGCCACTCATGAAATCGTCAGGTCGGGCGTTGTCGCGCGCGAATGCGATCAGCTCGTCTTTCCTCAGCGACCGGCCGAGTCCTGCGAAGCGCGGCATTAGCACGTCGTATATCTCGGCTTTGGTAAGGAAGCCGAGGATGTCATGGTAATGGCTTGCATCCGGCGTTCCGACCCAGCCGCGCTCGCGCAACGTCTGCACAATCGGCCAGGTGCTGCCGATTTCCGGGTAGCGCAGCCGATTGGCCGCGAATACGCGGCCCTTTCGGTTTACCAGACGCACGTACAAGCACTGCGCTTTACGTGGCAGTGCACGGAAATCGTCGAGAAACGCTACGTGCGAGTCGAGCAGCACATGCGCATAGTGCCGGTCGACGAAGTCCAGCATCTCAAGGAAATGCCCGTGGTAGTAAAATGTGGGAAGCGGACGTCGCTGCTGGACCGGAATCCAGTGCGTCTGGTCATAGCTCACTTTTTGCCGGGGCGCGGGGCGTCGTCGAGCGGGTAGGCGTCTGCCACATAGGCCGGGCCCTTCAAGACAAACACCACCACGCAGCCGATTGCGACGGTCAGGACTGCGGTCCAGCACGTGACCGCAGCTGCGAACGCGTAGATATCCACGGTCGTAATCCGTTTCGCCATGTCGACGCCTGCCGCTGGCGGCAGCAGGCGAACAGTCACCGACAAGCCGATCGGAACCAGCGTCCCGAGGACCAGTGCTTCAGGCAGTTTCTTGAGAATCGCCAGTTCGAGGCCCGGCGGTTCGCAGCGATTGTGAAGACGCTTGAAGAAATCCATGGCGTTCACGAGCCTACCACCAGGCCCGCGCGCGATAAAGTCATCGCACGGTTCGGTGGACACTACACACCTGGCACAGGGCGACCGTCTCTGCGTGCGGGAGTTTTGCCAATCAAATTGCTGGCGTCGTGTGTTCATCAAGAAAGCTATTCGCTGCCGCAATTATTCGCTTTTTCCGCGCTGCATCCAGGCGATCAAGTGCCCTGGGCATTAGCGCAAGCCGCGCATTGCCAGCAAAAAAATCCCGGTGCTTGTCGATGAATCGCCAATACAGACCGTCGACGACATCGCACCACGGTCCCTTCGGGTAGTCACTCATTTTGAGTAAGTAGTTTGATCCGCAAATATAGGGCTTGGTGGCGAAGATGCCGCCGTCGCTGAAGAGCCCCATGCCATAGACGTTGGGGCCCATGACCCACTCAGAGGAGTCCACGAACATCTCCATGAACCAGCGATGCGCATTCGGCGGATGGATTTCGCACAGCGTCATCAGGTTGCCGAGTACCATCAGGCGCGGTATGTGATGGGTCCACCCCAGTCGTCGCGCCGTTTGAATCGTGTCGTCAAGTGGCAGCAGGCCAGTGGTGCCCTCATGCCACGCATCGGTAAGCCCGCGCTGATGCGACCAAAAATTACGGTTCTCCTGTACCTCGCCGAACTCCCTGTATACGCCCCGCACAAACTCACGCCAGCCGATTACCTGACGGACAAAGCCTTCGAGGCTATTTAACGGCACCGTGTCTTTAACCGACATGGCTCTCTCGATCACCTCATCCGGGGTCAAGATGCCAAGGTTCAGGCACGGGCTCAGGACGCTGTGGAACACAGTCGCTGAGCGCGTCGTCATTGCATCCTCGTACGGACCGAACTGGCCGAGTCGATTGGCGATGAAGTCGTCAAGCCATTCGAGGGCCTGCCTGCGCGTGGTCGGCCAGCAAAAATCTGCTGCGCGGCCCGGGTGACCGGCAATGGTCGTCCTGACGACCTCGATAACCTCGCTGACATGCTTGTCCGGTTGCGCCCATGTCATTTTCGGCGGGCTGACAGTGCGCGGCAGTTTCTCGCGGTTATCCGCATCGAAACTCCAGCGCCCTCCAGCCGGTTCGCCATCGCCGTTGACGAGGATACCCAGACGTCGCCGTTGCTGTTTGTAAAAGTCACCCATCAGCAAACGCGACTTGCCCAGCGCGAAGGTGCGAAACTCATCTCGCGAGCAGGTAAACATCGGTGAAGGCAGCTCGGTTCTTTGAAGCTTGGTGGCGTTCGCAAACCTCTTCAGCCGAGCCTCCATCGGCTTGTCTTGGATTTCGAAGTGCTGCAGTGAGTCGCGGCCGGACGAATTTATGGTCTCGCCGAGCCGTTCTTCATAACTCTTATTGCTGCTCGTATCGAGGTAATGGTATTCGACCCCGTATCCGGCAGCCCTCAGTTCGTCAGCATAAGAGCGCATCGCCGCAAGGAATAACACTATCTTTTGTTGATGGTGTTTCTCGTACGTGCACAGCCCCATGTCTTCGGCCATAAACACATCGACTTCCGTTGCCGGCGGCAGAAATCGCAGCGGAAACAGCTGATTTCCGAGAATGGCCAGCAGAGGTCGGGACAAAGTCATTGGCGGGAATCGTGCCTTAGTGCACGATCACGATCGCCAGCAGCGACGCGACCGCCAGCGCTGTCGCGGTCGCCCGAACCTGGAAATAATTTCGTGAGATCAGGCCGGATAGCAGCATGCGGTGGTCAACAAACAACAGAAACAGGAACGCGAGCACCTGCGTCAAGAGCGCGACGTCAAGGCTAGCCAGAACAAATGCAAACCAAACGGCCAGGAAGACGACGTTGCTGCTGACAAACAGATTGAACGGTGTCTCGGATTGCTTGAACATATACGTTGCCCAGTGTGCGCCTGCCAGAAAACTTACGATAGCCAGGCCGTAGCTGCAGGCCAAGACGTCAAGGGAACCGAAACCGGGAATCGTCTCCACGCCGTCAACCAGCAAGACCGCACAGGCCACCAATGGACTCGCGCCGGCCAGCGCGAGAAAGGAGTACAGTCTATTGTCTTGCATCGTTTTCGGGCCCAGTGACCTTGATGATTCTACGATAAAACATCGCCGCCGCCTGAGCAGCAATTGATACGACTTGTTACAGATTTCCTGTAGTAAGACTGCTCCAAACGCGGCAGCATACTCGCAACCAAAAAATGCGATACCGGGAGTATCCGATGCGATTCTTAGCAGGTGCACTTATTTTGATGGCAGTTTCAGCAACTTCGGCCAGCGCGGGTGCGCTGCTCGACCAGGACTTTAGGCGGCTGGCCTCCGATGAGGTTGTCAATCTCGCGGACGAGTATGCGGGTAAGGTCGTACTCGTCGTCAACACGGCCTCAAAATGCGGCAACACGCCGCAATACGATGGGCTGGAGAAGCTGTATTCGGAATACGGCGATGCCGGTCTCGTCGTGCTCGGGTTCCCGTCCAACGATTTTATGGGCCAGGAGCCAGGTACCGAAGCTGAGATCCAGGAATTCTGCCGTCTGACCTACAAGCTTAGATTCCCGATGTTCGAGAAGGTCACTGTCAAAAAAGGTAATGCACATCCGTTCTTCAACCGCCTGGCCGCCGACGCCGGTACGCATCCGACCTGGAACTTTCACAAGTACCTGATTGGTCGGGATGGCAGGCTGATTGCGCAATTTAGCCCACGCACGCAGCCGTACAACGATGATCTGATCGCGGAGATCAAGTCAGCGCTAAATAACTAACGCCGATGCCAGAAGGGCCGGAAATCCGGCTGGCCGCTGACCGCGTCGCCAGAATACTTGTCGGTCAACCAATCGTCGAGGCGAACTTTGGCCTGCCTGACTTGCGCCGCTTCGCGAAGAAACTGATCGGTACGACCGTAACTGCCGTCGACACTCGCGGCAAAGCAATGCTGACGCGATTCGACAATGGCCTGACACTGTACAGCCACAATCAGCTGTACGGCCGTTGGTATACAACGCGTGAACGGCGCATGCCGCAGACTGGAAGGCAGCTGCGCGTCGAGCTGCATACTCCGACACACAGCGCACTGCTTTACAGCGCCTCCGACATAGAGGTGCTGACCGACCGACAGCTGTCACGGCACCCGTTTCTATTGCGCATCGGCCCCGATATCCTTGATCCGCAGCTGACCCTGCAAGACATCGTCGACAGACTCGGAATACGGCAGTTTTGCAACAGGGCGCTCGGCAGCCTGTACCTCGATCAGTCATTTCTGGCCGGGGTCGGCAACTACCTGCGTTCAGAAATTCTCTGGGCAGCAAGCGTGAACCCGGCGCGAAAACCCTGCAGCCTCGATTCGGCGATACTTCGTTCTGTCGCCAGGGAGACGCTGCGAATCAGCAAGCGTTCGTATCGAAACCGCGGCGTGACGGTGGCGCCGAGACTGGCACGCGAACTCAAAGCAAGCGGCAAGGCCTATGAGAATTACCGTTTCAACGTCTACGGACGCGACGGGGAACTCTGTTATCGCTGCGACACAGCAATAGCGCGGCGTTTGATGGGCAGCCGGAGTCTATTCGTGTGCGGCAGTTGTCAGCCGCATTGAATGGCCTTGGCGATCAGCTCCGCCCATTTCGCGTATACCCTGGGGCCGGGATGAAAGCCGTCATGTGACATCAGCTCCGAATTTGACGTAAACCGGATGTCCACGAAAATGGCCCGCGGATCCGCGCTAGTGTCGCCTTGAAGATGGCGATCGAATTCTGTCGCGCGGCTGCCAAGGTGCCAGCGCAGGGGTTGCGGCAATGCCGGAAACGCATGCATGGGCGGAAGTCCGGAGACGACTATCTTGTCGACCGAGAACTTCTCCCGCAGAACGCCGCGAAGCTGAGTCTGCTGCTGTCGCCAACGACCAAGGCCAACCATTCCCGTTACGTCGTTGACGCCGAGCGATGTGACTGCGATGTCGAAATGCTCGGCTGCCAGCGCATCAAGGCGGGCGAGGGCCGTTGCCGTAGTGTCGCCTGTCTGCGCGTGCAGTCTCCAGGTCACGTTGTAGTAGCGTGAAAGTCTCGAAACAAGCTGTCCGAGCAGAGCCTTGTCCTGATGCGAAGCGCCGACTCCGGCCGCCGCCGAGTCTCCTACAATCAAGAGCTTCAGAGGCGGTCCGTCACCGGTCGCGCCCTGGCGCGCACCAGGTGGCTCGGGTAGCTTGGGCACGCGCGCCCGCGCCGCGCGACCTTGAACCAGGAATACTGGCCACATTAACAGAGTCCGCAGAAAGTAGAGCACGCGCGACTAATAGGGCCGGTACGGCCGCTTGAAATGTATTGCCAGACCGATGAGAAGTGCGATCAGTGAGGCGACCATCGAGATGCGCCAGTAGCTCGTCACGTGGCGCACGATTTCGAAACGTTCAATGAACAACGTTTCGCAGGCGCCGTCGCCGGTATCTGTTCTGGTCGTGCTGGTACCGCGCTTGCCGCCCTGCGGGCTGGAATAACTCGCCAGGTAGCCGCGCACACGAATCTGGTCGCCGATCTGGATGTCGGTGACGCGATCACGAATGTATTCATCGTCGGAAAGCAGATGGTTGTTGGAGAGTTGATTCATATCAAATGACTCCCACGCCTGCATGTCGCGGGTGAATGCGTTGCAGGTGAAGATGCCGTTCCAGAATTCGATCTTGTGCAGCTGGGCGCCTGCCGCATTGTCGCCCCAGACGACACAGACATCGAGCATGTTGAGATGGTCATTCGCAAGGCGATGCATGCGGCTGTTGTTGTCGTGATGACGGTACGAGACGATCATGCCGGTCAGGTCGTACTCATATTCGGGCTCGATCAGGTACTCGACGTCGTTAAAGCTCACCCGGAAAGGACGTTTCTGCGTTGCTGTCTGCTTGGGGTCGTGTGCGATCTCCGGCGCATAGTCGACATTTCGCGGCAGGTCATTGCGATTCCAGAATGACACGATCAGCCAGACGAAGCTCACGGCAATAAGGACGTTGTTCACTCTCACGATCTTGTTCAGGGCCTGTTCACGAAAATTTCAGCCTTGGTTAAGCCACGCGGCGATATTCTGCGCGCAAGTTACAACGGAATGTACAGCAGGAGAAGAACATGGATATTGTATATGCCGCAGAGAAGCCCAGTATCGCCAAGCTATTGAGTGATTACACGAAGAGCAGGGTTGAGCCCGAGGATATCCAGGTGACGGAAAACCCGGATGAGACCGGCAGTTTCTGTATCGGTTGGCAATTCGAGCATTATGTCCTGTCGCCGAATGGCGAGATCGCGTCGGACAAGCTGGCGCTTTACGACGAATCCTAGGTGAACATGGCCAGAAGTCTTGAGAACGCGCCCGGATCAGTGACTGCTACGAACGCGATGCCGCTCAATGCCCCGCACAGGTGCGCGTCGTGGTTGATACGGTCGCGAGAATGCATCGAGGCCCAATACGAGTAGGCGACATAGCCTACCGCGAACAGCGCCGCGGGAATCGGAACCGGGATCGGGATGATCATCAGCGTGGTTGTTGGGAAATACACGATGTAGGCGAACAGCACGGCCGAGATCGCGCCGGACGCACCGAGTGATGCATATTCCGGATTGTTCCGGTGCTTATGAAACGTGCAGCCGTGGCTCGCGATCAATCCAACGAAGTACAACGCCAGAAACGGTATCGTTCCGAGGTGCCGCTCCATTGGAAATGCAAAGAAATAGAACGTGAACATGTTGAAAAGCAGGTGGCTCATGTCCGCGTGGATAAAGCCGCTCATGACTATCGTGTCGTATTGCCTGGCACGCAGGAATAAATACGGTCTGAACAGAAACTTCTGAATGATTGCGGGCATGCGATACATACCAAGCAGGCTGATCGCGATGGTCAGGCCCATAATTCCGGGCGCGCCTATTGGTCCGTCGAAGTACATGTTTTAGACCTCGCTCTCATCAGGCAGAATGCCTGTACACTGGCACTGTATTGCACGGAGACTCCATTGCCAACGAATTACGTCCTCATTGATTTCGAAAACGTCCAGCCGAAGAATTTGGAAATTCTTGCGGCCCATCCCTTCAAGATTCTCGTGTTTATTGGTGCCAATCAGACTCGATTGCCACGCCATGTGGTCGTCGCGATGCAGACGCTTGGCGACAAAGCCGAGTATGTCGAGATCGAAGGCAGCGGACCTAATGCCCTGGATTTTCATATTGCCTACTACATTGGTGAGTTGGCGGCCAAGGACCCGCAGGCACAGTTCCACGTCATCAGCCGGGATAAGGGATTCGATCCGCTGATTCGGCATCTCAAAGCGAGGAAGATACGCGTGCTTCGCGCCATCGATGTGGCCGAGATTCCCGAGCTGCGCATCTCGGCGAAAAGCAGTGACGCCGATATGGTGGATGCTATCGTCGATAACCTGATAGGGCGCGGCCAGTCGCGGCCGAGAAAAGTTAAGACGCTACAGAACACGATTAGCCATCTGATCAAAGAAGATCTCGACGACAAAGCCCTTGAAGCACTCGTCGACGAGATGAAAAAGCGCAAGCTTATTACCGTGAAAAACGGCAACGTCAGCTACAAGCTACCGAACCGGGCCAAGCGAAAACGCTGAAAGAAGCGCCGTTCGTCGACTCAGTTGACCAAGGCTCCGCCGGCATACCAGATCGCATAACCCGCGACGATTAACGTAATCAGCATTGTCCCGCCGGCGCCAATCAAGCGTCCAGGGTGTCCCATGTTGTCGTGCTTCAGCCCGATCGCGTGCGCAATACGCGAAATGATCAAAGCAATACCGATGCCATGCAGGAACGTCGTGGAACCGCCGTTGAGTTCGATCGCACCCATCAGGATAAGGATCATAGGCACGTACTCGAGAAAGTTCTGATGAACGCGCACTCTCTCCGCGAGTTCCATATTTGGCGGATCTCCAAATAGCACGGACACGCCAGCTTTGCCACGAAAGCTACCAGCCCGAAAACTGAGGTAGAGCGCAAAGATCGCCAAAACGCCGGCATAGAACGCTGTTATTGGTATTTGCACGTTTTTCCCCTTCTTAACTCGTCACTTAATATTGTTATGATTGTGGTTAACATGCTAGCTCATGCGATTGCTGGTTGCATACGATTTTCGAGGCCACGAATGACGAATCGACGCGAGTTCCTTCGGTCAATAGCAGGTTAAGTGTTGTCGACCGAATCTTGTCCCCGCTCGCTAGCCAAGGACGCCAATGTCGCTATCATTGGCGCATCGGGTGGTATTGGCCGCGCCTTTTTCGACAGACTGATCGATGATTCGGGCATCTCGACGGTTTATGCGTTCTCGCGGTCGGCCTTCGACGTTCCGAGCAAGAAGTGCGCATGGCACCAAATTGATATCGAGAACGAGGGCTCGATTCGTCGGGCGGCGGAATCGACCGAAGAGGTGCCGCTCGACCTGGTGATCGTTGCCGCTGGCATACTCCATGAAGGCGAGAACTTGCGCCCCGAAACCAGCTTCAAGAAACTCAGCGCCAACAACATGCAAAAAGTCTTCGCGATCAACACATTCGGGCCGGCGCTGGTTGCGAAATATTTCTTGCCGAAGCTGCGCGCAAGACACAAGGCCGTCTTCGCAGCGCTGTCCGCGCGCGTGGGCAGTATCAGCGATAATCGCCTCGGGGGTTGGTCGTCCTACCGCGCGTCAAAGGCAGCTCTCAATATGTTCATCAAGACTATTGCTCTCGAGCAGACGCGGCGCCGGCCATTGTCGGTCGTGGTGAGCCTGCATCCGGGCACGGTGGCAACACCGTTGTCTGCGCCTTTTACAAGGCGCGGCAGTGACCGGAAGATATTTACGCCATCGCAGTCGGCCGCATATCTTATCGATGTCATTGATCACCTGACAGCAGCAGATTCTGGTGGCTTTTTTGCCTGGGACGGCCAGACGATAGAGTACTAATCGTCGCGGGCAGCTCAGACAGGCCAGTCGATTTCTACCATCGACTCGTTGCGGCGCAAAAACCATGGCGTGAACGGAGCATTGTAGCGCGCCAAGATCGGCGCCTCTAGCGGCTCGATGCCGTCCGCATCAAGTGCCCTTAGCAATGCGGATTCATTCTGCTGATAGTTGCTTTCGGACCAACGGCCTGAATACTGTCTAACGGCCATGATCCGCTCCGGCATTACGCGGATTCGAATCCGTTCGTCATTAGGAACCGGAAGCGTATCCAGGGTGTACTTCTTTTCCATCACGAAAGCGAACGTGTGTTCGCCCCGCGTCGAAGTCACTGATGTGACGGGCGCCGTCATATCCATCTTGATGCTGTCTGCGGAGCGTGAGGAGACGGGCGCTGTCATCTCCATTTTCTTGCGCGACCGATTATCACCAAATATGTAGCCCGCCAAGATTCTGAATGCCAGATTGCCAGCCTCGTTGCGACATCCGGACACATCTACCTCCGCAATGATGTAAGGATCGTAGCGACGTACCTCGTAGTGTTCGGTAGATTGCAACACTTCATAGTCGGGTTCTTCGATAGCCATGACAGATGTTGCACCGAGTGCAAGAAAAGCGGCGGCAAAAAATCTTAACCAGAAAGACATTGACATATTCGTCTAAATGGTAGCGGCACATCCGTGTGCCGCTACATGTCGAGCTTAGTTCGGCAGGATTACCGAATCAATGATATGAATCACGCCATTGCTTGCGGCGATGTCAGTTGCGACGACCGTTGCATTGTCGACCATGACACTGCCGTCTTCTACAGCAATGGTTACGTCACTACCGTTGACCGTGGTAGCGCTGCTCAGCTTGATGACGTCCTTAGCCATGACCTTACCCGCCACGACATGATAGGTGAGTATCGCAACCAGCTTATCGCGATTTTCGGGCAGGAGCAGCGACTCAACCGTACCTTCCGGCAGCTTGGCAAAAGCTGCATCGGTCGGTGCAAATACTGTGAACGGACCGTCGCCTTTGAGCGTGTCAATAAGGTCAGCGGCAGTGAGAGCGGCCGCAAGCGTGCTGAACTGACCGGCTGCAACGGCGGTGTCAACGATGTCATTCGCCTTGGCCTTGCCTTCCTCGTGATGGCCGGCAATGGCCGTCGAAGCAAAAATGGCCATAGAAGCCAGTAGTGTGGTCAAAAATTTGTTTACTGCATGTGTCATTGGTAACTCCTGATAAGGGTTGGGGGATAAACTTCGAGGCCAACAATACCGATACGGCCGACCAAACAGGTCTCAAAAATGTGTGCATTTGTAACGAAACGTAACGCCGGGGCCGCGCGCAAACCGTATTCCTCAGCGGCACTGGAAGCCTTGCTATTGGCCGTGAGCAACCCGCAATGAAAAGAATCGCGCTAATACTCTCCGTGTTCCTGATATGGCTGGGTTCGACCCCCAGTGCTGGTGAGAATGCTGTCGCGACAGTCAGTGACGCCGCTGCCACCGCAACTGATATCGCAAGCGAATCGAAGCAGCACCGCGGCAAATAAGATAAGAAATAGCCAAGAAAGAAGCCAAGCGCTTAGAGAAGAAGGCCGGGAAAGAGGCAAGCAGGAGGTCAAGAAGACCACGGACAAAACGGTTCCGGGCAGCGAGCACGAAGATATCGGCTGAAGCCTGCGTTCTTAGCCTTGCAAGTAGCTCAGGTTCGCGGGTACGAAACCCAGTGGCGGCCGACCGATAAGCGACTCGATATCGGCCGCATCAGCCGCATTACCCTCGGCAAGCATCGTAAGTTGATCGCGCGTTGCTGGAAAGAACGGCAGCCAGTCGAACAACGTTGCGCCGAATTTCATGAAACCGACCGGCATCGGCAGGATCCACTTTTTTCGACCGGTTGCAACGGCAATGCGCCGGACCATTTCCGACCAGGTCAGCACCTCCGGGCCACCCAGCACGTAGGTTCTGCCGATCGTCTCGTCATTTGTGAGTGCTGCGACGAATGCGTTGGCGACATCCTTCACGTGAACGGGAGACAGGACAACACCGTTGTCTTTTGGGCTCCATCCCGTATGAAAGCCGACTGCCGGGATAGGTGGTCGGACAAGGTCGTTGTATAACTGGCTGGAGATTTCCTGCAGTCCGTGAGAATCCCCGAAAATCACCGAGGGCCGAAATATCGTGAAGTCCAGGGTACTTTTTCTGACGGCTTCTTCGGCTCGAAACTTGGTCTCCTGGTACGGCGTACCCGGGTGTTTCACGCCGTTCGCGCTCATCAACAGAACGCGGGAAACGTTGCGGCGCTTGGCGACCTCGACGACACGCGCCGCGCCCCGATACTGCAGCTCTTCGAAGGTAATGCCACGCCCCGGATACTCTTTGAGGATGCCGATGTTGTAGATCAGGGCGCCACAATCGGCCAGAGTGGCGTCGATCGCCCGATCGGACGAGATATCGCCATGGGTGATCCGGCACCTGTCGGCGTGCCTCAGTTTGCCTTCACTGCCCACGCGCACGAGCAGGGAAGGCGTATGACCCGCGGCGATAAGGGCCTCAACCAGGTGGCCGCCGACGAAGCCGGTGCCACCGAACAGTGCGACCTTCATAGAGCTTTCTCCGACATAGCGCTTTCTCCAGGCGTCGATCTTGAACTCAGTCGACAGTGATACTATTGCTAAAGAAACACAAAAAGGCAGACGACGATGCTAACAGTTCATCACCTCGAAAACTCCCGCTCACAACGAATCCTGTGGCTGCTCGAAGAGCTCGGTGCCGACTATGAAATCAAGCGCTACGGACGCGACAAAGTCACGAGCCTCGCGCCGCCGGAACTGCGAGCGATTCATCCGCTCGGCAAATCGCCCGTGATAACGGACGGCGATGCCACGATCGCCGAGTCCGGAGCGATCATCGAGTACCTGCTGGCGAAGTTCGATACGGGCACGCTGCTGCCATCGCACGAAACCCCGGAGCACAGGGCCTACATCTACTGGCTGCATTACGCGGAGGGCACGTTCGCGCCGTTGATGCTCCTGTCCGTTATCCTGGCCCGAATCGAATCCGCTCCGATGCCATTCTTTCTCAAGCCCGTCGCCAAAGGCATTGCGGGCAAGGTGCGCGACAATTTCCTCGATGCCAACGTCAAGCGCAACCTCGATTTTATGGAGTCGGAGTTGCAGCACTCCACCTGGTTCTGCGGCGACCATTTGACGGGCGCAGACATACAAATGAGCTTTGCCGTAGAGGCCGCCGAGGTGCGCACCGACCTCGAAGATAATTACCCAAGGCTTGCCGCGTTCCTGGAGCGTGTTCGCGCCAGACCGGCCTACAAGCGGGCGCTCGACAAAGGCGGGCACTATGAGCTCATGGGTATAAATAAAAATTAATTCAGCTAGTTATCAGTTTTTTCTCGAAAAAATATTAAGCTGCGATGCGGACTGGTTGCCGACGCGAGCCCCAGGAACCGGGCGCTGCCTCGAACACACCGGCAATCTCCGTCCCGCAGGACGAGCATCTGGCTTTGCCGTCGTCCATTGTCAGGTTCCAGTTCGATAGTTCATACCAGTCGCGGCCGATCAGCAGTTCGCCACAACCGTGGCAGTAGGTACTCGAGCCGGAGTAATCGTGGACATTGCCCGTGTAGACATGGTGCATGCCATTAGCGATCGCAATCTCGCGCGAACGCCGCAACGTTTTCGTGGGCGTGCTCGGTGTATCCAACATCTTCCAGTCAGGGTGGAAGGCCGTGAAGTGCAGCGGCACATTCTGGCCAAGTTGCTCGACGATCCACCGGGTCATGTCGTCAATTTCACCGGCCGAGTCATTTTCGCCCGGAATGAGTAGGGTCGTCAGCTCGAGCCAGATGTCCGTTTCGTGCTTCAGGTACAGGAGTGTGTCCAGCACGGGCCCGAGATGGCCGCCGCACACCTTCCAGTAGAAGCGGTCCGTAAACGCCTTGAGATCGACGTTGGCCGCATCAATGTGTTCGAAAAATTCGTCCCGGGCCTCTGCGGTGATGTAGCCGGCCGTGACGGCGACGTTCCTGATGGCGCGTTCGTGACAGGCTTTGGCGACATCGACCGCGTACTCGAGGAATATCACGGGATCGTTATAGGTATAGGCAACGCTGCGGCTGCCCGTCTCGACGGCGGCTCGGGCGATCGCCTCCGGTGACGCGCTATCCTGTAGCCGGTCGAATTCGCGGGATTTCGAGATATCCCAGTTCTGACAGAATTTGCAGGCCAGATTGCAGCCGGCGGTGCCGAACGAGAGCACGGGCGTGCCCGGCAGGAAGTGGTTGAGCGGCTTTTTCTCGATCGGGTCGACGCAGAAGCCGGATGAGCGGCCATAGGTCGTCAATACGATTTCATTGTCGGTACGCCCACGGACGAAGCACAGCCCGCGCTGTCCATCGCGAAGCTTGCAGAACCGCGGGCAGACATCGCACTGCAAGCGGCCGTCATCGAGCCGGTGCCAGTATCTGGCGCTGTGTCCATCCATCGTCATGTGTGCAAGTAAACCTACCTATATATAAAGGTTGGATCAGAGGATTACAATTACAAGGATAGTAGACAGGACACGGTGTCATGACTGTCATCCGGGAACCCGCTGTTGCCGGGTCGTTTTACCCGGGCAATGCACCAGAGCTGGGCAGGACTGTGGAATTCCTGCTCGAGGAGGCAAAGTGCGGTGACGTCGGCGCGCCGAAGGCGTTGATTGCGCCGCATGCCGGTTATATCTATTCCGGGGCCGTCGCAGCCGCGGCCTATGCTCGCTTGCGGCCGTATCGGGACCAATACGAACGGGTGATTTTGCTCGGGCCATGTCACCGCGTGCCGGTGCGCGGTTTCGCCCTGTCGAGCGCAGACGTATTCAGAACGCCCATAGGCGATGTGCCGCTCGACACACAAGCGATTGCGGGCATGGATATACCGCTGGTCGAAGTGTTCGATGACACGCATATCTACGAGCACAGTCTCGAGGTGCACCTGCCATTCCTGCAATCCGTGCTCGGATCGTTCTCGCTCGTCCCGATCGTCGTCGGCAACACGACGCCAGAGTGCGTAGCCGAGGTTCTGGACGCGCTTTGGGGCGGGCCCGAGACGCTGATCGTCATCAGCTCTGATCTGAGTCACTATCTGAGCTATGACCAGGCGCGCGCCGTCGACGGCGAGACGAGGCGGGCCATCGAAGATCTCGACGTGCGCGGCATCGACCACGACACTGCGTGCGGTGCCACGCCAATCGGTGGACTGCTGATCACGGCGAAGCGCCGTGGCATGAGGGTCAACACGCTGGACCTCTGCAACTCGGGTGATACCGCCGGCGATCGGCGCAATGTTGTGGGCTACGGCTCATGGGTCTTTGTCGAGCAATGAGACACTTGGCGCTCAGTCTCCTGCTTTTTGTTGGTCTTGCTCATGCGGACTACTACGCGGAACGGCGCGCGGCGTTGATGGAAGAGCTTGTGTACTACGCGCAGCTGGCCCGGGATTCGGGCGATGGGGCGTTCAGCGACGCCGTGATGGCGACAATGGCGACCGTCGAACGTCACGAATTCGTTCCCTCGAGCGAAAAGCGCCTCGCATACGAGAATCGGCCGCTGCCGATCGGACACGGGCAGACGATTTCGCAGCCGTATATTGTCGCGCTAATGACCGACCTCATCGAGCCCGACGCCGGCGACATTGTCCTCGAAATCGGCACCGGATCTGCGTACCAGGCCGCTATCCTGGCCGAGCTCGTCGAGCACGTCTATACGATCGAAATCGTCGCGCCGCTATTCCAGAGTGCGAGCGAGCGGCTCAAGCGTCTCGGCTACGATAACGTGACGACGCGGCTTGGCGACGGCTACTTTGGCTGGGAGAAACACGCACCATTCGATGCAATTGTCGTCACTGCGGCCGCAAGCCATGTGCCGCCGCCGCTGATCAATCAGCTCAGACCCGGCGGGCGCATGGTTATCCCGGTCGGCGGCCGCTTCATGACGCAACAGCTGCTCCTGATTGAGAAAACAGAGCAGGACGAGATTATTACGAAACAGATCGCCGCCGTTCGCTTCGTGCCACTCACCGGCGAACACTAACACCCTTGCGGCGCCTGTTTTTTGCAACGCTATTGGTGTCTGCCGCCGCAATCGGCTACGAAATTCTGCTCATGCGCGTGTTGTCCATCGTGCAGTGGCACCACTTCGCGTACATGATCATCAGCCTCGCCTTGCTGGGGTACGGTGCCAGCGGTACATTCATTGCACTCTTGAGGACACAACTCGAGCAGCGCTTTGAGATCGCGTTCGCAGTCAGCGCGTTGTCGTTCAGCGTCGCGATGCTGGTGTGCTTCATTGTGGGTCAGCGCGTGCCTTTCAATGCGCTCGAGATTATCTGGGACTGGCGGGAGTTCGTGCACCTCAGCCTCATCTACGTGATCTTTTTCGTGCCTTTCTTTTTTGCGGCGTGCTGCATCGGGCTCGCTTTCACATGTCGTCGCGACGACATCAGCCGCATCTACTTCTTCGACCTTGCGGGCGCAGGGCTCGGAGCTGTGCTGATCATAGTTGTGTTGTTCGCGGTATTTCCGCAGAACGCGATTCTCGTACTCGTCGCTCTGGCCGTCGTCGCGTCAGCGCTGGTGGGCCTGGCATCGGGGGCACGAAAGTCGCTTGCGACACTGCAGCTTGCCTGGCTCGTTTTTATCGTGTTTGGCTTGCCCGAGCAGTGGCTTACGCTGCGCCTGTCCGAGTACAAGGGGCTGAGTCAGGCAATGCAGGTCGTCGACGCCAGGACGCTCAGTGCGTTGTCGAGTCCATTGGGACTGCTGACCGTGGTCGACAGCCCGACCGTACCGTTCCGCCACGCGCCCGGACTCAGTCTGGGAACGCGCCATGTGCCACCCGAACAATTGGCCGTGTTCACCGACGGCGATTCGATAAGCGCGATCACGCGCTACGACGGCAATCTCGACAAGCTTGCTTACCTCGACGATGTGACCGCGGCATTGCCGTATCGGTTGCTCGATTCTCCCCGAGTCCTCGTGCTCGGCGCCGGCGCGGGCACCGATGTGCTGCTTGCCCTTCGCAACGGTACAAGCCACGTCGATGCCGTAGAGCTCAATCCGCAAATGACAGAACTTGTGCGCGAGACTTATGCCGATTTTTCGGGGCACCTTTACGAAGACCCTCGCGTCAGCGTGCACACTCGAGAAGCTCGAGGCTTTGTCATGCAAACGGACGGGCATTACGATCTAATCCAAATCGGCTTGCTCGACTCCTTTGGGGCATCCGGTGCGGGTGTACAAGCCTTGAACGAGAGTTACCTCTATACGGTCGAAGGCCTGCAGGCATATGTCGAGCGCCTCGAAGCCGGCGGCATCTTGTCTATTACGCGTTGGCTGAAATTGCCACCACGCGACGGCCTGAAACTGTTCGCAACCGCAGTCGAGGCGTTGCGCAGGGCGGGGGTTGAGAGGCCGGATCAACGACTTGCAATGATCCGCAGCTGGAACACGAGCACGCTGCTTGTCAAGAATGGTGAATTTTCTGCTGCCGATATCGCAACAATTCGTGAGTTCGCGCGTGCCCGCTCGCTCGATACGGCGTATTTCCCGGGAATAGCGGCGAGCGAGGCCAACCGCTTCAACTTGCTCGAACAAGCCAGTCTGCACGATGGAGCTGTGGCCTTCCTTGGCGGTGACGCAGAGGAGTTTTTCCGGCGTTACAAGTTTCACATCGAGCCCGCGACGGACGACCAACCGTACTTCTTTCACTTCTTCAAATGGGCTTCGTTTCGCGAAGTCATCGACCTGCGCAAACGTGGCGGAGCAGGACTGATTGAATGGGGCTACCTGATACTGGTTGCTACGCTCGCCCAGGCAGTGTTGGCCGGGCTGGTTCTGATACTGATGCCGCTCGCTCACATCAAACGTACCTGGCCTGCAGGGACCGGGGGGCCGATGGGAAGCTACTTCTTCTTGCTCGGTCTCGCGTTCCTGTTTGTCGAGATCGCGTTCATTCAGAAGTTTATTCTGTTCCTTAGCCATCCCCTGTATTCGGTCGCGGTTGTGCTGAGCGGGTTCCTGGTATTCGCAGGAATCGGCAGCGCCATGTCAGCCAGACTGACGCGTCGCGCACCGGTGACGACAGTCACCGCGGTGATCGCCGCAATCACCCTGGCCTACGTTTTTCTGCTGCCGGTTGTCTTTCAGCGCTTCATAGGGCTCGCGGACACAGCGAAAATTGCAATGTCGATCGTGCTGATCGCCCCGTTGGCATTCTGCATGGGCATGCCGTTTCCGCTGGGGCTGAAACGACTGGCCGATCGTGCACCGGATTTCATTCCTTGGGCCTGGGGTATCAACGGCTTCGCTTCCGTACTAAGCGCCGCGCTCGCAACACTGATGGCGATCGAGTTCGGGTTCAGCGTGGTGCTCGTAACCGCGCTTTTGTTCTACGTTGGCGCGGCAATTTTGATCCAACAGTTCAACGAGACGGCCGGCGACTAGCGTCCAGGCCCTACATCGGTCTCGTCGTCCTTCAGGTAGGACATGCGCAGCACTTCCAGGTGGCGCTCTCGGGTTCGGCGATCAAACGCTTTGAAGTGCAAGCCGACAAGACCATCATCATCGACTCCGATGAACACCTGCGTCCGCCCGAATTCTGCCACGGTCAACAGCGACAGACTTTTCAGCCGCCCGACTCGTGAGAGCGTGCTGGAGTCCTGAAAGTCAATCTGGACCAGCTGTTGCGTTCGGCCGCCGGCGTCATTGACCGGCCTGGCCGTGTCAGTGATCTGCCAGCGAGTTCCGTGACCCGAGTACGCGAGAAGTGCGTCGAAAGAGACGGGCATGGCAGGCTGCAGGTCAGCCTCCAGGCTCGAGGGGCCGGCGTCTTCGGCAATGGCTGCTGACGACAGCAGCAAGCCGATCATTAACGGGGCCATCTGACGCACTTCGAACATTGCCAGGCTCCTTCAGCTGCTCATTGTCATCACGACGTCATTCGCGTAACGCAGCTATGGTTTTTATGTATTCAGTTTGCCAGGAATCTTGCTCAAATTCGTTCGTGTGCATCACGCAGTTGTCGTCGAACTGCGACGGTTTTTATGTCAACTCCCGCATCAATGCGCGGTCTGGAGCCGGTTGGGTCAAGTTAACAATATCGGGATGGGAGCCGGACTCCCTGATCGGTGAAAATGTTCGGAATGTCTGCTTTCCCCAAAAGCGGACGTGCAGACTGGCTAGGACGAGCTATCTTGAGGGGGCAGCTTATGGCCTCTTGCAACCGTTCAAAATGTCTGGCTCAGCGAGAGACCAGCAGTTAATTTGTAGATTCTGGCAATATTTTCTTATCCATTTGGGAACAATTTTTGACGATACAAATCATCGGCTTTTAATCTGAACTGATTAAACTCTGAATGTTCCTAGTGCGGATTTGAATTTGCATAGATGTTGTCATTGATTCTCAGATATTTCGACGGTGATTCGGACAAGTTTGTCGTTCTTGATCGCAAATGTGTAGAGACTATTATCATTATCGAAACGGATCGGAAAGTTGACAATGCTTTTCACCAGAAGTCCTTTGCGCCGGTACCGGTACGTCTCTAGCTGCAACGTGTCAGCGCCATCAATATTTAGAATTGTTGACCGACCCCGCCGAGCCTGAAACGCAAAATGCTGGCCGCTTGGAGAAAACTCAATCATCCTAATGCCGGTAATATCTGCGCTGTAATCTCCGACCAAGTATTCAAAACGTTGATAGGGACCGTATTCGATCCCGTCGATCACGTAATATAATGTCCTTCCGTACTGCACAGTAAAACCCAGATCATCGGTCTTTGGGGCGGAAGCCAGTGATCGGACTATTGGCCGATCAGGCTCTTTATCACAGTCAGTCATCACTAATGGGCAAACCCAGTGTGTCAGGAGCTTCGATCTCTCCTTATCGACCGGATAACGGCCGATTTCCATGCCACCTGATTTCACTATCCACTCGTTTCCCTCGACGACAACTGTAGGCTGCCCGGACGGGCGACGCCCTGTATCGAAATCCTCAAGGGACGAGTAAAAGCCCGGGCGGTCACCGTCTCTCAGTTTTGACACAGGTTTACTGTCAAACGGTCCAGCCATCGACATTTCATCGACTGCTTTTGCCTCAAAGCCACCCGATTCATACAATCGATGAGTTGCTACGTGCCAGGCGCCATCAATCAGTCCACCGTATACAAACTTTTTGCATCCTTCGCTGAACCCCGGATATAGGCTTGAGAATCCAACCCTGTCTCTGGTCAGAAGTTCGTTAAACACCGGCGATGGCGCGCCGTCCAAGACAACCTGCCAGTTGTCACCGACGCGCTTTGCGAAGGCAATGTGATCGTTATTTGAATAATTGCAGATGTGAAAGGATCCGCCATCGACATCTTGAACGGAGGTAATAATTTCCTCCGAGACATTCATATGCGATGGGGCTCGAATACCATTAGATTGCGTGCTGCCGCTGGCACCGGAAGCAGCACACCCACTGGTAGCAGACACGGCTGCACACATGGCCACTAAGAAGAACTCGGAGCGGCTGGATTTGCGTTGCAAGCTGAATCTCAAGTGACATGCGCCAGCGTTAACCTGCCATGTCTCACATTATAGCCAGCCGCCGGGCACGCGCCATTAACTAGCAACCTAATCAGATTGATATGTGTTCCCGTTTGAAATCGCAGCCAAAAGCGGACACCACAAAATGGTTCAGTCAGGCGGCGAACTGAGCATCGTCGAGGAGTATATGAAATCTCGGATGTCCCTCAGAGCATCCTCTCGGAAAATGCTCCTTCCTATGCCCTCCGGTGATTCCAGGGCATGTCCGGAGCCCTCATAGATTTTTACTTCGATGTTCGGCTTACCGAGAGAACGCAGAATTGCGGCGCTCTCGCTCGAAGGCACGTTCATATCGTTCTCCCCGTACAACACCAGTGAATCAACGGAAAGTCTTCGCCAGTAGGGGACCGGATCAAAATTTCCGATGGCATCCCAAAACTCTCTTTGGCGAACCTTAGTGATCGACCAAGATGCTGGGTAGGCGAGCAAGTCCGATAAGCCAGGAATGATGCCCAATTCCCTAAGGTTGTTGGTTTCTTCGTAAATCAACAGGTCATGCATCGAAACAGCCCCACCCACGACGTTCACTACGAAGGTGATATCCCGCGTTCGATCAGCGACAAGTGGGGCAATATGCCCCCCCTGACTCAAGCCGATTACTCCGATATCGGAGATCGTGACCTCCCCCTGATTCTTCAAAAAATTTACTGCTGCCACGCTGTCTGTGGCAAGGTCCTCGAAGCTTGCCGTTCGCCAATCTCCTGCGGATTGTTCTGATCCGCGTTTGTCGGGAAGAAGAACCACAATGCCATTTTCTTGCAGATATTGGGTGAGCGTCAGATACCAGCCGCTATCGCGACGGCTGGTGCCCGATCCATGGATGATTACGGCAGCCGGGAACGGGCCATCTCCTCCAGGAACGAACAACATGCCCGCCAGCTCCAAGTCGTGCGCGGCGTTCTGAAAGCTGATCTCCTGATAGCTCGTATCCTTCAGCTCGACCCACTCCAAGCTTCGCCGGTCTGGTTTGGCGATCTGGGTTACCAGCACAGGGACAATGAGCAGAGCAAGGAGCCCGAGCAATAACACTGTCTTGAGTTTCTTCATCCCCTAACTCCTACAACCACTCCCCCCGACCATTGAGAGTGCGCCCAGCTAATTCCAATCATTATAAAATGATGGCGCATGTGCTTGAGCCAACCCAGACTTTATTTGCCTTCATGTTGTCTCGACTGATTCAACACGGTCTCCCTTGGGACCGCCTAACTAGTAACTAACAGTCGATATAATCGTGTAAACCGACACATACTTTTGCGAAATCATCATGTCCGGTTTGGTCATTAGCGGTCCGTCTGGCTGATATTAGCCTAATGTCTGGTGTCGGGGATAAGCGGGCGCTCGGCAACGATTTTCGGGACGCCCATATTTGAACGTCTGCTTTCATCGTAAGTGGTCGTTCAATCAGCTCAGGATCAGAGAAACTGAAGGGCAGCTATCGGCCAACAGCACAACTTGCCAAAATTCAACGCGACAACGTGTCGGAGAGTGGCGCAGACGTTATCCTCACAAATCGAACGGGTTCGTACTCCAACTCCCCCCAGCGTCCAATAATCTGCTTGATGGCGATACGATCTTGAAATACTTTGTACCGTTGTTGCAAAACCGGGAAATCGTCTTTCCAAGCATCTCTAAATACAAGCTTGACCGCAATTGGCGTGTCGGTAGTCCAATTGGTGTGCTTCTCGAATTGAATATCCTCAATTTCCAATCTTCCCAAGTAAGTTATTTCGCCCGCAGTCAATTTTATTTGTGGACCGGCAGCGACGGTCTCGAACTGGTACTGTTTATCGTAGCCGCCCCTCGCCAGGGAGAATTGGCCAAATTCTAGAACTTCTCTAGGCGGTTCAAGGACGAACAATTGCAGTCCACTGTCCGTATCGCTTAGACGAATTGTCTCGTAATCTCTTAGATACAAGTGTGAAGCCCTGAAACGTCCGCCATACTCTTTGATCTCGTTCCCTTCTAACGTGCTTGTGTTCACAGAGAAGGCCACGACACAGGATTTTGGATCAACGGTTACATGCGCCGGTTCGACTAAACGTGCTCCTGCGCAACCGCCCAGGGACAGCAATAGATATAGCAATGTTGCAACTCGCGCAACAGACGGGACCTGCTCATGGCTCAACAGACTGCACCACGCAAATGACAGGTTCTAATCATTATGGGTCCCCGTAAAACTTTTATCCCAGTGTCTGCTTCGTGTCATAAGCAACCTATTTCACCAATATCAGCGGAATGTCTGCTTCCAGGGGTAAAGCGGACGTATTGTTGCTGTCGGATTGAGGAAAATTCTTGCCCAAGCCGTGAACGTCTGCTGTCACCAAAAGCGATCGTTCAATTCCTCAGAATTAACCGAATTTGAAGGGCGGCTAGCGGCCAAGAGCAGACTTTTCCGGTCTCCTTGTTCCGCCTTTTTCCGCCATGAACGGGCATCAACGCAAAAACGTAATGCGCGGCGAGTCTGTCTTGATTGTTAGGTGCAAGTCGCAAGCTCAATGATTTGCTCGTACAGTTCAGAAAAATCTCCGTAAATATCAGTATGCATCATAAAAAACCTGTCGCGTTGCAGCATGTCTTACAGCGTTTATGAGTGTTTGCTCAGTCTTTTCGGTCGCAAGAGATCGATTTGCTTGTAAGAGTTCAATTACCATATGCAAAAAAGACGAAGCGCCATCTGAGTCGCCTTTGGAATTGTTGAAAAGGATATAGTCTGCAAAGACTGGGGCGTAGTGATTGAGCACAATTGATGGCATTGCGAGCAGTCCTTCTTGGTAATGCAACGTATTATCCCGAAACATTTTTTCCGCTTCTCTTAGCGATTTACCTGCGAATTGCCTGCATGCACACTCAGCATCAAGATTGTTCTTCTCGATGACTCCCCAACTGGATTTACTTGGCGTCTTCACGAAACGTGATCCTATGCAATTCCGTAGAAGTGAATGTCCGCTACGAGTCAGTGGCCGCCATTCTACCTCATATCGGGCGAATTTCTGCTTCCGACCAGTAGCGGACGATAGTCCGTCACGTGTGATTACGGATTGAACAGATCGCGAACCTGATCTTCCGGCAGTTCCTCAACTCTAAAACATGACACTGCGGCGTCGCGTACGACGCCCACGCTGTGGGTATTGGTTATTCCGATCGGTCCTTCAATCAGACCGCGTTCTTGCAACCACGTCGTGCCGGCCATTTCTCCCGAGGCGTTGAGCGTGAACCACCCGCCAAAACGCCCTCGGTAGAGTTTCTTCCGCGTGGATGAATTACTGTAACGCCCGTCCGCACAGGTCCCTTGCCGACGCGTAATGCGCCGCTCCCGGTGAGGAGCGTGATGTGGCCGACCTCGACACCCTCAACATCTGTGATCGCATTCAATGGGCCTGGTAGCCCCCCGAACGGTACGCCGAAATCACGAGCCCGCGGACTCTCTGCGGCAACACTTTCAAGTAGAGGTGTGGTGATAGTCAGGAACGCCATGACTACCGCGTTACAAACACGAAAATTCATACTGGTTCTCCAGAACTATCGAAAACAGATAGGTGCCTAAAACCGGGTTTGATCACTACTCGTTACGTCTGCATTGGGTCAGTCGCAGTCACTCAGTAGTTTAACAGTCCATGGGCTGGATACGGTCAGAAACGGTCGTTGCAGAGCACCGCCTTGCGGTAGACAACAACCGACTAACTGGCGAACGTACACATAGTGCGTTTGTCTGATATCGTCACCCGACTGCAACATAGGACTGCACCATGTCAACTTGGCTTCAATCTTTGACTTGCCGGCCGCTGTATTTCGTCGCCGTCTTCTTTTTCCTGGCGGCGCTATCCGCCGCTGGCTCTGCCAAGGCGCAGAAGACCGCAAAACCGGTCTTGCATGGAAAGCACTGGGTTGCCATTACCGGCAAACCGTTGGCTGCCACTGCGGGAGGGATGACATTTACGCGCGGCGGAAACGCCGTGGACGCGGCCTGCGCGATGCTGGCGGCAACATCGACTATGTGGGACACCTTGGGATGGGGGGGTGAAACGCAGGCGCTGATTTACAACCCTCACACCGGCGAGGTCAAGGGGATCAACGCGCTCGGAGTGGCGCCGACTGGCGCAACCGCGGCGTTTTTTCGCGAGCAAGGGATGTTGTATCCGCCTGAATACGGCCCCCTGGCCGCAGTAACGCCCGGCACACCTGGCGGTTTAATGGTGATGCTGGCCGAATACGGGAAACTCAGCTTGGCCGAAGTGTTGGCACCTGCCATGCAAATGGCCGAAGGCTATCCGATCGAGAAATCTCAAGCGGACAACATGGAGAGGCGCAAGGATGTATTGGCGCAGTGGTCATACTCGAAGCGTGTCTTTCTTCCTCATTTGAAAGAGGATGGCAGCCAGGAACGTGCTGCACCGTATCCGGGCGAGAACTTCAGCCAGCCTGACCTGTTGGCGACTCTGCAAAAACTGGTGGACGCCGAGAGCAAAGCACTGGCCGATGGCAAGAGCCGCAAGAAAGCGATCTACGCAGCATACGAGCGCTTTTATCGTGGCGACATCGCAGAGGAGCTGGTTCGCAGCTCGGCTGAGTATGGCGGACTAATGACAATGGCGGACCTCGACGGCTGGCAAGTCCATATTGAGGACCCCGTCAGCACCAACTACAAAGGCGTCGACGTTTACAAACTTACGCACTGGGTGCAGGGTCCCGTTCTGTTGCAGGCCCTCAACATCCTGGAGGAAATTGACCTGAAGAGCATGGGCTACAACACAGCGCGATATATCCACGCTCTTTACCAGGCGATGAACCTATCATTCGCCGACCGGGATTTTTACTATGGCGACCCATACATGCCACCGGTTGAACCCATTCAGGGTCTTCTTTCAAAGTCGTATGCAGAACATCGACGCGGGCAAATCAACTGGCAGCGCAACGATCCTGACACCAAACCGGGCGACCCCTATCCATTCCAGGGTGACAAGAATCCCTATCTGGATCTGCTAGAGAAATGGACACCTATCCCACCGACAGCCGAAGCCGAAGGTGCGGAAGGCTTTCAACAGGCCAGTCTGATGAGTGATGCGGAAAGTTTCCTGGCGGGTACTACGTCGATTCAGGCGGCCGATGCAGAAGGCTGGGTGGTGTCGATCACGCCAAGCGGCGGCTGGATTCCGGCCTTCGTCGCCGGCCGCACTGGTATTGGATTGAGCCAGCGCATGCAGAGTTTCGTACTGGACGAGGCGCTCAACCCGTTCAACGTCGTTCATCCTGGGCAACGGCCGCGCGCAACGCTCACTCCCAGCTTGGCATTGAAAGACGGCGAACCCTTCTTGGCATTTTCGGTACAGGGTGGCGACACTCAAGATCAGAACCTGTTGCAGTTCTTTATCAACGTGGTCGAATTTGGCATGGACGTCCAGCAGGCTGTGGAGGCTCACAACATCACCAGCTACCAAATGCAAAGTTCGTTCGGTGCACACAAGTCTGAGCCGGGCCGGATAGAGGTTACCAACCGGGTGCCCGTGTGGGTCCGCGACGAGTTAACCCGAATGGGTTACCGCGTGGAAACAGTGGATCGTACTTATAGTCCAATCACCGCTATCTATTTCGATAGCAAGAATGGCACGATGTGGGGCGGCGCCAGCGACTATGGCGAGGACTACGGCGTGGCCTGGTAGCCAGCAAGACTGCACTTTCGATGACGCGAACTGGCTGCTTGTGAGGCAAAATTCCGACAGGCCGCTTCGGGTCAGGAGCAGCCATTCTACCTCAGACCAGGCCAGTGGTTGGGTCCGGCCAATAGCGGCCGGTCAATAGTATGGTTTCAGTTGCGTATCATTCCCCATTTCTTCAAGCGTCTTGTTTGCTCGGTCAAATGCATACTGAACTGCGTACTCATTTCCATACATGTTTGCGTTATTCAATGTCTGTCGAACATCCGCCATGCGACCAAGCAGCTGCTCACCATACTCACCGGTACGCAATTCAGGTGTTGCACCTTCTGCATCCAACTTCCTTACCAACCACAGCGTATCAACGGTTGCTCGCAAAGCTGCGACCGCGCGGATTTCGGCAGCTGGTGCTATTTTTTCAATCAGTAGCGATTGGCCCTCTCGCATTGACTCCGCAACATCACGAATGCATTCGCCAAAGTACAATTGCTGCGAGACTGCTCCCGCTACATAGGAGCCGATCAATGCCAGAGCGATGACAAGTTTCTTCATGAGATGCTAGTCCGGACTTTTTTAGATAGGGAACAATTACAGGCCGACATTCGATCGCTGCGCCGGTAACACCGACGGCTGCTATGTATATGGAGTCCTCCAGTCTGGCAGACAGTTACCGTTGATCAGAGTTCAGACGCGTTTGTATATTCGGCCCCTGATTGGAGACAGCGTCTCCAATCAGTCGTGCTGCGAGGAAATACCCTAGCGCGCTAGACAGTCGCTTCTCCGGCGCCATCGGATCGACGAGCTTCTTACCGCGTCTTGTGTGAAAAACGAACAACCGACCTGCTTCGATTAGCGCATATATAGAACCATGAATTGCCGCCGTTTGTAAGTATTGGATCGACTTTTCCAGATTTTTCATATTGAATCTCGATGCAAGCTCCTGCAACACACCAATGTCACCAGTGGCCGAAAGGCTTTCGAGATCTTCAACAGACGATTTGCCGTAGTCGCGATACGTGTTTAAGTATCCTCGACTTTGCTGCCAGGCTCTTAGATCCTCGACTTCTCGAAGCGCAGACGGTGTCCACCTGTCTTCAGCTTCACCGGTTCCCGTCTGTGTTGGTACGGATAACATTGAGTCAGCCTGGCTTTCCGAATCTGTATCGAGCGCTTGGACGCCGGGATCAAGGTGGGATTGGCTACCCGATGCATGGTTGGCTTCGGGCCAGCGGTTCATGACGAACCAGGTGATAGCGATTGCCGCAGATGTGGCTACAAAGACCAGAATGGCTCTCTTCATGGTCATTGGGTCCCATATGGGGAACATTTATTTACCCCAAGCTCTATGCTGCTTTCAATGATTTCTTCTACTGGAAATTTGTCAATTGCTCAATTTTATCAACCGCGTCGGCAGTACGATCATCACATCTGGCGCGGCGACTTTTGCACGGGCTGTTTGTATGAACAAAAAACCTGTAACGACAAAGTACAAACGAAAAGAGCTCGTCGAGGTGATCTGTAACAGAGGCCGCAACAAAGCCGTTGTTTAGCTTTATGTTGGAAAATAAATATTGTGCGACACATCTCCTCGGCGGGTAACTCATCAGCAACACCTCCTTCTCTAGTGATAGAGTTTAGGTGTTGCAATGACCGCTTGAAGTCACAACCCTAAGCAGCCGTTCGTTGGCGCCCCCTCAAGAGCATGATCCGCCAATATCCAGTTGAGGAAATTGATTGAGTTACGTCGTCTCGATTCGTCGAAAATTACCGATTACTGAGCGAGAATTACTCGCGGCGGTAGAAAGTGATGATCAATTTTCAATTGCAGAGGCTGATGACCTCTCAAATGACTCGTTTGTGCTGCATTGGAGTGGAGAGAACGAAACGGTAGTGGAGTATTTCGTATTTAACCGTGGCGAAATCGACATAACTTCACCCTCAAACTCGGCGTTGAAGGCTGCGAAATCTTTGGCCGCTTTACTCGGCGCCGATGTAGTCGGCGAGGAAGGGGAAGATCTGACCAACGTCAACTTTCCTGAAACGAATAGTGCTGGCTGCGGACCATTTGTTTGGGCCATTCTCGGAATCGGCG